>LFTQ01000138.1:536-872 GCA_001513545.1 Clostridia bacterium DTU068 | reverse complement strand
AGCGGTACGTGAGCTGGGTTCAGAACGTCGTGAGACAGTTCGGTCCCTATCCGTCGCAGGCGTAGGAAACTTGAGGGGGGCTGTCCCTAGTACGAGAGGACCGGGATGGACAGACCACTGGTGTACCAGTTATCGTGCCAACGGTACAGCTGGGTAGCCATGTCTGGAACGGATAAGCGCTGAAAGCATCTAAGCGCGAAGCCGGCCCCAAGATGAGGTTTCCCACCCAGTGAAAACTGGGTTAAGACCCCTGGAAGATGACCAGGTAGATAGGCCGGGAGTGTAAGAGGGGTAACCCTTTAAGCGGACCGGTACTAATAGGTCGAGGGCTTGCAC
>LFTQ01000138.1:0-480 GCA_001513545.1 Clostridia bacterium DTU068 | reverse complement strand
GTTTCTGGTGGCAATAGCGGAGGGGCAACACCCGTTCCCATCCCGAACACGGCAGTTAAGCCCTCCAGCGCCGATGGTACTGGTTTTCCGGGAGAGTAGGTCGCTGCCAGAGTTAATTTAAAAGGAGCACTAAACGTGCTCCTTATTTATTTATGAGTCAATGAGTCAATGAGTCAAGGGGACAGAGTCAAGGGGACAGGTACTTTGACTCACTGCTGGGACATGTTTGATCAAAAGTGTGGTACAGTTGATAATGGTGACGGTTAATTGCCGTAACTATCGATGGTCAAAGGCAGTATTTCGATATCATTTTAGTGGTTAAACGTTGGTAAACGACGGTGAAGTGGGTTCTAGATGACAGTACTTCTGGCTTCGGTCTTCTGACATGTGACCTCTAATGACACGACACCTGAAACACGACCCCGTCCCCCTGTCACGTCCCCCTGTCACGTGTGACATGACCTCCGTCCCCATGTCACC
>LFTQ01000085.1 GCA_001513545.1 Clostridia bacterium DTU068 | reverse complement strand
AGGTTGACCGATAGGGACCGACCACTGGGACAGTCCCCCGCGCGACGAGCAGTGTTTATCCCTGCCGCTTGCGACATAAGCTTCGGTTTAACTTGCCCTAAGACTTGTCGCTTTTATAGCAGACCGCGCCCTATGACGCCGTCCGTGGCGCATAGTCGCCTAGCTCAACATCCATGTTTCGCTCCGGCTGTCGTTAACTGCTCCTTCGTCAAGGGCAAGTAACAACCTACGCAGGTCGCTGCGCTAGCAGGGACAAACTGACCGAGCAGAGGGACAGGGGGATAGTCCCCCAACGCGGTAATATTTCCAGCCCATTTCCATTGCACTAATATACACCAGCTTATACACTAAACATAGGGGTATCGGTATTCCTTCAGCACTTTTCTTGACATTGTTTTACAGTACTCTTTCACAAGGAGGGCAGAGTATGAAAAAAGAGTTTAAGTATGTGGGCAGTACTTTCCCCTGTGATCATGGTGTACGAAAGGTAACAGGTGATCTTGATTACTGCTGTGATTTGAAACTGGCTAATATGCTGTATGCCAAACTCTTATTAAGTCCTATCCCCCATGGCATTGTGAAGAAAATCGATACCAGCAGGGCTGAAAAAGTTCCGGGAGTTATCAAAATATTCTCTCACTTTAATGCTCCGGATAAAATGTTCAGCAGTTATAGGATTATTCCCGGCCAGCAGATGTGTTTTGCAGATGAGACTCTATTTGCAGAAAGGGTTAAATATGTGGGGGACCGAGTGGCTGCGGTGGTAGCTACCAGTTTTGCTGCAGCCAGAGAAGCGGCTTCTCTGATCGATGTAGAGTATGAAGAACTTCCTGCGTTATTGACACCGGAAGAGGCATTGAACAACGGAGAAGTGAAGATCCAGCCTAGAGGGAATGTGGTTCATGAGTATGTTGTCGATGTAGGAGATGTTCCATCTACTACTGAAGACTGCATAACGATGGAAAGTGAGACACAGACCCAGAGGATCCACCACGGCGCTATTGAGACCCATGGCTGTATCGCTTACTACGACACCTCAGGGAAACTTACGATTTGGACCCCAACCCAGAGTGTGTATGGTGTGAGAACTGTGGTGGCAGAGCTTTTTGATATGAATTACAGCGATGTGCGAGTGATTAAACTTCCTATCGGAGGTTCTTTCGGTGGTAAACAGGAGTTTCTATTCGAACCTGTGACCTCTTTTATGGCAATGGAAACTAAGAGGCCGGTTAAACTGATACTGGATCGGGAAGAGTGTATTATTCATACCAGGGTCAGGCCACCAGTGAAGACTAGGATTAAAACCACAGTGACCAAAAGCGGTAAACTGCAGGAGCTTATTGCCGACAGCACCCTTGATGCTGGAGCATATTCAGGTGCTGCACCGGATTATGTCACCACTTTATCTCAAAAGGTATGTAAGCTTTACAGAATTCCTCACTACAGGCATAGCGGCCGTGCTGTTTATACCAATACAGTCAGGTCCGGCGGTTCCAGAGGGTGGGGGGCTCCGGAGATCATCACAGCTGTGGAAATTCACATGGATCAGGTGGCCAAAAAGCTAGGCATGGATCCGGTTGAATTCAGGCTACAGAATTTGGTTCATCCTCATGATATGGATCCGGTGGTGCACCTTTCATTAGGGGATGCCCGGGTAATCGAATGCCTGCAAAAAGGGGCCGAGGCTTTTCGCTGGAAGGAAAGGTATAACAGCCAAAATAAGCAGGGACGGTACCGGCGAGGTGTTGGTGTTGCCTGTGGTGCCCACAAAAACGGTATGTATGGGGGATTTATCGATTCCACCAGCATGGTTCTGAAGATGAATGAGGATGGCAGCTTGAATCTGAACGCATCGATCCATGATGTGGGCTGCGGTATAGGCACTGTCATGAAGATCATTATAGCTGAAGTGCTGGATATAGACCCGGATCTGATTACTGTGACCGAGGCTGATACCGAATTTACCGGATATGACCCCGGGGTATATGGAAGCAGGGTGACCTATGTTGTTGGGGCTTGCGCCAAGAAGATCGCGGAGATGCTGAAAGATCAAATTCTGGAGAACGCGGCGCTCATACTGGCTAAACCAAAGGAATATCTGAGAGTGGAAAAGGGCTGTGTTTGCACTGTGGGAGAGGCCGAAGAGCGAGTTATATCTTATAAGGAGATCGCTGAAAAAACCGTTCGGGAGAACTTCAGAACTCTGAATGCCGCGTATACTTACTATTCACCCTCCAATCCAGGCTCATACTCTGTGCAGTTTGCTGAAGTGGAAGTGGATACGGTGACAGGATTGACCAGTGTGACAGATTTTCTGGCTGTCAGTGATATCGGGCGAGCCCTGAATAGAGGTATGGTCGAAGGGCAATTCCAAGGAGCTGTACAGATGGGTATTGGCTATGCCCTTTGTGAAGAAGTGAAGATAGATGACGAAGGGATACCCCTTAACAACAGCTTTGCAAACTATCATATGCTCACTGCATTGGACATGCCTGATGTGAAGGTGCTGTTGATTGAGCATGAGGGTGATGACGGTCCCTTTGGAGCAAAAAGTATTGGAGAAATATCAAATGTGCCTACTGCTGCTGCAGTTATCAATGCGGTCAATAATGCTTTAGGGACATCACTATCTGATTTGCCTGTTACAGCTGATAAAATCCTGGCAGCTTTAACCGAACAGAAGAGGGTGGGAGCATGCTGATCAAATTTAAAGTGAACGGAAAAAGCTATAATATAGATGTCTGCCCCAGTATAAGGCTGATTGACCTGCTGCGGGATGAGCTGGGGCTGACCGGAACAAAAGAGGGCTGTGGCGAAGGGGAATGCGGTTCCTGTACAGTGATTATGGATGGAAAGGCTGTTAATTCCTGTTTGGTGCTGGCACCTCAGGTGGACGGAAAGGAGATCATAACCGTAGAGGGGTTGGCTGAGGACGAACAGTTGGATCTGCTGCAGCAGAAATTTCTCGAGCACTCTGCTGTGGAGTGCGGATTCTGCACACCGGGGATGCTGATGTCAGCCAAAGCCCTCTTAATGAGGAATCCTCATCCCACAGATGAAGAGATCCGTACAGCTATTGCAGGAAACCTGTGCCGCTGTGCAGGGTATTCGAAGGTTGTCGCAGCGATTAAAGCTGCAGCCGACTCGACCGATCAGTAGACAGATCAGGCGCGATCAGGGGGACAGGTTGACTGATCGGTCCGATCAGGGGGACAGTCCCCGCGCGCGACGAGCAGTGTTTATCCCTTGCCGCTTACGACATAAGCTTCGGTTTAACTTGCCCTAAGACTTGTCGCTTTTATAGCAGACCGCGCCCTATGACGCCGTCCGTGGCGCATAGTCGCCTAGCTCAACATCCATGTTTCGCTTCGGCTGACGTTAACTGCTCCTTCGTCAAGGGCAAGTAACAACCTTCGCAGGTCGCTGCGCTGGCAGGGAAAAACCGACCGATCAGGGGGACTGTCCCCCCGCGCGACGACGGATAGCGCGCGAAAAGAAATATCTATACAAAATATCATAAGTGCTTGTCACTTTAAGAAAAGGTGTCACTATGTTATATCAAACCGGAGTAATACTTGTTCTAATTTCTGCAGTCTGCTACGGCTTTATCCCTATTTTTTCTGTTTATGCTTATGAGGCAGGGGCCACGACCCTGAACTTTTTATTTTACCGGTATCTGGTAGCAGCCATTGTGTTCTTTCTCTATCTGGCGGTACGGAGAATCAAGATACAATTGAGCTGGCGCCAGGTTTTTTGGTTGTTTATCTTAGGCGGTGTGTTTAATGTTGTGCAGTCGATCCTTTTTGTATCATCTGTGAAGTATATATCTGCAGGGTTAACTACACTATTGTTTTTTACACACCCCATCCTGGTGGCAGTCCTCTCCTACTTCCAGGGGGAGAAACTCACCAGGGGTACTGCAGTAGCGATCTTTATTTCTTTTGCAGGATTGTTCATGGTGCTTGATTCCTCATTGGGTGAGGTAAATACTATTGGCATTGCACTGTCATTAGGTGCTGCCCTTTTTTATACCGGTTTTGTTTTACTGGGCAATAGACTGGTCAAAGATATGGATGTATTAGTGATGAACGCATTTGTCTCTTTGTTTACTGTCGCTGTTCTGTTTCCTTTAGCTTACTTTGATGGCAGTTTGGGAGTCCCCTTGACTGTAAAGGGTTTCCTGGCAGCTGCAGGGTGTGGGTTGGTCACTTCCAATATAGCACCCTTTGCTTTCTTTGCCGGGATTACCGCGGTCGGTGCTACTACTGCAACAATCCTATCTAATGCAGAACCGGTGACAGCTGTTGTTCTATCTGCACTGCTTTTTTCACAGCATCTGACGGGCATGCAGCTGTGTGGGGGGCTGCTGATTCTTGTAGGAGGTACTATAGCTGTGCTGGCTAAGAAGAGGGTAAAAGAAGGATTACCCCAGAATTATCCCACAAAACCTATTACTTGAGTTTTTTGAAGGGGTGTAAATATAATATTTGAAGGTGATGGTATTGCAGGAGATAACTGCTTCTCTGATTACGGAAAATGTAGCCAGGCTCTGTCAGGCAGCTAATTTTGACCTTCCCTCCGATGTCCGGGATGCTTTGCAGGAGGCTGCAGATTTAGAGGTGTCCTCCCAAGGGAAGCGCATTTTGAGAGAAATCTGTGAAAATGCCTGTATTGCTATGCAAGAACGGATTCCTTTGTGCCAGGATACAGGAATGGTTTTGGTTTTTGTGGAGATCGGGCAGGATGTGCATGTGACCGGCGGATCCCTGACTGAGGCTATCAATGCAGGTGTTGCCAGGGGGTATCAAGAGGGGTATCTCCGCAAATCTGTTGTAGCGGATCCCATACACCGCAAAAATACCGGTGACAACACCCCTGCTGTAATCTACTATGACATTGTACCCGGTGATCATCTGCGGATTACTGTTATGCCCAAAGGGTTCGGGAGTGAGAACTGTACAGCGCTGGGGATGCTTAAACCCGCAGATGGACTGGATGGTGTGAAAAGATTTATTTTCGACGCGGTGGACAAAGCCGGCCCCAACCCTTGCCCTCCTGTGACAGTGGGGGTTGGGATCGGGGGAACAGCTGACAAGGCTCTACTGCTTGCCAAGCGTGCCCTGCTGCGGGATGTGAAGTCAGCCAATCAGGACCCTGATCTAGCTGCACTGGAAAGGGAACTTTTAGAGGCAATCAACAAACTGGGTTATGGCCCCGGGGGATTGGGGGGAAGGATAACAGCACTGGCTGTGCATATTGAAACATACCCCACGCATATTGCCGGCTTACCAGTGGCTGTTTGCCTCAATTGTCATGCTGCACGGCACAAGACCTGGGAGTGGAGGGGTGAAAAGGTTGAGTAAGGAACTGCGGCGAGAAAACAGAGGGAGTTTGAACAGCGGATCCAGCGAACAGTGCGGCAGCAGGATGAACGATGATCAAGAGCTGATCCAGGTCCAGGTGCCTTTTGCCGATGGTAAAACCAAAGAACTTAGGGTGGGGCAGAGGCTGCTGCTCAATGGTGTGATCTATGGCGCCCGGGATGCGGCACATCTGCGTTTGATAGAAGTTTTGGAAAAAGGAGAAGACCCTCCGGTGGATCTGCGCCTACAGGTGATCTACTATGTGGGACCGACCCCTCCACAGCCGGGACGTCCCTGTGGTGCAGCAGGTCCTACCACCAGCAGCCGTATGGACAGATATACCCCTCAGCTGCTGGAATATGGGGTGAGGGGTTTGATCGGCAAAGGGAGGAGGTCCCCTGAGGTTATCAATGCCATCAAAAAACACGGAGCGGTTTACCTGGCAGCAACCGGGGGAGCAGGAGCTTTGATCGGGCGCTGTATCAAAGAGATGGAGGTGGTTGCCTACCCTGATCTGGGGCCTGAGGCGATCTACCGCATCACTGTCGAGAATTTACCGGTAACAGTAGCCATTGACAGCAGGGGGGAGAACCTATACGAAACAGGCCCTGCCCAGTACCGCAGAATTTAGTGTGAAGTCGCTACCTGCATGCAATTTTGGGAGTTTGTCTGTATAAGGATCTCTTGCTAACAATATGCTAGAAGAATTTATTGATAATATGGGATTTTTCGATTCAGGTTCGTCATAAAACGTGATGATATTGTCGGAGGTTTGTGATCAGCTGGACAGGGGTATTATAATTAATAGAAAAATGGTTGTTGTTGCCTGTTGATGCACCAACCAAGGCCAGCCAAGGGGACTGTCCTTGTGGCTTAAGGAACTGTCCCTTGCTTAAGGGCTGGTTGGTGTTCGGTGTATGGAAGGGGACCAGTCTTATCTTAAAGAAATATAAATATTATTTAAAGTAATAAGGAGGTTTCTGCCTGTGGATGCATTGGAAGCCATTCTGACAAGAAGGAGTATTAGGAGGTATACTGCTGAACCGGTAGCAGAAGATCTGATCAAAAAACTGCTGGAGGCTGCTATGTATGCCCCTTCGGCCCATAATCAGCAGCCCTGGCAGTTTATCGTTATTCAGGACCGGCAGGTTTTGGATAAGATACCTGAGTTTCATCCCCATTCATCAATGCTCAAGTCCGCACCTTTGGCCATTCTGGTCTGTGGGGACAGCAGCAGGTTCAAGTCCCCCTATTTCTGGCCGCAGGACTGTGCTGCAGCAACCCAGAATATTCTGCTGGCTGCCAAAGCACTGGGATTGGGTACAGTGTGGATGGGTGTTTACCCCAGGGAAAACTTGATGGAGGGGATGCGTACACTCTTTAAGATACCTGAGGGTGTTGTTCCATTTTCCCTGATCGCTGTTGGATACCCTGCAGAGGAAAAACTCCGGCCTGATCGCTTTGATGAGCAGAGGATTCATTATAACAGGTGGTGATTAATTTTTCACTTCAATACCACCCAGTGCAGTCAGGGCCTTGATGATGAGCTTTTTCCGGGAGGCCGGGTCACCGGTGTATTCTGTTTTTCTGCCGGCGATGATTCCTCCCCCTTCCTCCCGGAGAAAAGTTATCCCTCCTAGGACAGCAGTTCCTTCATAAACTATATTGATGTCCCGGGGAACGTAAAGGGTGATACCGCCTAAGATGGCGGTCAGGTTTAAAACTACCTCCCGTTCTGGGATCTCTGCTGCAGTGAGGTCCATATCGGCTCCACCCATAAAGGCGATCACATTGGCATCATCCAGTTTCCATCCCTTACTCTTGAATTCCAGACCGCTCATCACCGCCCAATGGGTGCCTTTTGTGCCAGACATTCTCTTTGTTCCCCGGATCAGGCTCCATCCGATGAGTATGATTACAAGGGGCCAAAAGATTTTCCAGAGGAATGAGAGGTCAAAATCAATCAACTCAAGATTTCGGCCCAGGATAAGGAGACCGATCACCAGCAGAATCAAGCCCGTTATAACAGTGCTGGCCTGGGGTTCTCTTTTTTCCTGCTGGTTTCTTCTGCCCACAAACTCGGACCCCAACAGATCAAAACCCCATAAAATAAGGGCTACAGGCCAATATTTTGTGATCAAGCTGCCCAGACCTATACTGGTCAAACCCAAATTATTAAGCAAAAAGATAACACCGATGACAATTATCAATCCACCGACAAAGATCATGCTTCTCCCGCCCAATATTCCACCTCCATTATTTAAATAGTTTTGCAAAATACTGTCTATTAATTATCTTCTATTTTATTTGAAACAGTCAATCAAAAAATGCTTGTTGGAGAAATATTTGATCAGTTCTGTGTCCTCATTTGGGAGATGACCTTTTAAACAGGAAACTGCCCAGTGATGGCCTGCCCAGAAGAAAAGCCGCAGAACTACTGCGGCATGGCTTTTCATGCCCAGGTACCCTCTCTGATCAGGTATATGAGAGGGTCCTTTTAGGGAACGGGATGTTTTTACTTGCATGTCAGTGTTTTGACGGATCAACAAACCCCATGATTCGGTGTCTATGCCCATCTACTTCATTTGTTTCGAAAGATACATAATGAGTATGATAGCCCCCGGGCAGTTGGATGGCTGGGCCTGTCATGGAGAAATAGCCATGGGTGTGGCCGAAATCAAAGGTGGTGACCCCTCTGATGTCATGTACATGGCTGCCATCTCTCGGCTGTGGTGGGCCGGTAACTCCTGAGTGCAGATGGGCATGCTCCCGATTGCAAGTGGTTTTGCCTCCATGAGCATGCACATGGGCGTGGAAATCATAGCAGGGGTAGCCCTGGGATTCACATTCTGTTGACATGAACAACACTCCTTTCGCATTTTTTCGATAAAATTATTTTGTTTGCCTGAAGATCTGTTAATGAACGAGCAGTTGACAGTTGTTTTGACAAAAGGGGAAATATCACCAATATATAACATTATGATCATTAAATGGATCATCTAACGTATTGTATGCCAGTTTGAGAACTGCTGTTACAGCAGGAGGTTGTTTAAAAAATAAAAAAGACAGTCGGCTGTAAGACTGTCTATTATAAACTGCCATGTATTGTTTTTTTACCTGTACCGGTTGACAAGGGAAAGAACGGCGGCTCCCAGGCCGGTGATTTTCAAAAGCCACCCTACCAGAATGCCGACATACGGAATCCATGTGATAAGGCCGATAAAAACCGCCCCTAAAAGAGCAGAAATATAGAGTTCAGGCTGTACTCTGCCAAGAGCAGTAAGGACTTTTTCTCCTAACAGACTGCTCAAAGAGGCAAATCCCAGGTAGTAGGCACAGGCCAGGATCAGCCAGAGCATACCTGCCAGGGGGATGCCCAGGATGGTGATGAAGAGCAGGATAGTTGTCGGCAGAGCCAGGAATGTGATCAATGTTCCCCAAAAAAAACTCAAGATAGGGCTGACTGCCAGCTGATTAGCGGTTTTTGCAGTTGCTTTTGGGAAAAGAATACTGACAATTACAAGCACTACAGCTGTTAAAAAGAGGCTCACCAGACGCCACCAAAAAACTGGAGAGGTTGGTGTAGGGAAAGGAAAGCCCTTAAACCACTGTACAATCTGACTTCCCAGGGCCTCTTTCAGGGTCAAACTTACCTCACTGCCGGTTACTACAGCACCGGGATCCCTTTCAAAAGTGCTCCCGACAATGACCAGATCACCCATGATCTTTGCGCTTGATGTAAGCTCCACAGATCCACCCACAGCCACTAGATCACCTGATACCTGACCTCTGATCACAGCAGGTCCGCCAACCACAACAACATCCCAAGCAGTTCCATTAATTTCTGCGGGTCCGCCAACAGCCACAACACTGCCTGCATTGCCGTTGATTTCTGTGTTTCCAAGGATGTTTATAACACCCTGCCGGACCTTTCCGTCAACACGTGTGGAGCCAAATATTACTATTGTGCTGTTTACCTGCTCCCCTTCCTGGATGTGGATATCCCCTCCAGTGATCACCATATCCTGTGCCAGTGCCGGTGAGGGGACAAGACAGAACGTCATCTCTAATACTGCAAGAAAAAGGATAATGGCTAATATTTTACTCTTGTTTTTCATGTTCACTCATTTCCCTTCCTTCTCCGGTTTCATTAGAGGACTGTTCTTCTGGGAGGCCAGGCTGGTCAGACTCTCCCTGCTCAATATCTGGCTGGATGTCATTATTCGGTGCAGTTTGGTTATCGCTGTGTCGGCCTTTGAACCAAGGCCTGTTGGTGCCGAAGCGTGTTGCCAGAGCGGTACCCATACCCATTAGTGCAGCCAGCGGCCAAACCAGCCAGCCCACTAGTGGTATGGCTTTCACGATCCAGATGAGCACTATTCCTTTTAAACCCTGTACAATTGGCCTGTTGTCCACAAAGGACGGGTAACTATTGCCAAGTGCCTGATCCAACTGCTGACCTGTGAATAATGCCATGACAATAATACCGATAAGCACCAATATAGGCAGGCAGACAGCCAATAGGATGGCAACAGGTATGCCGATGACCGTCAGAGTCAGGGCAAGCAGAACCACCGGGAGGGCGATCCACCCCAAAAAACCGATCCCCAACAGGCGCAGAGGCTCTGCTTCTATGCCTTTTTTCATTGCTATCAAATTGTTGGGAAAAACAGCCACTGCTGCTGCGGTCAAGGCCAGCAGTCCAACTAGGGAGAGCAGCCATCCTAAAAACCGCTGCCAGGGGCTGGGGTAGTGGAAATGATAATTGTAATCATAATTGTAATGATAGGGGGGTGAGTATCTGTAGGCCCCAGTAATCCCCTCCCGGGAGATGATTCTGCCATTGACGACCGCTCCCTCCTCCCGTTCAATAACCCCTGCGATGGCAGTGACATTCCCAGAGACAAGGGAACCGGAATGTAGCCTGATATTACCTGCCAGAGCAGTGACATCTCCGTAAACTGTGCCTTTAACATCGATGTTCCCGCTCATTGCCACCACATTGCCCCTGATCTGCTCATTGGGTTCTATGATGATGTTGCCGGTGAAGTGCACCACATCACCTTTATGAATCAACTGCGGTTCAGCGGTTTCCTGGGTTTCGGTCTGGGCAAAAGCTACAGTTGGTATCATGCAGAAGAGCATCAGGAGCAGTAGAACCAGGCCGAGTCTATATTTTTTTGACATGTCGATCTCCCCTTAAATCAAATATTTTTTATTGGGCAGCTTTGTTTTCCAGCAGGCTGCCCAAAATGAGGCAGGAAATAAACCCTGTGACCAGCATAACCACCCAAGCGATAGGGGGGAGCAACCTGATAAGCATCAAGAAGGTTTCTCCCCATGAAAGAAGAAGTAAGAGCTTTTGCTGTATTCCGGTGAGCACAGCATCAGCGAAAAGAGCCAGGTAGTTTCCCACCTGGTAAACCCATGCTGCTAAAGGTTCAGGCAGCAGGCCGAACACCGTATCCACAAAAATACCGGCAAATCGGCTGATAGTATGGATTAACAGTAACTGCCCTCCTCCGGTCACTAGGCAGGCGGTAATGCTGAAAGCAAGGAGGAAAATACCTGACAGCATCAGTGTTAAATTCTTTATGTTCCAGGGATCATGCAAGAGCAAAGGATTCTGCTTCAGATCTGCTGTTTCACCTTCTTGCCTGTGGATGGCACAGAGGACCGAATTAGTAAATCCCGTTCCCGGTTCCTCCTCAGGAAGTTTGAGCAGATTAAAGACCTCCTCCCATTTTTTCAGTTCCTGGCTGCATTGGGGACAGGACTCAATGTGCTCTTTGAACTGTGCTGCGGTTTCCCTTTCCAGTTCACCGTCCAGGTATGTGGTTATCTGTTCTTGGTAAACACATCTCTTATCGGTCATCAACAGTCCCTCCTTTGCTCCAGCATTGGAGCCAGAATATCCTTGAGCAGCAGGCGCCCCCGGCGGATTCTAGTTTTAACCGTGTTGAGAGGTATTTTCATAATATCGGCAATCTCTTCATAGCTCAATTCATGGGTATGCCGCAGGAGGATTGGTATTCGGTAATCCCAGGGAAGTGAGGCCACAGCCTTTTCCACCATCAATCTGACATCTTTTTTTACTAAAACCGACTCAGGGGTAAAGCGGTGATCAGCCAACTCCACGGTCATCTCATCCAGGGATACCCGGATCGTTCCTTTTTCCCGTTGCTGCCGGCGCCAGCGGTCCCGGACAATATTTGCTGTTATAGTATAGAGCCAAGGGAGAAAATCAGCTTCTTTCCGAAAGCGGGGAAGTGCATTATAAACTCTGATGAAAACTTCTTGAGCTGCATCCCTGCCTTCTTCTCGATCGCCTAATAGGTGTACAGCCAGTGTATACACCTTATTTTGGTAGCGTTGCACCAGTTGGGCAAAGGCTGTTTCATCCCCCTGCTGGCTTAATACTATTAGTTCTGCATCAGGCTTGGACATTAAACTCCTCCCTGGTTTTTCTGTATGGTAATACGTAAATAGCAAAAAAAAGTTTCATTGATTTTATCATGGAAGTTATAAGGTTTTTTATTAGGATCTTGCAGAAGGCTGGATATAAAGCAGTTGTTCAAAATAGGAAGAGGTAGGATGTTTGCGGCAACCCCAAAAAGAGGAACAGAGGCCTTTATATATATTAAGAATTTTAAGGAATGTTTGTTTAAAATTGGATTGTTAGTGGTTGTCACTGGACTTTCACAGAGAACTCATTGTGATTGGTTAGTTGTTCAAGCTCTTTATCATCAAGAATTTTTTCAATTTCCAAATCAAATTCAGATTTAGATATATCAACCTCATATGAATACTCCAGGTATTGTAAGTCACTGTTAAAATAGATCCGTACAATCGGTTTAGCCGGGTCCTTTTTATGGGTATCAACCACTTGCCCGATCTGCCCTGTATTAAGCATAACAATAGAGCCAATAGGGTAAGGGGCTACGTTGGAAAATACTGCGGTAATTGACCTATCATCAAGGGATGGATAGAGTTTTTTAACAATATCTATGGCATGGGGAACAGAATAGGCCTTGCGGTAAGGCCTGTTTGAAGTTAGAGCATCAAAAACATCAGCAACCATAACAACACGGGAATATTCATGTATTTCTTCCCCTTTAAGGCACTGTGGATAACCGCTGCCATCTAAGCGCTCATGGTGCTGGTAAGCGATGATCGAAGAAAGTATAGGGATTTCATAATAACTGCGCAGTGTGTTAAACCCGTAGAGGGAGTGCTGTTGAATATGCTTATATTCCTCAGCGGTCAATTTGCCTTTTTTATTTAGGATCTTTTTATCTAAGTGGACTTTACCGATATCATGAAGAAGGGCTCCGATGGCTAATTCTCTCAGTTGTACCCTGTTATATTTTAGTGTAATCCCTGCCAGTATGGATAAAATAGTAACATTGACTGAGTGGTTAAAAGTGTAGTCATCATATGTTCTGATATCAAAATAGTTCACCAGAATATCTTTGTTGCTGAATATCTCATCTGCCATATCGTCAACAGCTTTGCGCACAGCCCAGGTGTCTATATATTTTTCTTTTTCCAGGCTGTGAAAAGCTTCTTTTACTAGCTTGACCGATTGAATACGGGTCTGCTCTGATACAACATCATCAATATTCAGATCTCCATGAAAAAGTTGATCTTCTATATAAAGAGAGCCGATGCCCAGTTCAGCTAAGCGTTTAATATAATTCTCTGTTAAACTCAAACCAGAAGCTAATAACAGGCGGCCATCACCGCTGTAAACCGGTCGCGCGATGATCATTCCAGGCCTTAAATATTTAAGGCTGACTCTCCTCATCGGATGTGCCCCCTCTTCCATATTAGGCAAAAGCTCCAAATTACTCCTACATTACCTAAATATATCTATTTCCTGACATTTCGTCAATATAGTTGTGAAATAATTGGGGTTTTTGACTGAAAAAATTAAAAATTGTCAGGTGGAGGCAACTGATCGCGGTTTATGAACGTAGTGTGGCTTTTATTCTTGTTTTATTTAAGAGCAGATCGAGTGCGTCATGAATATCCTTGACTATTATATCTGCGTTGTTTAATGCCAGGGAGGCAGCTCCTTCTTCTCCGATGACAATAATGCCCAGAGCTGCTTTTTTCAGCATTAAACTGTCATTTACACCGTTCCCGACAGCTACAACCTTTTCAGTTCCCAGTGACTCTACAAATTGTTCTTTCTCCAGCGCACCATTTGAACTGCTTAGGACCTTCATTTTGCCTTTTATATTTCTGCATTTTTGACGCACTGTGCCAAAGGTATCTGCTGTAACAATATAGATATTCAGAGCATCAGCCAGTTGATTTAATTTCTCTTCCACACCTTGAATCAGACTACCGTCGAAGGCAATTGTGCCATTGTAGTCAAGAACCAGGTGCTGTAGGTTTAATTCTCCCATGCCAGGTATATTTATATTTATCAATTATTACCACCTCTGTTTTTTGTCGTTGTGTTGATGTTGGACTGATCAAAAAGAGGAAAGTACTATTTATTATAATTCAAAAGTTGAAGGAATGGGTAATATTCTGGCACCTAGTAATAGCAATAATTCACACCTAGACGTATGAGGTTTATACTGTTATGATATTTTTGTTCAGAATTAAATAATAGGAGAGGTAATAATGGAAACTGGACTTCAAAAAAAGTATGGCCTTTTAACAGCTATCGCTATGGTAGTAGGTATTGTAATAGGCAGTGGTGTATTTTTTAAAGCTGAAAAAATTTTAACCGCTACCGGCGGGAATCTGCCCCAGGGTATTTTAGCCTGGGCCATCGGCGGAATAATCATGATCATCTGTGCCTATGTCTTTGCTATTATGGCTACCAGATATGAAAAAGTAAACGGTATAGTAGACTATGCCGAGGTTACACTAGGCAGCAAGTATGGTTATTTTGTCGGCTGGTTCCTGGTGACAATCTACTATCCAGCTATTACCTCTGTGCTGGCCTGGGTCTCTGCAAGATACACCTGTGTCCTGCTGGGATGGGATATAACAGGCGGTGAAGCAATGGCTATCTCCGGTTTTTATTTGGTGGCGATTTATGCTTTAAATGCACTTTCTCCCAGGCTTGCCGGTAAGTTTCAGGTGTCCACTACAATGATCAAGATCATCCCTCTGATTCTGATGGCTATTGTCGGAACCATTGCCGGCCTAAACAACGGTATCTTGATCAGCAACTTCACAAGCGGTGTTATCGCTGAAGTCAGCAGCAACCCCCTGTTTACTGCTGTGGTAGCTACATCCTTTGCTTATGAAGGCTGGATTATAGCCACCAGTATCAATGCTGAACTAAGAGATGCCAAAAAAAACCTGCCTCTCGCCCTGACCTTTGGAACTATGTTTGTAGCCCTTATTTACATACTTTACTATACCGGACTCGCCGGGGCTGTAGAAAACAGCGTTTTGATGGAGAATGGCGAAGCAGGAGCAAAACTGGCATTTTCAACTCTATTTTCTAACATGGGAGGCACTGTTCTCTTTGTTTTTGTTGTGATCTCCTGCCTGGGAACCTTAAACGGTCTGATGATGGGCTGTGCCCGGGGGTTGTATTCTTTAGCAGCCAGGGATCTTGGCCCTGCCCCGCAGGTTTTTAAAGGTATCGAGAAAAGTACTAATATGCCGGTCAATTCCTCGATTATAGGGCTGCTGCTCTGCGGCATGTGGCTGCTGTACTTTTTCGGTGCTAATTTAGTGCCTGTCTCCTGGTTTGGCCCTTTTAGCTTTGACAGTTCTGAGCTTCCCATTGTGACCCTCTATGCCATGTATATTCCTATTTTTATCATTATGATGAGCAAAGAGCAGCATCTGAGTTTCTTTAAACGCTATCTTATGCCATTCTTGGCCATTTGCGCCTGTATCTTCATGGTGATTGCAGCCTGCTATGCCCATGGGATGGCCGTGATCTTCTACCTGATTATATTCGCTGTGATTATGGCGCTTGGTTTGATTTTGAACTACCGAAGAGATGTGACTACTGCAAAAAGCTATAACACTTAAAAGGTACAAAAAGGGAATCCGTGATGCCAATACTGGTAGCGGCAGTACCATCGAAAGTGACATGAACTTCAATCTATCTCTGATTTACCATCTATAGAACTAGAAACCCCACAATAATTGTGGGGTTTTTTGCGAGTTAGTGAGTCAGGGGGACGGTGACTTTGACTCACTGAAAGGATGGTGATAGTTGGGCGATGACAGGTATAAACCAAGGCCGGGTAGCTAAATAAAGCAATAAAGCAAGCATGGGTAGTTGGTGGTTGGTGGTTAGTCGTTAGAAAATAGTGGGTAAAGCCTCCGATGCTGATAATGGCCAGGTTGCAGAAATAGATGCCGGAAACCGAAAGTCGGAGGTCGGGAGAAGATGGCCCTCACTATTGAGTGAGGGGTTAATATGACAATAAAGCAAGCCTTGCGATTGAAAGTTGGGAGGCGGGAAGTCGGAAGTGGGAATACTAATTTCACGCCTTCAGATACTAACAATGAATGTTTGAAAGGATGTGATCATTTGAGCGAAAAACAGAAATATACTAACAAGTTGATTTCTGAAAAATCCCCCTACCTACTTCAGCACGCCCACAATCCTGTAGACTGGTACCCCTGGGGGGATGAGGCTTTTGAAAAAGCAAAAAAGGAAAATAAGCCTATCTTCCTTAGTGTAGGTTATAGTACCTGCCACTGGTGCCATGTGATGGAGAGGGAGTGTTTTGAGGATGAGGAGGTAGCTGTCCTTCTCAATCAAGGGTTTGTTTCTATTAAAGTAGACCGGGAGGAGCGGCCTGATATTGATAGTTTGTATATGAATGCCTGTCAGGCTATGACCGGGAGTGGGGGGTGGCCCTTGACCGTTTTCCTCACACCTGAAGGCCATCCCTTTTTTGCAGGCACCTATTTTCCCAAGCATTCCCGTTATGGAAGGGTAGGTTTTGTGGAGCTTTTAAGAGCGATCGGGGAGAAATGGGAAAAGAATCGGGAACAGCTACAGGGATTAGGGAAGGAGATCATGGGCAGTATTGCAGAACAGATGAATGAGAGTTCTCCAGGGGAGCCCAACCAGGAATTACTGCAGAGCGGTTACCGGAGTTTGGAAAACAGTTTTGACCCTGTTTACGGGGGTTTTGGTGGTGCACCCAAATTTCCCATCCCACATCATCTTCTCTTTTTGCTCCGCTACTGGAAGCAATTTCAAAAGCCCCGTGCCCTGGAGATGGTGGAAAGGACACTGCTGGCTATGTACTGTGGGGGTATTTTTGACCACATCGGTTTCGGTTTTTCCCGCTATTCTACGGACAGACGGTGGCTGGTACCTCATTTTGAAAAGATGCTCTATGACAATGCCCTGTTGTCACTTGCTTATTTGGAGGCATACCAGGCAACAGGGAAAGGTTTTTATGCCGGAGTGGCCAGGGACATTTTTACCTATATTCTGCGGGATATGACCTCTCCTGAGGGTGGTTTTTACACCGCTGAGGATGCTGATTCCGAAGGGGTTGAGGGGAAGTTTTATCTCTGGAGCCCTGATGAAGTGAAAGAGGTGCTGGGGGATGATGATGGGGAGTATTTCTGCGGTTTGTATGATATTACGGAAAAGGGGAATTTTGAGGGGAAAAACATCCTCAACCTGCTGGATAAAATGCTTGATATAAGCTTGGACGGTGTAATGGGGCCTGATGAAGCAGGCGAGAGGGGCAATTCACTGATGGGTGAGAGGGTGGATGCCCTTCGCAATAAGCTGTTCGCGGCCAGGGAAAAGCGGATTCACCCTTTCAAAGATGACAAAATACTCACCTCCTGGAATGGTTTGATGATCGCTGCTTTAGCCAGGGGTGCCTGGATACTAGGAGAGCAGAGGTATGCTGAAGCTGCAGAAAAGGCTGCACACTTTTTGCTGGAGAAGCTGCGTAGAGGTGATGGGAGGCTTTTAGCCCGCTATCGTGATGGGGAGGCGGCATACCCTGCCTATTTAGATGATTATGCCTTTCTTGCCTGGGGGCTTTTAGAACTCTACCAGGCGACCTTTAATGTGGAGTATTTGGAGGAGGCCATCAGGCTGACCAGGGAGATGCACGCTCTTTTTTGGGATCATGAAAATGGGGGATTTTATTTTTCTGCAAACGATCAGAGTGAAAGTCTTGGGGCTCGCGGCAAAGAAATCGCTGACATGGCCATCCCATCCGGTAATTCGGTGGCTGCCTGGAATCTGCTGCACCTGGGAAGGCTGACAGGAGCAGAGGATTTTAACGACCTGGCTTACCAGCAACTGCGTTCTTTTGCCGGTGGAGTAGGCCGCGCTCCCCAGGCTTGTACTTTTTATCTTTGCGCTCTGGACTATTTTCTGGGGCCGCCTCAGGAGATCGTTGTCACCGGCAGAAAAGATGATCAGCAGACTCGGAAGCTGCTGGATGTGCTGCGCTCTGCTTACCTGCCCCAAGCGACACTTCTCTTCTATCAGGAGGGGAATGAAGCAGACAGAATTGCTGCTCTTGCTCCCCATGCTGCTGATAAAAAACCTGTGGATGGGAGAGCCGCAGTTTACATTTGTGAGAATTATGCCTGCCGCCAACCCGTGACAAGCCCTCAGGAGCTGGAGCAAAGGATCGGATTACGATCAACTGAGCAAACACCAGTCGATTAACATTCCTGGCCTACTGCTGCCATACAAAAATAAAACCGGTTCCGGTAGCCGTTTAGATGTACAAAAATTCCCTAATGGGACATGGTGATTGTATTTTCTATTCTTTAAGGAAACAAAAACTGTTATAATTAATGAAAGTACGGAACAATGATGAAATGAGGTAAATGTCCAGTTGAGGGAGAAGAGCAGATTTTTTTGTGGTGAATGCGGCTATGAAACCGGGAAGTGGTTGGGACGCTGTCCTGGCTGTGGTGCCTGGAATACCTTTTGTGAAAAACCGGTACATAAAAAGGGCAGCTATAGAAAAAAAACTGCTGAAACCCAGCAGGCTGTTCCTCTGATGGAAGGAGAAAGTGAAGATTACGAGGAACGCTTTTCCTCATCTTTCGGGGAACTTGACCGGGTTCTGGGTGGGGGTATTGTTCCCGGTTCGGTAAGTCTGCTGGGTGGTGCCCCAGGTATCGGTAAATCCACACTGCTGCTGCAACTGGCCAATGCTGTGGCAAAAGAATACGGCACTGTCTTATATGTTTCCGGTGAGGAGTCCCACAAGCAGGTAAAAATGCGGGCCAGGCGGTTAAAAGCGAGCTCGCTCCGGCTCTATTTTCTGGCGGAAACCGATCTGCTGGAGATCTGCCGGGTCATTGAGGAACTCTCCCCTGTGCTGGTGATCATTGATTCCATTCAGACTACCTTCCACCCGGAGCTTCCTATGCATCCAGGGAGTGTCGGCCAACTCCGGGAATGTACAGCAGAGATTGTGCGCCTCGCCAAGCTGCATGGCACTGCGTGTTTTTTGGTGGGACATGTCACTAAAGAAGGTGTACTGGCGGGACCAAAAGTTCTGGAACATATGGTGGATGTGGTGCTCTCTTTTGATGGTGACCGCCATCAGAACCTGCGACTGCTACGCGGTACAAAAAACCGTTTTGGTGCCACTGATGAGATGGCTGTTTTCGCTATGGAGGAAACCGGGCTGCAGCAGGTGGACAACCCTTCGGCGTTTTTCTTGGCAGAAAGGGCCAAGGGTGTGCCCGGGTCTGTGGTTGTAGCAGCTGTAGAAGGAACCCGCCCTGTTTTGGTGGAAATCCAGGCTTTGGTCTGCTCAACTGCTTTCGGGTCTCCCCGCAGGGTTGCAACTGGTGTGGATTACAATAGGATGGTTTTAGCGGCGGCTGTTTTGGAAAAACGTTTGGGTTATGCGCTGGCCAACCAGGATATCTATGTTAATGCTGTGGGAGGGCTCAAAGTAGTCGAACCTGCTGTTGATCTGGGGATTTCCCTGGCTCTGGCATCCAGCTACCGCAATAGGCCAGTTGATCAGGATACAGTAGCATTGGGAGAGGTGGGGCTGACCGGTGAGGTGAGAGGTATCAGCTCAATGGAACAGCGCCTAAAAGAGGTGGTTCGTTTGGGGTTTAAGCGGGTTTTGGTTCCCATCAGCAGTATTGAACTGCAGGATCGTTACCAGAGCATTGAATTAAAAGGTGTCAGAACAGTGCAGGATGCACTTGATCATGCGATATAGTCGGGGGGGCATGATTTGGTAGATAAACAGTTACAAATGGCAGATCAGGTAATCGAGGAAGCGGTAAAAGAAGAAAAGGCAGTTAAAGCTAAAGGCACAGCAAAGGAAAATGTCCGAGAGGCCAAAGAACACAAAGAAGATAAAGGGGCAGACATCAGAGAAGAATCTGATGACAGCGGCATGATCAGCGCCCTGAAAATGGTTGCTCCCGGGACACCCCTCAGGGAGGGGCTAGACAGTATTTTAAGGGCGAAAACCGGGGCATTAATTGTTATTGGTAACAGTGCTGAGGTTATGGCTTTGGTTGAGGGGGGATTTTCTCTCGATGTAGAGTTTGCTCCTCCCAGTCTTTATGAACTGGCTAAAATGGATGGAGCCATTGTGCTCAGCAGTGATGCCAAACGGATCCTTTTTGCCAATGCTCAATTGGTCCCTGATCCTTCTGTCCCTTCTGTGGAAACAGGTATCAGACACAGGACTGCGGAAAGGGTTGCTCGCCAGACTGACGCCCTGGTGATAGCCATATCCCAAAGGCGTGGGGTGATTACCCTGTACAGGGGGGCTAACCGCTATAGCTTGCAGGATATTAGTGTTATCCTCTCCAAAGCCAATCAGGCTTTGCAAACCCTGGAGAAGTACAAGCGTGTTCTGGATAAAGCCCTGGTCAATCTGACAGCTCTGGAGTTTGAAGACCTGGTCACAGTCTATGATGTGGTCTGGGTGGTACAGCGTGGGGAAATGGTTCTGCGCATCGAACGGGAACTGGATAACTATACCAGTGAGTTGGGTAATGAGGGGCGTTTGATCATCATGCAGGTGGAGGAATTGGTGGCCAATGTACGGGATCAACTGCTTTATGTGATCCAGGACTACCTTGAAGATGGTGGAAAAAGGGCCAAAGAGGTACTCTATACTATCGGCACCTGGCCTGCAGATGAACTGCTGGATCTATCTAATATCAGCCGTGCCCTGGGTTGGGGAGCAGGGGCAAACAACCTGGAGCTTTATGTTTATCCACGGGGATATCGTATTTTGCGGAGGATCCCCAGGTTGCCGGGAGCAATTATTGAAAATCTGGTCAATAGATTTGGTAATTTACAGAATGTTTTAAAGGCAACAATTGAGGAACTGGATGATGTAGAAGGTATTGGCGAGATCAGGGCCAGGGCCATTAAAAATGGTCTGCGCCGGCTTCAGGACCAGGTTATGCTTGAAAGATATATGTAAAAGTGTATTATTCATTGAGTTTTACGTAAAGTTGAAGATTCTTAGTGTGGTTAGTTTGTGATGCTCTTTGAGAAAAATGTCATAGAGGTTCAGGTCAAGCAGGTTGCAAAGTGCTGTCATGTAGAACAGGGTTTTCCCGAGTTCTGTTTCAATCATTTCCTTACAGTCAGGACAGATCTCGCCATTAAGATGGGTTCTGAAATAATCTTTCAATTCCAGGAGTGAAATATCAGAGGGTATTTGCTGCTTTTTGGCTTCTATGTTGATACAGCCGCAATTTGTAACTGCTTTAACAGTAGCTCTGTTGGTACGAGCACACGCTTCCTGAAATTTTGATAAAACATCTAATATGCTGTGGTGACGAATTAGTAACTCTGAGACGGTGTTCTGGAACTCATCACAAATTAAATCCTTCATCAAGCAGACCTCCTCACACCCGATTCGCTGATTAAAATAATTATAGCTCCAGCCATCTAGTGTTGTCAATGTCGCCTGGTGGTTCCTCGCCCTTATTTTATAGTTACTTGGCATCTCTC
>LFTQ01000202.1 GCA_001513545.1 Clostridia bacterium DTU068 | reverse complement strand
CAACAGCATAAATCAGGTGATAATGAACCTTGTTCTTAATGCCAGAGATGCTATGCCTGATGGAGGAAAGCTAACAATAAAGACAGCCAATATAGAATACGATCAAGTTACACCCCCACCAGATGTCCCAAAACCCCATTTCCGTTATTACGTTTGTCTTTCAGTTGTAGACAGGGGTTTGGGTATTGAAGAAAAGATGCTCAGCCACCTTTTTGAACCTTTTTTTACGACCAAAGAAGTGAACAAGGGAATAGGTATGGGCTTATCTGTTGTTTACGGAATAGCAAAAGCACATGAAGGATGGGTTAATGTTGTAAGCCAGCCAGGGAGGGGAAGCACTTTTGAAGTTTACTTCCCCGCAGTAGAGCAATAAACAGAGAAGTGGATTTATACAGCTATGCTTTACATAACAGGGAACTAGTAATAAAATAATTAAAAGAAGGAGGTGGCCAGGATTGCCGACCTATGATTTTGAGTGCAAAAACTGTGGACACCGGTTTTCACAGTTCACTA
>LFTQ01000170.1:8234-43958 GCA_001513545.1 Clostridia bacterium DTU068 | reverse complement strand
AAAGCAACCCGGATTTCCCTGTTAGATCCAAAATGAAACTGGCGCACCACAAAATCGCTGGTTTCAGCAAACATCTTTTTAAACAATTCAACATTATGCTCCAAAACAGTACTAATGGACTGTTTTAAAAGATCTTTGTCAGGTTGGATCTGCTCCAGCCGAGCATTGATCCTCTGTTGCCTTATCTCGGTTGCTTTCTTAGGTTTTTTCAGTGGGCGCATGAATTGACTGGACACCTCCTGCTTCTTTTAGCATGGTCCATATTCCCTTATTTTATGTTGGTCCTAAAAATTTTTAGGATAATAGACACTGGTGTTTTTTTACTGATTTGTGTGGATGGCTATTTATATCTTCACTGGCAGCAATCAACGGGCAACAGTTCAAGTAAAAAGGACACAATAAATCTAAAAACCAACCTCAAAATCGGTTCTATGAATGGGTTTAGGTCACTCCTGATTGGTTAATTATTCCTCATAAACATTAATGAGAGGATGTCATTTATGAAGAAAGAGACCTGGATTCGCTTACTGACCTTGACGATTGTTTTCTTATTTTTTCTGATCTCACCACCATGGGGCTTTTCAGATAATAAATCTACCGATTCAAAAAAGGCTGAAGTGACGAAAACTGTAAAAAAAATATTTGACACCAGGGCAAAGGCTCTGGTTGACCATTCATTTGATCAAGAAGCCCTGTCCTTTTACTACACAAAGGAAAAATTAGGGCGTTGGGCCCATTCCCACGAAAAGGCTAAACTGGACTTTGTCCGGATGTGGGTAACAAAGCGAGGAGTCGACTTTATAGAGGCAAAATCTGAGATTAAAATTCCGTGGCTTGAAATAAGAGGGAATCAGGCTGAATTGATCGTCAACCAAACCCTGATGGTCGGTTATGTTTACAAAGGGGAAACAACGATCAACCGCTTTGGTATCGGCACCCGTCACTGGATGAAACTGAAAAAACATCAAGGAAAATGGCTGATCAGCCAGGACTTTTATACAGATGGTCTAGGGGATGATTCATTAGCCCCCAACCCAACACCAGCAGATGGAAGACCAAAGGGAAAGGCACCGAAAAGTTTTCAAAAGGATAGTGACAAAGGCAGTTATGACCGGAAAGCGGCTGTCAGATACGCTGATCAATATGCTGGCATGGCATGGGGGGCGGGGAACAACCACCAGTATAATCTTAAGGAATACGGCGACCTGAGCGGTTTGGGCGGAGATTGCGCCAATTATGTTTCCCAATGCTTAGCTGATAAAAACGGCGGTAAGATTCCCTTAGATGGTAGCTGGTTTTATACCATTAATCAGGATGGTTTCAGCGGCAGTGAAGCCTGGGTAAGAGCTCCAAATTTCTGTGATTGGCTGCAATACAGCGGTCGTGGGCGATTAATAGCACAAGGGACCTTTTCAGAGTTGATCACGCCAACCAAGAAATTTCCGGCAGGGGCAATTGCAGAACTGCAAAAGGGAGATGTGATCGGCTACGGTATGGGCGGAGAAATAGAACATGTTGCTATTGTTGTAGGGTGGGATTCAAAGGGATATCCCCTGGTCAACTCCCATACAGTTGACCGCTACCACTGCCCTTGGGATATGGGTTATGACAAGAAAACAATTTATTACCTGTTTCATGTTACTGGATAAATTATCTTATTATTATCTGTCATGGTAACAACTGGTACTGGGCCAACATATGATGAAAGAAAAGCATAAGGGGGAGAGGATGCTATGTCTGAAAACAATAAAGCTGAAGCAAGAATGTTTAATCCTTTTGAAAACTTTACCGGGAGGCTCGATAAAGAATTTCAATGTAAGGTAGTCAATGTGGAGTACTCCTGTGGGAATTGTTGTAAAAAAGCTGAGGGAGGGATTTTGAGTCTGATCGGAAAAGACTTTATTGAGTTGACAGCTGATGATGACTCTATTGATGTACTCACTTTTGTGGCAGGTGTAGATAAACCCTTCAAGCAAAGGGTACGGGAGATACTTATACCCTTAGATAACATTTGCAGTGTTCAGAGAGCAGCCAAGAAAAAATGCGATGAATAATTAAACCCTCTTCAGCCTTCTGCCCACGGAAGTTGTCCGTGGGCTTTTTATATGACTGATAATAATCGGTTTATCCCTGCTAGTGTAGCAAGCTGTGAAGGTTGTTATGTAGATATTACAGCATATGATGCCCGTTGATCACCAAGCCAAAGCGGCAGTTGAGGAAGTTAGCTGCTCTCCGGCATAAAAGCATCTTGGTCATAAAGATCTCAAAGTATTCCATCACAGAACAGATAGAGGTGTCGATCTCCAGATGCATAACGATCTCCCGCTTATCCGGATCCGCGGTGAGGTACGATTCCCGGGCAGCAAAATTCACCCGGTCCCGGGTGGTGAAAGTGGCCTCATCTTCTTTGCGCACCCTACTGTAATGCACATTGGATTTATCCGCCAGAATAACTGCAGCTGCCACATTGCTCACTGCCACACCTGACCTCTCCTCATGGTTGCCGATGGCAGCGATCACAACCGCAATTTCCTCTGGTGGCATTCCCATACGCATCAACAGATGAAAGGCGATTAATGCACCGCTCCGCCCATGTTCATACCTGTTGACCACATTACCGATATCATGCATATAGCCGGCAATAGCGGCAAGTTCAGCATCCCGTTCAGGGTAGCCAAGCACCTTTAAAATGCGGTAGCTGAGATTGGCCACATGGCGGGCATGTTCTTCATCATGGGTAATGGCCAGCATAGTAGACAGGTACTCATGAACCTTTTTCATGAGTACCTCTACTTCCGGGTTATGCTGGACATCTTCAAGCTTAATCATTTAACATCCCCCTTTTTAGGGCGCGGTGGGCAATGTCCCTGCGGTAATGGATCCCCTCAAAGTGGATTCTCTCCACTCCGGAATATACTCTCTTCACAGCATCCTCAATAGTTGCACCAAAGCCTGTAATGCCCAGCACCCTTCCCCCACTGGTTACCAGTTTCCCATCAGACAGAGCGGTACCAGCATGAAAAACCAATATATCTGGAGGGAGTTCATCAAGACCGGTAATCACTTTACCCTTCTCATATGCTCCCGGATAGCCGCCAGAAGCTGCTACTACACAAACGGCAGCCCTGGGGTCCCACTCCAGTTCTACCTCATCTAAGCGCTCTTCGATAACAGCATTCATCACTTCCAACAGATCTGATTTAAGACGGGGTACAACCACCTGTGTTTCGGGATCACCGAAACGGCAGTTGAACTCTAAGACATAGGGACCTTCACTGGTGACCATCAAACCGGCATAAATAACCCCCTTATATTTAATACCATCATCGGCCAATCCGTAGATAACCGGTTCCAGTATGTCTTTCACAGTTTTTTCATGGAGTTCGCTGGTATAAACAGGTGCTGGGGAATAGGCACCCATCCCCCCGGTATTGGGTCCCTCATCTCCGTCAAAAACCCGCTTATGGTCCTGGGATGCTGCCAGTGTTTTAATAGTTTTTCCATCTGTAAATGCCAGGACACTAACTTCCTCTCCCTTTAAAAGTTGCTCCACAACAACTGCTTTCCCAGCATCCCCAAAAGCCCTTTCTTCCATGATCAAACGGACAGCCTGTTCTGCCTCTGCTCTGTCTTTGGCTATGATCACACCTTTACCTGCAGCCAATCCGTCAGCTTTCACCACACACGGGCCGTTCAGTTCTCTTACAAACTCAAGGGCAGCAGCAGAATCATAGAAAACCCGATATGCAGCTGTAGGAACACCGTATCTGGTCATTTTCTCCTTGGCAAAAACCTTACTTCCTTCTAAACATGCTGCTTTTGCATCAGGCCCAAAAACCTTGAGACCCCGTGATTTGAAGATGTCTACAATCCCTGCAGTAAGAGGGGCTTCTGGTCCTACTACAGTCAGATCTATCCTTTTCTCTTGCGCAAAATCAGCCAGTCCATGTAAATCCTCAGCTGCCAAGGGAACACATTCAGCATCCTGGGCAATACCTCCATTTCCAGGAGCACAGTAGATTTTATCTACATGGGAACTTTGTTTCAGCTTCCAGACCAGGGTGTGTTCCCTTCCTCCCCCACCCACAACCAGAACCTTCATCTTAATCCTCCTTGTTATTGTAGTTAGTCGTTAGTCATTTGTTTTGTTGTTATTTGCTCGGCAAATTCCTTCTCCATCTAACCACTAACGACTAACGACCTAATATTTGTCGCTGTATTGCTAGGAATAAAAAGAAACATCAGAAGGACCGCGGGAATCGCCCCCCGAGCGTAGAGATAAACGAGGAGCTGCTGCGGGGTTTTTGCTTTACGATACTTGGTTTATCCCTGCAAGCGCAGCGACTTATAAGGTTGTTACTCGTTCTTGACGAAGGAGCAGGTAACGACAGCTGAAGCTCAACAAGGATGTTGAGCTAGGCGACTCTGCGCTATTGTATCGTCATAGGAGCCGGTCAGCTGTCGTCTGCGACGAGTCTTAGAACGAGTTCAACCGAAATACGGAGCAAGCGCAGGGATAAACCGGGGTTCTACCGCGCTGAAACCGATAAGCAGAACCGTCCGCCGCTGTTTAGTGTTTGAAATGCCGCCTCCCTGTAAAAACCATAGCCATTCCTGCTGCATCCGCGGCTTTGATGACTTCCTCATCCCTGATTGAACCACCGGGCTGGATCAATGCTTTAATTCCGCTTTTGGCTGCATATTCAATTGTATCAGGGAAAGGTAAAAATCCATCAGAAGCTATAACAGCGCCATCTGCTTGCTCTCCTGCTTTTTCTAAAGCTATCCTGGCAGCAGCTACACGGCTCACCTGTCCCCCACCGATACCCAGGGTCTGCCTCTCTTTTGCCACCACAATAGCATTGGAAAAAACGTGCTTAGCAACGATCCAGGAAAAGATCAGATCTTCCCATTCCTCCTCAGATGGGTCTCTTTTCGTAACAACCTTGAGGTGGTGCCGCCAACTGCCTAAATCCCCCAAACTGTCCGGATCCTGCAGTAAAAATCCGCCGCTTACCCTTTTCACACTCAATTCTCTTTTAAGATCAACAAACTCTCCTGTGCATAAGACCCGCAAGTTTTTCTTTCCCCTGAGAATGGTGAGGGCCTCTTCACTATAAGCTGGAGCAATAACTGCTTCCAGGAATGTTTCCGCCATAGCTGCCGCAGTTTCCTTATCCACAGTACGGTTGAGGCCAACAACCCCGCCATAAGCAGCTACAGAATCAGCATCATAAGCCCGCCTGTAGGCATCCACCAGAGCGTTGGAGCAAGCCACACCTGATGGAGTATTGTGTTTGATCACAACAGCAGCAGGAACCTCAAACTCTGATACAGTTGTCAAGGCAGCATCAAGGTCCAGGATATTATTAAAAGAAAGCTCCTTGCCGTGAAACTGCCGGGCACTGGCTAAACCATAGGGCCTGGTTGTTTCTTCCCTGTAAAAAGCAGCCTCCTGATGGGGATTTTCACCATAGCGCAGATCGCGGATCTTCACTAGAGGTGCCAGCATCTTCATTGGGAACTTCCCAATCTCCGCTGGTTTGATATCCCCTTCCTCAACCCTAACAGCTGTTAAGTAATTGGAAATAGCAGCATCATATTGCGCTGTATGCCAGAAGGCCTCCTGAGCCAATTTAAGCCTGGTGGACAGGCTGATCTCACCCTGGGAACGGAGTTCCTCTATAATCTGGTCATAACGGTTGGGATTGACCACCACCGCCACTCGGGGGAAATTTTTAGCAGCAGCCCTTACCATAGTTGGGCCGCCGATATCGATCTGTTCCAGTGCTTCACACACCGGTAGACCTGTCTTGGAGATAGTCCTCTGAAATGGATAAAGATTAACAACAACCAAACTGAAGGGTTCAATCCCTAATTCCTCCAGTTGGGCCTGGTCCTCCGGTAGATCCCGGGCTAGGATACCGGCATGAACAGCCGGGTGCAGTGTTTTCACACGTCCCCCTAGAATCTCGGGAAAATCAGTGACCTTTTCCACATGCTGGACTTTAACCCCGGCTTCCTCAAGGGTGCGCGCTGTTCCACCTGTGGACACCAGATGAAAGCCCAATTCGACCAGGGCTTGTCCAAATTCAACAATACCTTGTTTATCGGATACACTGATTATTGCTCTTTTTTTGGCCTGTTTTAAACCTGTTGCTTCATTCACCGTGGAAAACCTCCTTTATCAGATCTTTACTCTTCAACCATTCCAGCACGCAATCCCTTGGTTGCCTTGGAATTCTCCCCTCCCAATTGATGACAACTTTCCTCCCGGAGAGGCTTAATCTCCCCTCAGCCAGCAACTGTAGAGCTGCCGGATAGGTCAGGTGCTCTTTGACCAGGATGCGTTCAGCAAGGGTTTCCAGTGTATCACTCTGATAGACCGGCACCACAGATTGCAGGATAATAGGGCCAGTATCCATTCCAGCGTCAACAAAATGCACAGTACAGCCGCTGTAATGGACCCCATATTCCAATGCCTGCCTCTGCCCATCCAAACCTGGGAATGCAGGCAGCAGGGCCGGATGGATATTGACCACCCTTTCAGGAAAGGCATCTAAAAAAGTTGGGGTCAGTACTCTCATGAAACCAGCCAGAGCAACAAAATCCGGATGAAATGCAGCAACCTCCCGGGCCAGGACAGCGTCATACTCTTCACGTCCATTGTAATCTTTCGGATTCACGAAAACAGTAGGTATATCCCTTTCCCTGGCTCTGTGAAAGGCATAAGGCTCAGGCTGATCACTGAAAACCCCCACAACCTGCATTTCCAGAGAACCGCTTTTCACTGCATCAAGGATCGCCTGGAGGTTTGTCCCCCTCCCTGAAACTAAAACAGCAAGGCGTTTATGCACTTTATTCACCCTCTCCCACATAGCGGACACCGGATCCCTCAATAACCCGTCCAATGATATAAACTTCTTCACCTGATCCTTGCAGGGTTTTGAAAACTTCTTCTCCACCATTTTTATCAACAATCAGAATAAATCCGATACCCATATTAAACACCCGATACATCTCATCTAAGGACACATCGCCCTTTTGCTTCAGAAAATAAAAAATGGGCGGAACCGGCCATTTCCCGCGGTGGATCTCCACTCCCAGACCCAGGGGGAGTACCCGGGGAATATTTTCAGTCATTCCACCACCTGTAATATGGGCAGCCCCTTTGATCAAGCCGCCCACCCTTTCTCTGGCAGCCAGGACCGATTTGACATAGATCCTGGTAGGAATCAACAGTTCCTCCCCCAGAGTGCGGCCCGTTTCAGCAAAAGGATCTGCAACAGAAAGCCCGCACTTTTTAAAGAGAATATGGCGCACCAGAGAATAACCATTACTATGGACACCGGATGAGGCAAGACCGATCAAAAGATCTCCGGCAGCTATCCTTTTCCCATCCCAGATAGCATCCCGGTTAACAACACCTACAGCAAAACCGGCCAGATCATACTCCCCTTCAGGATAAAAATCAGGCATCTCTGCTGTTTCACCCCCTAAAAGGGCACAGCCCGCCTCCCGGCATCCGGCAGCTACACCAGCCACAACTTCCTCTGCTTGTGGCGGCTCAAGTTTGCCACAGGCCAGGTAATCCAAATAAAAAAGAGGTTCTGCTCCGGTTACCAGGATGTCATTGACACACATAGCCACCAAATCGAACCCTACTGTATCATGCTTCCCCACCAGTTGGGCGATCTTCAGCTTGGTACCCACACCATCAGTACCGGCAACCAGCACCGGATTAGGATAACGACTCAGATCCAGTGTAAAAAGGCCAGAAAACCCTCCGATGCCACCCAGAACTTCAGGGCGCAAAGTTGACGCCACATGCTTTTTCATCAGTTCCACTGCATAATTCCCCGCGTCTATATCCACTCCAGCTTCTTTATAAAGTGATTTTTTTTGATCCATTGAGAACCCACCTATTCGAAGAACATTTCCAAACACACAACCAATACTGATCACTTATCACTACATGTTATCTAAATCGGATAATTTCCACAAAAACAGGCATCACAAAGTTCGTCCGGTTGGCAGGGGGCTAAAGCTGCATGCAGTCCTGGAAGACTGAGGTAATTAAGGCTGTCGGCCCCGATATGCTGGCAGATCTCCTCTAAACAATGGCTGGCCGCGATCAGTTCCCCTCTGCTAGAGGTATCGATCCCATAATAGCAGCTGTGGGTAACAGGCGGAGAACTGACCAATAGATGCACCTCCCGTGCACCTGCCTCCCGGATCATCTGCACGATTTTCCCTGATGTGGTCCCCCGGACAATAGAATCATCAATCATAATCACTCTTTTTCCGGAAACAATTTCCTTGATTGGGTTGAGCTTAAGCCGCACACCCAGTTCCCTGATCGTCTGTGCCGGGCGGATAAATGTGCGCCCTACATACCTGTTCTTCATCAACCCTTCACTGAAAGGAAGGCCCCGCTCAGCGGCATAGGATAGAGCTGAACTGACTCCCGAATCGGGTACTGGAATCACCATATCCCCATCCAACGGGTATTCCTTAGCCAACTGGCGCCCTAAGGCATAGCGCGCCTTTTGCACACTCAACCCATCGATCACACTGTCTGGTCTGGCAAAATAAACAAACTCAAAAGCACACAAGGCCTTTCGGTGAGGTTTATGGGGACGCAGAGATGTTATACCATGCTCATCGATGATCACAACTTCCCCAGGCTCAATATCTCTGATAAACTGCGCTCCTACAGTATCCAGGGCACAGGACTCAGATGCCAGCACATAACCGTCTTGCAAACGGCCTACGCACAAAGGGCGCATCCCATAGGGGTCCCGTATGCCGAACATCCTTTTTTCGGTCAGCATAACCAGAGAATAGGATCCCTCGATCTTCTCCATGGCCTGGAGAATCCCGGATACCAGGTCCTTTGCCCCGGCACGCACGATCAAACTGACGATCAATTCACTGTCTGCTGTGCTCTGAAAAACCGCGCCGGCATCTTCAAGCTCTCTCCTGAGCTCAGCACTGTTGGTCAGGCTCCCATTATGGCCAATGGCGATCATGCCATCCCTATAATAGAAATTCAGCGGTTCCGCATTCTCTATAATACTATCCCCAGCGGTGGTGTAGCGGACATGGCCTAGAGCGATGGATCCTTGCAGCTTTTCTAAGATATCCTCTGTGAAAACTTCCCCGACCAAACCCATCCCTTTACGGCAGATGATCCTATTACCATCACTAACAGCAATACCGGCACTCTCCTGCCCCCGGTGCTGAAGTGCATAAAGCCCATAGTAAGTTATCCTAGCCACATCCTGCCCAGGTGCATAAATACCAAAAACACCACAAGCTTCGTGGGGTTTATCATCATTTAAAAATAACCGGCAATACTCCCCCGCCATACCTTTTCCATCTCCTCAATATGCTGATTGATTAAAACTCGTTCTGATTGATCCCTAATAATCAGGTGAACCCCTCCGGTCTCCCCCAGCACTGCAGCAGTTATCCCGGCTTTCTCTGCACTTTTCAAAACACCATCCAGTTCTCGGGGAGTACATGTTACCAGAATACAGGATTGTACCTCACCAAAGAGCAGGGCATCTTCCCTCCCAGAAAAAGGTAGGTTAATGGTTGCTCCCCTTCCGCCGGAAATACAGCACTCAGCAATAGCTACAGCTAAACCACCTTCAGCACAGTCATGGGCCGATTTTACTTTCCCTTCTCTGATCAGTTCACGGCAGCAGAGCTGAACCTGTTTTTCTTCATCTAAATCGATTTCAGAAACCTCTCCCTTTTCCAAACCGTGGATAACAGCCAGATACTCGCTGGCACCTAACTGGGGGTTGAATTTACCCAACAGTACCACCACATCACCCGAATCCTTAAGAGCGCTTGTGGCATATCTTTTCACATCTGGGAGAAGTCCCACCATTCCTACAACAGGTGAGGGATAAATAGCCTCCCCTTTTGTTTCATTATATAGGCTGACATTTCCACTGACAACAGGTATCTCCAAGCTGCGGCAGGCCTCACTCATCCCCTCCACTACCTGGTTGAACTGCCAGAAGATCTCGGGCTTTTCAGGATTGCCGAAGTTCAGTCCATCTGTAAGCGCCAGGGGCTCGGCCCCTACACAGGAAAGATTCCTTGCTGCCTCCGCAACAGCGATAGCTCCCCCACGGCGTGGATCAAGGTAGCAGTAGCGGGGGTTCCCATCGGTTGTCATAGCGATTCCCTTTTTCGTCCCTTTGATGCGCAAGACCGCAGCATCTGCACCAGGGCCTACTATAGTATTCAGCATCACCAGATGGTCATACTGGTTGTATACCCACTCTTTGCTGGCAATATTGGGGGATGACAGAAGCTTCAGCAAAACACTGTTAAAGTCTTCTGGAACAGAGAGGTCATCCGGGTTCCAGGCACGCAGTCTTTGATAATACTCCGGTTCTCTTTGCTCCGGATACCGAACCGGAGAATCAGTGAGAGCTTTCACAGGTATTTCAGCAACTACAGTTTCCCCGTCAAACACCCGGTAGATCCCATCATCGGTCACCCTGCCGACAACAGCTGCTTCTACACCCCATTTAGCAAACAGATCCATCACCGTTTGTTTATGCTGGGGTTCGATCACTAAGAGCATCCTCTCCTGTGACTCAGAGAGCATCACATCATAGGGGGTCATCCCTTCATCCCGCTGTGGCACCAAAGATACATCGATCTCTATACCTGTACCGGCCCTACCGGCCATCTCAGCACTGGAACTGGTGAGACCTGCTGCACCCATATCCTGAATGCCTACTACATAGCCCATTTCCATCAATTCCAGGCAGGCTTCGATGAGAAGGCTTTCCAGAAATGGATCTCCTCTCTGTACAGCAGGTGCTTCGGTCTCCTCACTAAACTCTTCAGAGGCAAAGGTGCAGCCGTGGATACCGTCCCTACCTGTTTTTGCTCCGGCAGCCACTACTAAATTCCCAGGTCCTGCTGCCAGCCCCCGGATGATCCGGTTGTGGTCCACCAGACCCACACACATGGCATTTACCAGAGGATTACCCTGATAACTGGGATGGAAGAAGATATCTCCACCTACAACAGGAGTTCCCAGACGGTTTCCATAACCACCGATTCCCTCCACAACTCCGGAAAAGAGGTAGCGCACCCAGGGGTCCTCCAGGCTACCGAAACGCAAGGAGTTTAGAGCAGCGATCGGACGCGCTCCCATGGTGAATATATCCCGCGCTACCCCTCCTACACCTGTGGCAGCACCTTCATAGGGTTCAACCGCTGATGGGTGGTTGTGGCTTTCCACTTTGAATACCAAAGCCTGCCCATCACCAATATCAACAACACCGGCATTTTCGCCGGGGCCTTGAATAACATATTTGCCCTCTGTGGGGAAATTCTTGAGCACAGGACGGGAATTCTTATAACTGCAATGCTCGGACCAGAGCACTGCAAAGAGTCCGGTCTCCAAATAATTGGGCTCTCTTCCGAGAATTTCACAGATCTTAGCGTATTCTTCAGAACTAAGCCCCATCTCCATCCAGGCAGGTTTTTGTTCACTCATGCGCCATTACTCCTTCCTGTGTGTGAATACCCCACCAATCCAATACAGACAAAAACAACCGCAGCCCGCAGGTATTGCCTAAAATCTCTTCTGAACAGCGTTCCGGGTGAGGCATAAGGCCTAAGACATTTCCTTTTACATTGCAAATCCCGGCAATATTACCCACAGATCCATCAGGATTGGCTGCAGCTACAAGCTCTCCCTCCTCATTACAGTAGCGGAAGACAACCTGCCCGTTATGTTCCAACTGGGCAAGGCCTTCTGCATCTATATAGTAATTCCCCTCACCATGGGCGATTGGGTACTTGATAACCTCCCCCTGCTTGTATCTGTTGGTAAAGGGTGTCTTGCTGTTCTCTACCCTGAGAAAGACATCATGGCAGCGAAAGCGAAGGTTTTCATTTCTACGCATCGCTCCTGGCAGCAGTCCGGTATTCAAGAGAATCTGAAAACCATTGCCGATTCCCAGAACAAGTCCCCCCTGTTCTGCAAAATCTGCAATCTGTTCTGCCACCGGGGTTGCTCCGGCAAGCGCACCGGCTCTCAGGTAATCACCATAAGAGAAACCGCCGGGAAGAATTATACAGTCAAATCCGACCAGTTCCCGCTCATCCGGCTGTATAGGACTGACAGGATGGCCGATCACCTGATCGATAACATAATAACAGTCAGCAGCATTGGCACCGGGAAAGAACACCACTCCAAATCTCATCTGTCAACCTCCCGGAGTTCAAAAGTATAATCCTCCAATACCACATTAACTAAAAGTTTTTCACAGATCTGGCGCAGCTCTTCTTCAGCAGTTGCGCGGTCCTGAGCTTTTAGTTTAAGGAGGAAAAACCGGCCTGTTTTTACCTCTTCCACCTGGTCATAACCCATAGAGCTAAGACTGTTCTTTACCGCTTTTCCCTCGGGATCAAGGATCCCTTTTTTCAATGTCACATAGACCGATGCCTCAAACACTTCATATACCTCCTTAGTATCTTCGGTTCATCCCTGCGCTTGCGACTTAAGCTCCGGTTTAACTTGCCCTAAGACTCCTCGCAGACGACAACTGAACGGCTCCTATGACGCCATCCATGGCGCAGAGTCGCCTAGCTCATCATCCTGATTCGCTTCAGCTGTCGTTAACTGCTCCTTCGTCAAGGGCAAGTAACAACCTTCGCAGGTCGCTGCGCTAGTAGGGATAAACCACCAAACAGTGGAACGGTTCTGCCGCGCGGTGGTTTCGAATGTTTCATTTTATCCCTGCTAGCGCAGGGATAAAAACTGCTCAGAGAGGATGATTCTCGCAATCGGTCAAGCTGTCCCCCTGATCGCGCGTGAGTCAAAGTCACCGTCCCCCTGACTCAAGTCATTTCCAACCACTAACCACTAACTACTAACTACCTTTTTAGTTTCTCCGCCTTTTTTGCTGTACTCTTCGCAAGTTCTTTTTTATAAGCCCTGAACTTTTCCCTCAGTTCCGGATCCTTGATGCTCAGCATTTGAACCGCCAGAAGAGCAGCATTGCGCGCCCCATCAATAGCCACTGTAGCCACCGGAACACCCGGTGGCATCTGAACTATAGAATAGAGAGAATCCAGACCATTGAGGGCACTGCTTTTCAGGGGAACCCCGATCACTGGCAGACAGGTGTATGCTGCCAGAACTCCTGGCAGATGGGCAGCCATCCCCGCCCCGGCAATAATCACCTCGATGCCTCGTTCCTCCGCACTGCGGGCGTATTCAGCTGCCAAATCCGGGCTGCGGTGGGCAGAAGCAATGGTCATCTCATAGGAGACCCCAAAATCCTGCAAAATACGGCCTGCTTCCTCCATAACCGGAAGATCAGAATCACTCCCTAAAACAATTCCTACACTGAGTTTTTTCACCTGCTTTCACTCCCTACCGGGTGCCAAAAGGACGATCCTTTTAACGCCCATACAGAAAATATCTATAACTCTCGACCATCTTCGATCGTTCATTCCCTATGCTTTTTGACTATATTGACACACACTAAATCTCTAACCACCAACCACTAACCACTAACGACCAAACACCAACCACCATTACTACTCCCACTCGATGGTCCCCGGCGGTTTTGATGTGACATCATAGAGCACCCTGTTGATCCCTGAGACCTCACGAACAATGCGGCTGGCTATCTGTTCCAGGAGATCATGGGGCAGGTGTGCCCATTTTGCGGTCATGGCATCTTCACTATTGACAGCACGGATGACAATAGGGTGAGCATAAGTGCGTCCTCCATCTGAGACCCCCACACTCCTGACCGGCAGCAAAACAGCAAAATACTGCCAGATCTCTTTATCCAAACCAGCTTTTTGGATTTCCTCCCTTAAGATATAGTCAGCTTCCCGCACCATGGTGAGCTTTTCCTCAGTTACTTCACCCAGGACACGAACCGCCAGGCCTGGCCCAGGGAAGGGTTGGCGCCAAATAACATCTTTGGACAGACCCAATTCTTCACCGATGAGGCGCACCTGATCCTTGTATAACTCACGCAGCGGTTCCAGCAGCTTAAGTTTCATATCTTCAGGGAGTCCACCTACATTATGATGGCTCTTCACCACACCTGCCGCGTTTTTTCCGGATTCGATCACATCAGGGTAGATTGTACCCTGCAAAAGAAATTGAAAATCACCCAGCCGGGCGGCTTCCTCCTGAAACACATTGATAAATTCATTGCCAATAATCTTTCTTTTCCTTTCCGGGTCTGTAACTCCCGCTAATTTTTTCAGGAACCGCTCCCTGGCATCAACAGTAATGGTATTAACACCCACATGCTGGAGAATCTCTGTCACCTGTTCCCGCTCACCTTTTCTCAGCAGTCCATGGTCAACAAAAATACAGGTTAACTGATCTCCAATTGCCCGCTGCACCAGAGTTGCAGCAACTGTGGAATCAACTCCTCCGCTCAGTCCTCCCACAACCCTGCTATTACCAACAGTTTTTCTGATAGAAGAGATCTGTTCTTCGATAAACGCAGCCGGTGTCCAATTCCTGCCCTTCTGTTTATTCACAACCCAGTTCCCCCTTAGTTAGGCATATATCCCGGCACTCCTGATGAAGGATGTAGATACTGGGAAGGTTGCGATAGCGCTGAGCACAGTCCAACCCATAACCCACAACAAAGTAATCGGGAATAGTAAAACCATTGTAATCAGGGGTGAACTCCACCCTGCGTCTGCTGGGCTTGTCCAGAATGGTACAAACCCTAAGGCTGGCGGGACCCCTAGCCTCAAGGTTTTTACAAAGGTATTTCAGTGTTAATCCGGTGTCGATGATATCCTCCACTAAAAGCACATGTTTGCCGGTGATGGTTTCATCCAGGTCTTTGAGGATCCTGACAACACCGGAACTGACAGTGTCATCCCCATAACTGGATACAGCAACAAAATCTATGATCACCGGCATCTCTAAGTTGCGCACCAAATCAGCCATAAAGACAAAAGCACCCCGTAGGATGCCTACCACCAGGAGTTCTTTTCCTTGATAATCCCGGTTGATCCGCTCGGCCAATTCCTTCACCTTTGACCGCAGTTGCTCTTCTGTAAAGAGTACTTCAAGTTTTTCCAAGCAAACTCCCACCAATCTGTTATACCTAGTATTTCCTCATTAACAAAAAAGTTATTAAAGAAGCACCTATTTCAAAAAAATCAAGTCATATTATATCACAAAAATGGCTCTTACCACTAATATTACAAAAAAAATGTATACTGAAAAACCGCCGGATATCAGGTTCCCATCTCCCAGGAGGCTAGATATTCCTTTTGCTCCTCGGTCAGTTCCTCGATCTCTATTCCATAAGCGGCCAGTTTAAGTCTGGCTACCCGCTCATCGATCTCCCGAGGCACCTGGTAGACAACAGGCTCAAGTTTTCCCCGGTTAGCCACCAACCAGGCTGCAGATAGGGCCTGATTGGCAAAGCTCAGGTCCATCACCTCAACCGGATGCCCCTCTCCACAAGCCAGGTTAACCAACCTGCCTTCAGCCAGTAAATAGATACGACGGCCATCTTCCAGGGTATATTCCTCAACATCTTTTTTCACAACCCTGCGCTGAGATGCCAACTCAGCCAGGAACGGAATATCGATCTCTACATTAAAATGACCGGCATTGGCCAATATTACCCCGTCTTTTAAATAGGGTATATGATCCTTGCCCAGCACATGGATGTCTCCGGTCACTGTTACAATAAAATCCGCCCTTTTGGCCGCCTCTTTCATGGTGGTGACCTCATGGCCATCCATCACAGCTTCCAGGGCTTTAAAGGGATCCACCTCAACAACAATCACCCTTGCTCCAAGCCCTCGCGCCCGGGAGGCAATACCTCTCCCACACCATCCATAACCCACAACAACAAAGGTAGAGCCTGCTATCAGGTAATTGGTCGCCCTTAAGATGCCATCCAGTGTAGATTGCCCGGTGCCATACCTGTTGTCGAAAAGGTGCTTGGTTAATGCATCATTAACTGCCACTAAAGGATATCTGAGTGCACCGTCCCTGGCCATCGCCTTCAGCCTGATCACCCCGGTGGTGGTCTCTTCAGTGCCCCCAATAATATCTTTTACCTGCTCCGGTCTTTCTTTATGGAGTGTTGTCACCAGGTCTGCCCCATCGTCAATGGTCAGATCAGGCTTTATATCTAATACCGCATTGATTTGGCTGTAATAAGCATCATTGTCAACACCCCGCCTGGCAAAGGTGGGGATATCATAGAACACATTGAGGGCTGCGGCAATATCATCCTGAGTGCTCAAAGGATTAGAAGCACATAAAGCCAGGTCAGCGCCACCGCTCTTCAGCACCCGGGCAAGGTTGGCTGTTTTCGCAGAAATATGGAGGCAGGCAGCGATTTTGATGCCTTTGAGGGGAAGTGACTGCTCCCAGTCATCCTTGATCTGCTGCAGTACCGGCATCTTTCGCCAGGCCCACTCGATGCGTTCCCTGCCAACTCTGCTCAAATCGTTGTCAGTCAGACGTAGGCATTCCTTGATCATTTTTCTCTCCTTTCCAAGATTTCTTGTTATCTTCTTCAAAAGCTGCCAATTATCCTTTTCCCAGCAGCACCCATATCCGACCAAACATACAATAAAGGGTGTTCAATAATCTGGAGCAAAAAGGGGCAGCAGTCCAAAATTGTTCATCATAAATGGTGCAATAAGTAATATATGCATAAAATTTGTTAAATATTTAAGAATAATGGACAAAGGAGGGATTTATGAAATGCAATTAAGTGCACGCAACCAACTGAAAGGCCGTATTAAGGAGATTAACACTGACGGTATTTCCTCAGAAATTATACTCGATATCGGTGGGCAAGAGGTATGCTCCAGCATAACCACAGATTCTGTAAACAGGCTAGGGCTTAAAGCAGGAGACGAAGCCTACGCTGTGGTTAAAGCAAGCTCAGTGATGATTATGAAATGACATCCACCCACCCCTAAAAGGGGTGGGCTTTTTTTATACCAAGCCAAAATTTTTTTAATGGTATTGATTATCAGATCGGTGGTGAAATCTTAATCTTTTTATTAAAATCTCTGAAATTCACGGTCATGGTGAGAGTTGTATCACTGCTGTTTTTGCTTTTGGCTGTAGCTTGTGCCTTTAACAGCACATGTTTCCCTCTATCGATCCAGAAGCGATAGGTAAAATCCTGCCACCAGGTCTGCATATATTTGCTCTCTACATCTGCTTTTGCTTCCAATACCCAGCACTTCCGACCCTCAACTTTTTCCTTCCCAATCAAGCGGGGTTCTTCCATTGTTTTAAAGCGGAAACTGCTCAAAGGGTCAATCTCTGCCATAAAAAGCTGCTGTTGGGTGAGATCCACCCCCTCCAGAACAGTCCACTTCCCGCTGACCGGGTCCTTTGTATAGCTTTTTAAGCCGATCTGATAGATCTCGACCGGGGTGCCAAGGGTTTCCCCCTTGAAGTGATAACCATCAGAGGCACACTCTCCCTGCACCTTGATCCAGCTTTTTTTCTTGCCAGCCATATCCAGGTCGGCTTTCAGCTCATACCTGTAGCTCTCTGCCTGGTATGCCTTTTTCATTACTTCTTCAAGAAGTGGGGCAGGCTCTACCTTTAAAAACCTGATATAGTAAAATACCGCCCCTGCAGCCAGCAGCATAATTAAGACAAAAAACCCTGCCCACCGGATCCCTGTTTTCCCTTCCACACAATTCCCCCCAAATATACGGAAAAGATCATAACAATTTTATGCAAAAGAAAATTGTTTTATGAGACTTTTCCATTGCAGGGGATGGGAAAAGAAAAGGCCTGCTTTTGTATAACAGGCCTTCAGTTTCGTTTATTTATTATTTTTCTTTCTCTTCTTTCTCCTCAACCTTATCAGCGATTAAACATTCGGTTGTCAGGAACATACCGGCAATACTGGCTGCATTCTGCACAGCTGAACGTGTTACCTTAGCGGGGTCAACGATCCCTGCTGCAAACAGATCCTCGTATTTTTCGGTCAGTGCGTTAAAACCATGGCTGCCTTCCATCTTTTTGACCTTTTCCACAACAACTGAACCCTCAAACCCAGCATTAGCCGCGATTAATCTGAGCGGTTCCTCCAAGGCCTTTTTGACGATCAATGCGCCTGTTGCTTCATCACCCTCAAGTTCTAGGTTTTCAAGGGCTGGTATCGCTCTTACCAGTGCGACTCCCCCACCGGTAACAATCCCTTCCTCAACAGCCGCTCTGGTAGCTGCCAGAGCATCTTCAATACATGATTTCTTTTCCCGCAGCTCTACTTCTGTTGCGGCCCCTACCTTGATAACCGCAACACCGCCTGACAATTTGGCCATCCGCTCCTGTAGTTTCTCCCGGTCGTATTCTGATGTGGATTCCTCGAACTGGTGCCTGATCTGAACAATCCTCTGTTCGATCTCCTCAGTAGAGCCTTTACCCTCTACAATGACCGTTTCCTCTTTTCCTACCTCGACCCGGCCGGCCCGTCCCAGCATGTCAAGGGTTACATTCTCCAGCTTAATGCCCTTCTCCTCGGAGATTACAGTTCCCCCGGTCAAAATAGCAATATCCTCCATCATGGCTTTCCTGCGGTCCCCGTAACCAGGAGCCTTGGTAGCGGCACAGTTTAATGTCCCCCGCAGTTTATTGACCACCAGAGTAGCCAGTGCTTCACCTTCAATATCTTCAGCTACGATGAACACCGGTTTACCTGTATTGGCGATCTTTTCCAGTATCGGAACGATTTCTGCCACTGCTGACAGCTTTTTATCAACAACTAAAATATAGGGCTCCTGCAGTTCAGCCACCATTCTGTTCGGATCTGTGACCATATAAGGGGAGAGATAGCCACGGTCATACTGCATACCTTCAACAACATCCAGAGAAGTTCCGAAAGTTTGGGACTCCTCAACAGTGATCACACCATCATTGCCCACTTTCTCCATAGCATCGGCTACCCATTTTCCAATTTCCTCATCAGCTGCGGAAATGGAGGCAACCTGTTTGATGGCTTCTTTGCTGTCCACCACCTGGGACATTTTTTTGATCTCTTCAACTACAACCTGAGTAGCCTTCTCCATACCGCGTTTAAGCAGTGTCGGGTTAGCACCTGCTGTCACATTTTTTAATCCTTCCCTGATCATTGCCTGTGCCAGTACTGTGGCTGTGGTGGTCCCATCACCTGCTACATCATTGGTCTTTGAGGCTACCTCTTTGACCAGTTGAGCCCCCATGTTCTCCCAGGGATCTTCCAAATCGATATCCTTGGCGATGGTCACTCCATCATTGGTGATCTGAGGTGGGCCAAAGGATTTCTGCAGCAGCACATTCCGCCCCTTGGGCCCTAAAGTTACTTTAACAGTGTCAGCCAGGATATTGACACCTCTTTCCATTGCCTGGCGCGCATCATGACGAAAAGTCAGTTCCTTGGGCATCTTATAACCTCCTTGAGAAGCAATGGGGCTGTCCCTCACGCTTCCAAATTTTTATGTGTTATGGTTTATTATGCTAATCAATTACTCCTAAAATATCCCGCTCATTGACCAGGAGGTACTTCTCTTCCCCATCCTTTACCTCATTACCGGCATAGCGGGAGAAGATTACTTTATCACCTACTTTAACTTCAATAGGAACCTTTTTCCCATCACTGGTTACCTTCCCGGTTCCTACAGCTACTACTTCCCCTTTTTGCGGTTTTTCCTTGGCGGTATCAGGCAGAAAAATTCCTCCTTCGGTTTTCTCTTCTGTTTCAACGATCTTCAATAGCACCCTGTCTCCCAGAGGCTTGAGGCTCATAGCTGGCACCTCCTTTTAGTCATATTTATTATTAGCACTCACTGTCATTGAGTGCCAATAAACTACCTACAATAATAATATATATCATTGAAATTCTCAATAAAATTTTTCCCCAAAACTACAATTTATACAATAAAACTAAAAGTTGGCCATCAGATTTTCAAAAAGTTTATAAATTACATAAAAGATAAACTTTTTANNAATAATGCATATTATACTCAACTTCGGCAATAATAATGCTAGGATTCACAGCAGAGTTCTCGTCTATTTCCCAAAGGAATTCCCTGAGGGATTTTACGAGACATGCGGAAGGGCTGATTCAATTCTGCAGTTTCACCAGGGTTTGAATTAGTCTGGAAGCACTGCTGTGAATCCGTTTGTTATGAGCCAAATAAAAAACGGGTAGAGGAAAAATCCCCATACCCGCATATTTGTTTGAATTGATAATCTTCAACCAAAACTACCACTCCGGCGGCAGTTTTTTCAGCTGTGCCAGGCTGAAAACAGGGCCATCCAAACAGATGAACTGGCTGCCGATATTACAGCGCCCGCACTTACCAATACCGCACTTCATACGCATCTCCAGTGTGGTGATCACCTGATCTTCGTCAAAACCAAGCTTCTCTAAGGCCTGCAGCACGAATTTGATCATAATGGGAGGGCCGCAGGTAATGGCGATTTTCCCTTCTGGTGAGGGTTTAAGCTCCTCCAGGTAGGCGGGAACAAACCCTACCTTACCCTTCCAGTCATCATCACCACGGTCAACGGTCACATAGACCTCCATATCCCTTACCTTGGGCCAGTTTTCGAAAAGGTCATATTTAAACACCAGGTCCGCTGGAGATCTTGATCCATAGAGCACCTCCAGCTTACCGAACTCATCTCTGTTGACAACACAGTGATTGATCAGTGATCTGAGCGGTGCCAGCCCAATACCGCCCCCGATAAAGAGCAGATCCTTCCCTTTCATAATCTCCACAGGGAAGCTGTTTCCGTAGGGACCCCGTATACCAACAGTTGTCCCTACATCTGCTTCATGAAGGGCATCGGTCAGCACACCCACCTTTTTGATACTGAACTCCAGGTAGTCATCCCCCTGCCAGGTAATAGAAAACATCGCCTCCCCTACTGGGATCAAAGACAGCATTGCCAACTGCCCGGGCTTGGGAGTGAATGGTTTTCCATTGGGTGTTGTAACATGAAATGTTTTCACATCAGGTGTTTCATCGATGATCTTGGTGATCGTACCTGTTATAGGCACAAGCGGGTTTTTTTCAGAACTAGCCATCTACGGTCACCTCCTCCAACCGGTTGATAAAAGCTGCGATATTCATTCCTACCGGACATTCACGCAGACAGCGCCCACACCCGGTACAGAGGAACATTCCGTAGCGTTCCTGGAAAAACTGCAGTTTATGGAGATACCTATTGCGGATCCTCTCCACTTTAGAAGGCCTGACATCATGGCCACCGGCCATCAGAGCGTAATCATCGAACACACAGGCATCCCAGGTGCGGTATTTAAACCCTTTTGTTGCATCTATATTCTTGCTGTTGATATCAAAACAATGACAGCTGGGACAGAGAAAAGTACAGGTCCCGCAGCAGATGCACTTCTGGGAAACCTCTTCCCAGATGGGGTGATCAAACATTTTCTGCAGTTTTTCAACAATCCCCTCGCTGTTGACTTGTAATGAGAAGGACGGAGCCCCCGGTTTGTTTTTCTTTGTCTCCTTTAACTGTGAAGCTATCTTTATTGCTATTTCCTTTCCCTTATCTGTCTTTTCTTCAAAACCATACTCCCCATCCAGGTCGAAAATAACTATATCTGCGCCTTCGGCCTCCACTGGATTGACACCCATATCTTTGCAAAAGCAGGTGTCCTCAGCAGCAGTGCATCCCAGTGAAATTATGATCAATCGATCCCTTTTTTCCTGGTAGTAGCTATCAACATAGGTCCTGGTCAAAAAGACCTCATCCAGGCACCTGATAGCCTGTACATCACAGGGCCGCACCCCGAAAAGAATGATCTTATCACTGCCTGGGGAGGGAGGCTCTACAGTGTTCTCCTCCCCAAACTTATAGTTGTATATAACCTCGGTCTGCGGAAAGAGCAGTTCTTTAGGAGACATGGTTGTATTATGCTCCAAATCAAGCTTGACATCGCTCTTCCAGGGAACAAACCTACTCATATCTCCTGCCTGTGAGGGTACATATAAAGCCCCCTCCTTTGACAACTCCTCCAGCAGTGCCGGAAGCTTATCTTTAGGAACAGCTTTCATCTTAAAACCACCTCCTTACACCATATCCTACATAAACTCTTCGGGGTCACCGGTATCGTATTGGGTAAGCGGTGGCCTCTGCTCAAGGTCCATTCCGGCTTCATAGGGACCAAAGAGTTCATTGATGTCCTTGATCAACTTCCTGTTCAACTGCATCAGAGGTAGACCAGCAGGACAGACCCGTTCACACTCACCACATTCAATACAACGGTCAGCAACATGCCATACCCGAATCATGTGGAAAAACTGATTCTGTACAGTACTTACTTCTTTATCCAACCAACGTGGTTTGCTGCAGTCAAACAGGCACTCCGGGCAGCTGCATGCCGGACAGATATTTCTGCAGGCAAAACAGCGTAGACATTTATCTGCCTGTTCCTTCCAGTAGGCATACTTTTCATCTGCAGATTTTTTCTCCAGTTCTTTCACTTCAGCAAACCTGTCTTTTTGCGGTGGTTCCTCAACCGGTGAGCTGAGCATTTCGTCGTAAAGTACAGGGTTTGGATGTAGACACTCCTGGCACTTTTTCGCTCTTGGTACCTGACCGGCATCTTTATAGTATCCCCTGGCAGCTGTTTTAGGGTCCTTAAGACCTGGGCAGGGAACACCGATCAGGTAAAGATTTTCCCGTTTGACCTGGTTATCCTGGATCATTCTAACCACACCCCGGGAATCACAGCCTTTGACAAAAAGGGCAACCTTTTTCTCTTTATTCTGCTTATCCAACAGGTAGATGGCCAGGTTGTTGATGGCAAAATCATCCCACACCAGTTTTTCCGTGTCTTCAGGCTTATCAATGACAACCGGTGTTGTTGAATAAAAGAACATGCCCTTCTTCCAGCCGATAACCCTCTCAACTACACCTTTCTCCAGCAGTTCCTTTGCTTTTTCTCGCATCAACCCGGTAATCTCATTCATAGCGCTCCCTCAACTTTCTGTTGGGGCCCAACGCCCGGACCTTTTCTGTCAGTTCTTCGACTGTATCCACAAACTTCTGGGCTTCAGAACCGGAGACCCACTTTACCATTAAGCGGTCCGGATCCAGCCCGATATATTCCATCATTCTGGTCACTAAAGAAAAACGCCTTCTTGCAAAATAATTGCCACTAACATAGTAGCAGTCGCCGGGGTGTCACCCGGCCACCAGTACCCCATCTGCTCCCTTTTGGAATGCCTTGAAGACAAACTGGGGGTTGATTCGCCCAGAACAGGGTACCCGGATGATGCGCACATCCGGTGGGTACTGCATGCGGTTCAGACCGGCCAGGTCCGCACCCGCATATGCACACCAGTTGCAGCAAAAAGCAACAATCTTGGTGTTTACAGACACAGGGCATCCACCTCCGCCAATACTTGTTCATTTGTAAAGCCTTTCAAATCAAGGGCACCGGCACGGCAGGTTACAGTACAGGCTCCACAGCCTTGGCAGAGGCCGCTGTTAATGGAAGCCACCTGCCGTGGACCACGGTGCCTGTCCTCAATTGTTTTAAGCTCAATAGCCTTATAGGGGCAGATGGAAACACAAAGGCCGCAGCCTGAACAGACCTGCTCATCCACATCGGTAATCAAAGGACTGGTAGCCATTTCATCCCTGGAAAACAGCACTGCCACCTTGGCTGCTGCGCCGCTGGCCTGAGCTACTGTATCAGGGATATCCTTGGGACCCTGGCAAGATCCTGCCAGATAAACACCACCTGTAAAGGTTTCCACAGGTTTCAGCTTAGGATGTGCCTCCTGGAACCACCCTTCACCATCGGTGGACAGACCAAATAGTTGGGCGATCTGATCCGAACCTTTACTTGGCACCATGGCAGTCGCCAGAACCACCAAATCAGCGTTTACCTTCACCTGCTTCCCTAATAAGGAGTCCTCACCACAGACCACCAATTTATCCCCTAACTGATAGATGCGGGATACACGCCCCCGTAAATACTGGGCTCCTTCCTGGACAGTCCTTTGGTAAAACTCATCATAGGCCTTACCCGGTGTCCGCACATCCATGTAAAAGACAACTGCTTGGCCACCCTCGATTTTTTCCAGCACCTGATGGGCATGTTTAGCTGTATACATACAGCAGGTGCGTGAGCAGTATTTCTTCCCTTTGGTATCATCTCTAGAACCCACACACTTGATAAAAACTACAGTTTTCGGTTCTTTCCCATCAGAGGGCTTTAAAATTTTACCTCCCGTGGGTCCTGAAGCATTCACTAACCTCTCAAACTGGAGGCTTGTGATCACATCCGGATATTTACCATAACCGTATTCCCCGTATGCTTGTTTCCAATCCCATAGATCAAAACCGGTAGCTACCACAACCGCGCCAAAACGATCCTCAACGATCTTATCTTGGTCCTCAAAATCGATAGCATCCCGGGGACAATACTTAGCGCATACACCGCATTTGCCCTTGGTCAGTTTCCGGCAGTGTTCAGGGTCGATCACAGGCTTATTGGGTACTGCCTGGGCAAAGGGTTTATAGATAGCTGTCCTCTGTCCCATCCCCTCATCAAACTCACTGGAAATCCGTTTGTTCGGGCATTTCTCAAGACAAAGACCACAGCCTGTGCAGAGATCATAGTTCACATATTTGGCCTTCTGCCGAATTTTCACATCGAAGTTGCCGATATAACCGGAAACTTCTTCAACTTCTGAGTATGCCATCATAGTAATATTAGGGTGCTGTGCCACAGCACTCATCTTGGGAGTACTAATTCAAGCCGAACAATCAAGAGTAGGGAAGGTTTTATCCAGTTGAGCCATCCTACCCCCGATGGTCGCCTCCCTTTCTACCAGGGTCACCTTGTACCCTGCATCTGCGATATCCAAAGCTGCCTGCATACCTGCGATACCACCACCGATGACCAGGGCCTTCTTTTCAATAGGAATATAATCCTCTTGCAAAGGAACAACTCTAGCCACCTTATATACAGCAGCCCGGACCAGGTCCAAAGCCTTCTTTGTGGCCTCTTCTTTGTCCTTGGCATGAACCCAGGAGACCTGCTCCCTGAGGTTAGTCATCACCATCAGATAAGGGTTGCCACCTGCATCTCCGAGACATTTGCGGAAGGTCTCCTCATGCATACGCGGAGAGCAGGAAGCCACTACGATCCTGTCTAGGTTATGCTCTTTCACCTTTTCTTTGATCAAATCCTGGCCGGGTTCTGAACACACATATTGATAATCAGTGGAATACGCCACATAGGGAAACTTTTTAGCTTCTTCTGCAACCCAGTGGCAGTCCACCGCACTGGCGATATTTGAACCACAGTGGCAAACAAAAACACCTATTCTTTTCACCAGGCTCCTTACCCCCTTTAAGCAGTTTCTTTTTTACCGATTCCTGCTAGCAGCGGCAGGGAATTGACAAAATGCTTATCCAAGCCGATCTCTTTTGGTTCAGCACCAAAAGTGAGGGCCATTAATTCGGTAAAATAAAATACCGGCAGGTTGAAATCTGCTTTGTATTTTTTGTTTACACTTTCCTGGTGAAGGTCCAAGTTCATCAAACACATGGGGCAGGCAGTAGCCAGGCAGTCTGCGCCACACAGCTGAGCGGCACGGAGTATTTCATAGGTTAAGGGCAGACCATCTTCAGGAGACAGTGTGATCATACCCGCACCACAGCACTCGGTTTTATGCGGCCACTCTACAGGAGTACCCCCTAATTTTACGATGAGATGATCCATGCTCTCGGGGTCCTCAGCCCGGTCAAAATGCCCCAACTTAGGTGGGCGCACCAGGTAGCACCCATAATAGCAGGCAACCTTTAAACCTGACAGCGGTTTTTTTACAGCTGCCTCGATCTTATCCAAGCCTACTTGCTCCACAAAAACCTCCAGGAGTGATCTGGTGTTATTGGTAGCCCGGTAATCCATATCTATAACTTGGGCCACATCCTGCTGCACCTTTTCATCCTGGCGTACTTCGGCCTCTACAGTCTTGAATCTGCTGTAACATGCTGCACAGGGCACAGCCATATCCAGGCCCTCTTTTTCCGCAATAGCTAAATTGCGTGCAGGTAAGGCCAGGGACAATAATTGATCTGTAGAATGAGCCGAACTGGCGCCACAGCAGTTCCAACCAGGTACTTCCCATAGGTCAAGACCTAATTGATTAGCACAGAAAGCTGTGGAAAGCCTGAATTCGACACCGGTAGTGTCCAACGAACAACCGGGGTAATAGGCGATCCTCATACTTTAGTTCCCCCTCCTTTCCCGTACCCTCTCAAAGAGCTTTTTGACCGCACCTCCATCATCAGCCTTAGGAGGCATAAAATGTAGCTTTCCTTTGCTCATCATTTTCGGACCCAAATCAACATTATTAAAGAGCTTTCGAGTCCTCATATTAAACTTCATCATCAACTCCATCTCATAGACCCGGCCGTACCTTTCCACAGATTCCAGAAAAGTCTTATGGAAAATAGGCACTTCCGGCACTGCGGCAACTCCGGTACGGTTCGCCTCTATGCGGAGCAGATCCATGAGTTTGGCAACATCCACATCCCGTGGGCAGCGTGTGGCACAGGTCTCACATGATGCACACATCCAGATGGTGCGAGAACGCAAAGCATCATCAGCTAAACCCAACTGCAGCAGCCTTACAATCTGCCTTGGTGAATAATCCATTGATTGGGCCATCGGGCATCCGGCAGTGCATTTGCCGCACTGGTAGCAACTGGTGATATCAATCCCAGCCGCCTGTAGCTTTTCCGTCCATTCTTTGGCTACAGGCTGCACAGCAGATAACTCGATACCTGCCATATTTTCATCTCACCTCCTTTATTTCTTTGCTTGGTAATTGGATAACTGATCTGCGTTTATCCCTAACTGCTTTGCAGTTTTACCCTATTCATCATTGTTACATATTACATATGCATGATGATTGCTGTGCAGAAGATCATATTTACATTGTTTATAATAGATTCATTGTATAATAGGTAGCCTGCTATTTCACTGTCTAATAAAACCAATGAAAACAGACAGAAAAAACAAAAGGTATAGTTAAAGGCAACTATACCTCTGCAACCCCCGACCTATAACTTCCAACAAAAAAGCCTTGCCTTATTATATTATACATATAAAAATCAGTCAATCATTAAACAGTTGAAGACTTTATGGTTAGATCACCTTTCCTCCAGGCTCTACTGTTAAATCAGAAGGAACAGGTAATCATTTAGGAAAAATTATGGTAGTGGGTAACGGAGTTATCTTTGCATTATGTAATTATTCGTTAATATCTACTTATTTCCTGCTTTAAAGACACAAAAAAAGATTATTATTTTTCTGTTTCTGGTCTGGCACACTCACCACCACGGCCCTGTAATATATCCAGTGCATGTGGTATTGCAGGTAATACAACCTCCAGGTTTTCCCGCACAGCCCGGGGACTACCCGGGAGATTGATGATCAGGGTGCCTCTCCGGCTTCCGGCAACAGCCCGGGACAGCATAGCATGGGGTGTTTTTGTCAATCCCTTGAGTCTCATAGCTTCAGCAATACCCGGTATCAGCCTCTCTACCACATCTATGGTTGCCTCTGGTGTTACATCCCTTGGCCCAAGGCCAGTACCGCCGGTTGTCAGCACCAAATCTATCTGCTCTTGATCAGTATATTGGATAAGCTTTTCAGCTATTACTTCTCTTTCATCAGGCACCACTTCATAGGCAATTACCTCACCACCTATTTTGGTGATCAACTCTTTAATCACCTGGGCGCTGCGGTCCTCCCGTTCACCTTTTGCTCCTTTATCACTGGCGGTCAGCACAGCAACTTTCAATCAATTCACCCCATCTCTATCGCTGTTCCCGATAACCTCAATACGATCATCCACTTTAACCGGGCCACCTTGAAGAACCCTGATAAAGATCCCTTCTCTAGGCATCACACAGTCTCCGGCTTGGTAATAAATAGCACACCTATTATGGCACTTTTTACCGATCTGAGTAACCTCCCCCAGGGCTTGCTCACCGATCTTCAGTTTTGTGCCTATAGGCAGGGAAACCAAATCAATACCCTCTGTTGTCAGATTCTCCGCAAAATCCCCAGGACCCACATCAAGCCCCTTTTCCTGCATCTTTTTAATGCTTTCCATGGCTAAAAGGCTCACCTGGCGGTGCCAGTCACCTGCATGAGCATCACCTTCCAGACCATGGTTCTCAATAAGGACCCCTTGACCAATGTTTTTTTTGCGTTCACCTTTATGTTCGCTGACACAGACAGCTAGGACCTTTCCCAATCTTCTTCACCTTCCCTGAAAAATCTCCCGCTTTTTCCGCCGGACTTTTCCACCAACCGGATCTCTCCGATAACCATTTCCCGGTCCACTGCTTTGCACATATCATATATGGTCAGGGCCGCAGCACTCACCGCTGTTAAAGCCTCCATCTCCACACCGGTCTTCCCCTGGCACCTGACCCTGGCCTCGATCTGCACAGCATGAGCTTGCTCATCATATCGAAAATCCAGTTCAATCCCGGTCAAGAGTATGGGGTGGCACATGGGGATTAATTCAAAGGTTTTTTTGGCACCCATGATTCCAGCTACCTGGGCCACAGCCAGCACATCCCCCTTTTTGATCCCACCGGTTTTGATCAGATCAAGGGTCTCTTTTTTCATATAAACCGCACCTCTAGCACGGGCTTCCCTTGCTGTGACATCTTTGTCACCCACATCCACCATCCGGGCGCGACCTTTAGCATCAAAATGAGTAAAATCCTCCAACATTTTAACCCCCTATCTGGCACATCCCCCGCCCTGTTTCAGGCGCGCCGGTGGCCAAATGATGGTTTGCCGGTTTTAGTGCTACAGCTTTTAGAAAGAGTTGTTTAAGGTCCTCATCACCTGCACCGGACCTCAAGGCATCCAGCAGGTTTACCTCATGCTGGTCATGTAAACAGGGACGAAGTTTTCCATCAGCTGTCAAGCGCAGGCGATTGCATGAGGCACAAAAATGATTGCTCATGGCATGTATAAATCCGATACTCCCTAATGCACCTGAAAGCGAATAGTATTCAGCAGGACCACTGCCCTTCACTTTGGGGAATGGCTGCAGTTCCCCCAGTTTTTGCTCAATCATATCTCTGATTTCTTCACATGAGATAAATGAGTTATCAGCCATCATCCAGCTGGTGCCGATGGGCATCAATTCGATAAACCTTATATGGAGGGGATATTCCAGTGTTAAACGGGCAAAATCAACCACTTCACTATCATTGAAACCCCGCAGAGCCACAGTGTTGATCTTGATCGGGCGAAATCCCAACCGGAGTGCCTCTTGCAGACCATCCCATACCTGTTTGAGTTTACCGCCTCTGGTGATCTGGCGATATTTTTCATCATCCAAAGTGTCCAGACTGACATTAAGCCTTCTCACACCTGCATCAAAAAGCTGTTTCCCTAACTTCTTGAGCAGTGTGCCATTGGTGGTCACAGCGATATCCTGCACCCCCGGCTTTAAAGCAAGTGCCTTGATAAAAGGTATGACTCCTTTTCTGAGCAGCGGTTCTCCACCGGTCAGTCTGAATTTATTGATCCCTAACTGCAGTGCAATATCAGCAACCTTTAGTATTTCCTCTATGCGCAGGATATCTTCCCGCGGCTTTGTGATGATCCCTTCAGAGGGCATACAGTAAAGGCAGCGCAGATTACAGCGATCAGTTAAGGAAATCCTCAGGTAATCGATCCGGCGGCCAAAGCGGTCCTCCATCATTTCTCTCCTCTCTGGTGATGCGCCTTTTTATATCTCTGCCATAATCTTGCCACAATCCCGAAAATCGTACCCTTGCAACTTCTCTACTGCTTGGTGAAAATCGGGATCAGCCAGGATTTTGCGCACAAAACATATTTCCGGTTCATCCCAAAATTCGGCTGGGATACATAGATCATAGCGTTCCTCTCCAACAGGAATAAAATCCAGCCCAAGAGCATTGGCAGCAGCCTGGATACCCAGTCCCGCATCTGCACTGCCAGATGCCACAGCTACTGCTACTGCCATATGGGTGTATTCCTCCCGCTCATAACCATAGATCATTGCAGGAGAAATCCCTTCTTTGCGCAGCAGGTGATCCAGAAGCAGACGTGTACCTGACCCCCGCTGTCTGTTGATAAACCTCAAATTGGATTCTGCCAGGTCTTTGAGCTTCCTAAACCCTTTAGGGTTACCTGGTGCCACCAGCATCCCCTGAATACGGTAGGACAGGTTGACCAAAACCATTTTTCTCCCATTCAAAACCCGCTTTACATAAGAGAGATTATATTCACCGGTTTCTTCATCAAGAAGGTGAACACCTGCCAGATGTGCTTCACCGCGCTTCAAGGCAGTCAATCCTCCCATACTCCCCACATGTGAAGAGATTAGGCGAAAACCGGGGTATTTTTTCTGCAGCAGGTCTGCAATCACATCCAGAACCAGGTCATGGCTCCCCACCACAACCGTTGTGGGAGGTATTCCCTCCGGACGGAGGATGCGCACATCTACCTCTGTGCCGGCGGGATATCCTTCTGAAAGCCGCGGCACACACATAACCCCATCAGCCTTAACTAAAGAGGTAACAGTTCCCGCACCCCGGGGAAGTGACTGCACTATCAGCTTGTCCTGCACCTTCCCGAGCCGCACTCTGATATATTCCTCAGCTCCCAGAGATGATACAGTCTTTCTGCTCACATAAGCCTTTTTATAATTATCCTCCGGAAGGGACAATCCATTCTTCCGGTAGATCACAGGACGTGCGAATAGCTCAAAGGCCAGGGCTGCAGATACCGGATAACCGGGAACACCGATCACCGGTTTTCCTTTAATTATTCCCAAACTCACCGGTTTCCCCGGACGAATAGCCACTCCATGTACAAAAACCTCACCCAGTTCCCTAAACAGGGGTACAGTGTAGTCCTCCCGCCCATGGGAAGAACCGGCGATCACAGCTAACATATCTGCTTTGTCCAGGTACTCTAAAATTCTCTCCTTCAAAAGATCATAATCATCAATAGTAGCAGGAGCATAAACAGGAACTCCACCCCATTCCTCCACAAGCCCGCCGAGCACATAGCTGTTAGACTCGATCACATCCCCGGGTTTTAACGAGGTTCCTGGAGGAACGATCTCTGTTCCTGTTGGCAGCAATGCCACCCTGACTTTAGGGAAAACATCAACCTCTGTTAAACCTGCGGTCAGCATCCCACCCACATCATAGGGGCGAATCCTCTGATGAGAGGGGAGGACCATCTCGGTTTCAATAAAATCCTCACCAACAACCCGCACATGCTGCCAGGGAACAGCAGGGGCAATAATCTCTACCAGGTCTTCTTCAGGAAAATGGACATCCTCGATCATAATTACTGCATTAAAACCCTCAGGAAGGGTATCCCCTGTATCCACCACAACCGCCTGTTCCCCTATTTTAAGACGCAAAGGGCTGGTCTCTGAGGCCCCAAAGGTGTCTTTAGAATTGACAGCGATCCCATCCATAGCAGCAGCATGGTAATGAGGGGAAGAAACAGCTGCAAAAACAGGGCGTGCTGTGATCCGCCCCCGGGATTTGACTACAGAGATCCGTTCCGGTTCCCCGGGATTCAACGCCCCCATTTCCTCAAGACCTTCCAGATATCGCTGATAGGCTTCCTCCCGTGGTATATTCTCTAAATACGGCTGGCTGACACGCACCACAATAGCCACCACCCTAAATTATTAAATTAAAGGACATAGTCAGTTCCGAACAGGTAAACATCAACTTCACTTCCTGCAGCTACACCTTCGCTTTCCAGTGGAATACGCATAATTCCATCAGCCTCAACCAGAGGTGTCAGCAGGCCTGATTTGCCAAGAATGGGTTCAGCTGCAATGGCCCCATCCCTCGGCTGCAGTTTGACAAAAATATATTCCTCTCGACCAGGAGCAGATCCGATACTGCGGGATATGATCCCCTTAATGGGCGGTGCCCCGTGGATAATGCTCTGATAACTACCAAATCTTAATAATGGTGATACCAGCAGTTCAAAAGATAACAGCGCTGCTGCAGGATGACCAGGCAGGCCGAAAACCGGTTTTTTCTCCACAACACCACCTAAAGTCGGTTTTCCTGGCCTGATCGCCATTCCGTGGAAGACTATACCAGGCTGACCCAGTGAGGCAATTATATCAGCGGTATGATCCCTGGTCCCTACTGAACTGCCGCCGGAAACCACAACCAGGTCACACTCCTCATAGGCCCTTTGCAGTTTCTCCCGCAGCAACTGGGGATCATCCCGGACTACACCGTAGATAACCGGCTGCCCTCCCAGTTCAACAGTTCTAGCAAACAGGGCATAGGAATTGATATCCCTGACCTGTCCGGGAAGAGGCTTTTTAAGAGGGTCAACCAGTTCATCACCGGTGGAAACAATACCAACACTTAAGGGCACAACAACCTCCAGTTCTAGCTCGCCTAAAGCCGCCAGGTAACCGATATCCTGCGAACGAAGCAGATGATTTGCCGGAAAAACCTCATCTCCTGCCTTTATATCCTCATCTGCTCTCAGCACATTTTCCCCTGGTCCAACCGGCTTCAATACCTCGATAGCCCCTTGGCCGGCTTCTTCTGTATGCTCCACCATAACAGCGGCATCAGCTCCTGGAGGCAGCATCGCCCCTGTGGCGATCTGCATGGCTTCACCTGGCATCAGTTCCCGGTCAGGAGCAAAGCCAACCGGAATCTCATCAGTTACAGTAAAAAAGGCCGGCAACCCCTCACTGGCACCAAAGGTATCCTGTGCCCTGACCGCATAACCATCAACTGTGGAGCGGTCAAATCCAGGAACATTTTCCCCTGCAATTACAGGTGCAGCCAGGCGTCTTCCCAAACATTGGAGCAGAGGCAGTTTTTCACCTCTGCGCAATTCAGAGGGCAGGTGAGCTGCCAGTCTCTCCCTTGCTTCTGCAACTGTTAAAACTGTTAAAAGTTCATCCTTCACAACAAAAACTCCTCAGAATCAGTATATACTGGATTAAAAGCATCCAAGAGCACAACCATGAATCTTAATCTTTAATGCATTACAAGCATCCCCGATAACCCTGGGTTCCACCCCCAGAGAGGATGCTATACTTCTTGCTGTAGGGCAGGTAATCTTCCCATCTTTCGCAGCCTCTAGCACTGCTTCCTTTATTTTGGGGTCAACGGCGGCAATTTCATCAGTCTTCAACTGTAGTTCCTCCTCCACAATGTTTATTATTTTTGTTTATTACAAATTAAAATAGCGCCAACCTGGACTGCAGCGCTATCTTTAGCATAACTCCTTTCCGAGGTTGGGAGGTATTTGGGTTTCCCCAATACCCTATTGGCGTAATGTTCGGCCTGCGTTTAGTTCCCATAGCTGAACGCCTTAGGAAAGCTAAATCGGAGTCATTTTTCATTGATAAATTGTTTATAATCCAATTATACTACAAAAACATCTTGTAATACTATCAATTCAGAACCTCATTTAAACTGCCCTTCCGGTATCCTACCAGATCAAGGGTTACATAGGAGAACCCCGCTTTTTTTATATTTTCAGTAATCTCTTCACGATGCTCTAAGATTACGGGAAAAGCATCAATTGATGCCTCAATTCTAGCTATTCCCCGGTGCCAGCGCACCCTGAGCTGTCCGTTGATTATTGAATTTAAATAGGCTTCGGCTTTCTCGACCATTTTCAGTTTATCTGTTGTGATTTCCTCACCATAGGGAATCCTGCTGGCCAGACAAGCGGCCCCGGGTTTATTCCAGGTGGAAAGTCCCGCTGAACGTAAGAATTGACGAATTTCATCTTTTGTTATTCCTTCATCCAGAAGAGGGCTGTGTATTCCTAATTCCATCAATGCCTTCAATCCGGGCCTGTGGTCACTCTGATCATCCTTAATAGTGCCATCCAAAACAGCCTGATAACCCTTTTTGCTGGCCAGGTCACAAAGCGCCCCGAAAAGATACCGCTTGCAGTAATAACACCGCTCTGGCGGATTCTTCCTTACACCGGGAATCTCAAGGGGATTCACGGTAACGATCTTATGGTTAGTTCCCAGGAAGCGAGCAATCCTCTGGGCCTCTTGTATCTCCTGCCGCGGAATCAACATGCTATCCAGTGTTACCGCTAACACCCTTTCCCCTAACTCCTGAACTGCAACCATCAGGAGAAAGGTGCTGTCAACACCACCGGAGAAAGCGATAACAGCCTTTTCATAATTTTTGATCCTTTTCCTTAAACTATCAACCTTGTCAGCGGAATGATCGGCCACTTCTTTATTTACCTCATTTCAAAAGATATAAAAAAATCTTCTACAAAACATCCCGTGAATCCTTCGCAAAGTAAAAACAGGTCACAGTTATTGTTATCCTGAATCTTGTTAAAGCCACCTATTATCAGTGCATAAAAACGCTAACACCTGTTTTTTATCTGCAAAACAGGTGCCAGCATGAACCAGTCCAGAAGAGATCTGTTAGCTATTCTTTACATCTACATCTATTCCCCTCTGCCGGGTCAGAACTTGCCTAGGCAACAGGCTGATTGTTCCTGCCATAATAGGGCAGAGGAAATCAGCAAAATCCTGTGAACCGTATCCTGCTGATTATGTTTAATCATGTGAAATTTAGCACATGCAATTATTGTGCCTGTATTAGAATGATAAACCGGGTCAAAAATGAGATATTGATAATCCCTGGACCCGGCGTAATTTTTTGATCAGCATCGATAAGCAGTTTTGCTAAACCTACCGTGTTTCCGGTATGTCTTTCGTTTTTCTGGTATCTATGCCGACATTACGGAAACTTATTTCTGAAATTTCGACCAGCGTCATAAGTTAAAAGTTGCCTGGTCTGTTTACTTAAAGCGCAGTTCTATAGATCTCAGCAATTTCTTCTACAGTAGCATCCCGTGGATTCGTTATCAGGCAAACATCTTCTGCAGCCGCTTTGCTGAGTTCAAGAATATACTCCTCCTGAAGTCCAATTTCCGAAAGCCTTTTTTTAGCTCCAATATCCTGGCACAGCTGTTCTACAGCCTGTACCGCTCTTTCCGCAGCCTCTCTGGTGCTCATTCCGGTTGTATCCTCACCCAGTGCTCTGGCAATATCTGCATAACGGTCCATACAGGCGATCATGTTATAGCGCATAACATGGGGCAGTAGAATAGAATTAACTTCACCATGGGGAAGGTTTAAAAGCCCCCCCAATGGATGAGCCATAGCATGTACAGCACCTAAAATAGCATTAGACATCGCAACACCTGCCAGCAGGCTGGCCATAGCCATCTGTGTTTTCGCTTCAATATTTGTGCGGGAAGCTACAGAGGCTCTTAAAGATGTAGTGATCATTTTGATGGCCTTCAGGGCATTGATATCTGTAATTGGTGTCGCTGCAACTGAAACATAGGCCTCAATGGCATGGGTCAAAGCATCAATACCAGTATTGGCCGTTAACCTGGCATCTTTTGTGCTCAGCAGTACCGGATCTATGATAGCTATATCAGGCACCAGGGATTTTGAACCGATGGTCATTTTTACCTTCCTGTGACTGTCAACAATAATCGCAAACTGGGTCACCTCTGCCGCGGCTCCTGCTGTGGTGGCCACACAGATCAACGGAGGAAGGGGTTTTTCTATTTTGTCCACACCAACATAATCCTGAAT
>LFTQ01000170.1:0-7979 GCA_001513545.1 Clostridia bacterium DTU068 | reverse complement strand
CTCGCACTTTCACCAACCAGTTTTAATGTACCTCTCCCGAATATAATTTCAGGAACCATAAATTTGAATATTTCCATTAACATACCCCCTGTGGAAGATATCAGCCCCTTCTTATAACGATATTCAATAAATAAGTATATATTTCCTTTATTTACGACATTTTTTTATATTGAAGAAGACGACCAGATGCTTTCACATGGCCGTCTTCTAAAACAATACAAAAAATAAACTTATCCCAGAGGCTTCAAACTATCTTCGAATATAGCCCTCACAATTCTTTCATCAGCCTTGATGGGGGCCATACTTAGCAGAAAGTCAAGGGATGGGGTATTGAAGGCCAAATGCACCAGTTTATCAATGTCCTTTGCAGTGTACCCCATATCCTCGAGTTTTTCTGTAACACCAACATTGAACAACCACTGCTCTACACCAACTGCACACTCTTCTGCTTCACCGGGATCACCCTTCAAGCCGGGAACAATCGGTGCATAGACTGCAGCCAGGATTTCCGGGACTGTAGGATAGGTATATTTAATTACTGCAGGGAGTAGCATTGCCAACCCAAGTCCATGCGGCAGTTCCGGTTTTACAGCACTCAATGGATGTTCCATAGCATGGGTAAAGTGCAGCAATCCGTTGTCAAAGCAAATACCCGCGATCATAGAGGCATAAAGCAAGTAGTACCTTGCAGTCAGATCATCCGGGTGTGCAACTGCCTGAGGCAGATAGCGGGCCACCAAACGCAATGTTTCCTCTGCCAGCAGCACTGTATATGGACTGGTTACCAGAGAGGTGGCAGCCTCATTGACATGGTTGATAGCATCAACAGCTGTATAGCGTGTCTGATTGGCCGGAAGTCCGGTCATAACAGCCGGGTCATCGATGGCAAATACGGGATAAATGCAGTCAACAGCCAGCGCCGGTTTATATTCTAATTCTGGGATGCTGGCCACAGCAAACCTGTCGACTTCAGTACCTGTTCCATGGGTTGTATTAATAGCAATAATGGGAACTGCTTTCTCCGCATTGAATTTGAAGGTATAAAGATCCCGGGCATCATACTGGGCATTATCAGGGTGAAGGAGTACAGCAGCGCTCTTGCAGGTGTCGATCGGGCTGCCTCCGCCGATACCGATAACTGCCCCGGCACCTAACTCTTTGCCCATTTTTACTGCGGTATCGATTCCGTCAACAGTTGGGTTTGGAACGACCTCATCAAACATGGCCCAGGCAATCCCGCGAGACTTCATGGCAGGTTCTAAAACATCCCAGACACCGGTTACTTTGTAGACGATTTTATCTGTGACAATTAGAACCTTGTCTATTCCTTCTTTTTTCAACCAGTCACAGATATCATTAACTTTTTGGAGAGCTCCCACTCCAAAGTAGCAAAGAGTACGGCTACGAATCTCCACAACCTGATTAATATTGATTTTTGATTCCCAATTCATAAAATTTTAGCCTCCTTAAATTTTTTTAGTACTTTTTGACTTTTCCCTGCTTCCCCTCGTTCTCCTATTCAGTCTCTGTCTGACCAACCACCTCCGGAAATCCGTTTATTTCTCCTGTTTTTAAATATTTGCAAATCACGTGCCAATTATTATATTTCAGGAAATTGAGTCTTTTTCAGCGATTTCAAAGAAAATATATAAAGACTTGCCGCCATTGCGGCAAGTCTTTAACGAAATAGCGCAATCTATACCAATTTCACGTAATTACTATTTATTAGAGTTATCTATTTTTACTAACCTCAGCCACATCTCTGGCAAGTTTTTTCCTTCTACAGCTCGGGCACAAATTTTCACCTGATACAGCAAAATCCAGTTGTTCCTTTACATGTTCTTTAACAGGTAGTGTACTGAAATAATTCCCACACATTTCACAGCGGGGCATTTCGAAAGATTTATGCCAGATCTCCTGACGCCCATTCTCTTTTTTAACAGATATCGCCCCGGTAGGGCAGATATCAGCACATGCACTGCAGCCAATACAATTAGGAGATGACTCATCAAAGGGAGTAGCCACCCTTTTTTCTGTGCCTCGCATAATGGTGGAAATGGCATAAGCACCCACCTTTTCACAGGCCTTGATACAGAGCCTGCACATAATACATTTCTCCTCTGCATCAACAGGTTCAACAGCAGTGCACTCATATTCCTGATGTAATTTTTTCATAAATTCACTGTTCGGTGCCCGCCTGTAGAGCAGTGTTATGATGTTACTCCTGATCTCCCGGAGTTCAGGAGTGTTGGTCTGTACCTCAATCTCCCCGGTAATGGGGTAGGTGCAGGAGGCAACCAAACGCTTTCGATCACCATCTTTGACTTCAACCATACACATCCTGCAAACACCCTGGCCGCCAAAAGCCTCACTGTAGCACAGCGTGGGGATTCCTACCCCTGCTCTCTTAGCTGCTTCCAGTATGGTTTCTCCCAAATTGACTTCTATTTCGTTCCCGTCAATTGTCACCTTCATTTTTCCCACCCCCTATTTTACTTTAACTGCCTGGAATTTACAGTTATTGACGCATTCTCCACACTTGATGCATTTTTCAGGGTCAATTGTATGAACTTTTTTCTTCTCACCGGTAATGGCATCTGCAGGGCAGTTCCTACGGCAGCGGCCGCAGCCTGTACAAAGTTCTGCGTCAATATAAAATTCAGTCAGTTCCTTACAGATCCCCGCTGGACACCTGTGATTATTGATGTGTTCCAAATATTCGTCACGGAAATACTTCAGTGTGGATAGTACAGGGTTGGGTGCTGTTCTGCCCAGAGCACACAGTGCTGCCTGTTGAATAGTTGAACTCATACTTTCCAGAAGGTCCAAGTCCTCTGATTTACCTTTGCCTTCACAGATGCGGGTCAGTGTTTCCAGCAGAAAACTGATCCCTTCTCTACAGGGGACACACTTGCCACAAGACTCTCCCGCCAGGAAGTTTACATAGTAACGAGCCACATCCACCATACAGGTGCGGTCATCCATGACTATTATACCGCCTGATCCCATCATAGAACCGGCTTCAGTAAGAGTATCAAAATCAACCGGCAGATCAAGCAAATTATCCGGGATACAGCCGCCTGATGGGCCTCCTGTTTGTACAGCCTTGAACTGCCTCTTATTCTGGATGCCGCCGCCGATATCATAAATTATCTCACGCAGTGTTGTGCCCATAGGTACTTCAACCAAACCGGTATTGACAACCTTTCCTACAAGGGAGAACACCTTGGTGCCTTTGCTTCCTTCTGTGCCAATGGTTGCAAACTTTTCAGCTCCAAGGTCGATAACGACCGGTATATTTGCCCAGGTTTCTACATTGTTGATCACAGTAGGCTGTCCCCATAACCCTTTCTCTGTAGGAAAAACGTACTTGTCCCAAGGTTCTCCCACATTACCCTGGATGGAATTGATCAAAGCAGTTTCCTCACCACAGACAAAGGCCCCTCCACCGCGCACAAGTTCTATATCAAAACCCAGGTCGCTGCCCAGGATATTCTTTCCCAGATAACCGCGCTCACGAGCATCGTTGATAGCAATAGTAAGGTTTTTAACAGCCAAATCATACTCATCCCGCACATAAACATATCCCTTGGAGGCACCAATGGCATAGGCGCAGATAATCATTCCTTCGATAACAGTATGGGGGTCGCCCTCCAAGATACTGCGGTCCATAAAAGCACCAGGGTCACCCTCATCACCATTGCAGATCACATATTTTGGCGGGTTATCTACAGCAGCACAGGCTTTCCATTTTAGACCTGTAGGGAAACCGCCCCCACCTCTCCCACGCAGGCCGGATTTTAAGACCTCCTCAATAACTTCGCTGGGAGACATGGTCTTGACTGCTTTTTCTAGGGACTGATAGCCGCCACGATCGAGGTAATCCTGAACAACAGTTGGGTCAATTTCCCCGATATTGCGCAGAGCAACCTTGTGCTGTTTCTTATAGAAGTTGGTTTCATGGTGTGATTTATAGTACTTCTTGGTAGCTGGATCACGATACAGCAACCGCTGCACAAGTTCCCCCTGCTGCAGTGTCTTTTCCACTATTTCCGGTACATCCTCTGCTTTTACCCGGCAGTATGTAATATCATCAGGAAGGATCTTGACAAGGGGTCCCTTTTCGCACAAACCATTGCATCCTGTAGCTTTAGCAAATGTTTCAACCCCAAAATTTGCTTTCCCTGTAAGGGCATCACAGAATGCCTCATAAACAGCGCCACCGCCGTTGGCCAAACAGCCTGTACCACAACAAACCAGGATCATTCTTTTTTCAGAGTTATGATTACTCATCGCTCTGCCCCCTATGCTCCTTGATGATTTCTCTTAATGCTGCAGGTGTAACCTTGGGATAAACTCGATCATTTGCCAGGAGAACAGGCGCTAAAGCACATGCTCCCAGGCAGTTAACAGTCTCCAGAGAAAACTCACCATCTGGTGTGGTTTCACCTGGCTTTATTCCCAGTATTTTGTATACTTCATCGATAATAATGTTTGACCCTTTGATATGGCAGGCTGTCCCATCACAGGTTTTGAGTACTACACGGCCTTTAGGAACAAGGCTAAATGCTTTATAAAATGTAGCCATGCTGAATATAACTGTCATAGGGGCATTGACATGTTCAGCGGTCATCTGCAGGGCCTCTTTGGGTAGATAATTGAACTGCTTTTGCAGATCCTGCATAATCGCCAGGATATATCTCCTTTCAGGAGGATATCTGTCAATGATCTTCCCCATGGCTTCCCGATCAGTAGTTTGCTGGCTGTTTACCGCCATAATTAATTCCTTCCTCCTTATCTTTTCGCTTGATATCTTCTCAACAACAGCTGCTCTTGTTCTATACAAATTCAATTTTTCATGGTTAATTCCTTTTATTAGAATAAAGGGGGGCGGAACCACTTTCCGCCCCCACCTGGTAATCACCCACCTGCAAGTCTAGGGAAAATTGCCACCTCATCATCTTCCTTTAAAGGTGTTTCCAGACCTGCTAGATGCTCTATTGCTCTCCCATTAACCAGGATGATCACGTCTTTACCGATTTGTTTCTCCTGATCCGGTGCAGTTGGAGTGAAAAGCCACCTGGTCATCTCTTTGCCGTAATGGCCGGAGAGTTCCTCGAGCAGTTCCACCAGTGTAGTTCCTGTAAAATCTGTAGTTTCTTTCACTCCGGTTATATCCCGGAGGAGAGCAAAAAATTTCACTTTCAAAGGGGCTCACCCCCCTTCATGCATTATTGGAGGCCTAACTCCTTCAACTTATCCGGTGTAGGTCTTCCTTCAGCATCCCAACCGCGTAACTCATAGTACTCCGGCAGCATGACATCCAATTTATTAACATGTCCCTTTGCAGGACCAATCTTGACCGGATCTTTCAGCATACGCGGTGGTAGTGTATCATCCTCTTTGGTAAATCCGTTTGCGATGTTGAAGAGCCGCTCCATATTCCAAATTCGTTCTCCGGCTTTCATTAATTCTTCAACTGTAAAGTCAACTCCTGTTGCGGCAATAATCTGTTCGGAAATTTCAGGAGCACCAATGGCAAAGGTCAGGAAAAGACAAATTCCAGTAGAGTCTACAGCTGCTGTTAAGTCCTGGAATATTTTGGTCCACTCTGCTTTTCCTTCGGTAACCAGGTTATCCAGCTTTTCAGGGAGTCCTAAAATTTCCGGTGAGGTCATATAGCCACGCACATGGCAGCCGCCCCTGTTGCTGGTTGCATAGTTGAGCCCCATACCCTGAAGAACTCTGGGGTCGTAGGCAGCTACTTCTTGTTTCTTACAGGTCATGGAAAGCTCAGGATGGCCATATTTGCTTGCCAGGCGGTAAGAACCTTCGGCTATTTCATTACCGAAACCCTCTCTGTAAGCAGCCTGCCTGGTAAGCTCCACCATTGCTGCCGCATCCCCGAATCTTAACGGTAAACCGGTTTCCTTTTCAGTGATAGCCCCAATTTCATAGAGCTCAAAGGCGCAAGCAATAGTGCTGCCCAAGGTAATGGGGTCCATCCCCAATTCATTACAGTAGTTGTTTGCTTTGATGATCGCTGCCAGATCATCAACACCGCAGTCAGCACCAAAGGACCACCCGGCTTCATATTCAGGGCCTTCGCCAAAACCTTTGTATGGGCCATCAGGAACATTAACGATCCGGCCGCAGCCGATATTGCATCCCATGCAACCTTTGTTGCGAACCAAATAGGTTTTGGCAAGTGTTTCACCGCTGGTGGCATCAGCATTGGGGAATGTTCCGGAATCCCGGAAGTTATTGACCGGCAATCCACCAGATTGATCAAGGATGTTGATCAGAATCTCAGTGCCATAGGCAGGAAGCCCCTGACCGGTCACCGGGTGCTCAGCTACCATTTTGCGTGCCTTTGTTAGTGCAGCAAAGAAATTATCGGGATCAGCCACTTTGACTGCTCCAGTACCCCTCACTACAACAGCTTTTAAGTTCTTGCTGCCCATCACAGCACCAACACCGGAGCGCCCAGCGGCCCTTGTATAGTCATTAATGACGCCGGCAAATTTAACCAGGTTTTCTCCGGCAGGCCCAATACAAGCCACCCTGGCATCGAAATCGGTCTCTTCTTTCAGGGTATCGGTTGTTTCAATAATATCCTTCCCCCAGAGGTGTTCTGCACAGCGCAGTTCAACCTCGCCGTCTTTGATCCACAGATATACCGGCTTTTCAGACTTACCTTCGAAAATAATCCCATCATAACCAGCGTATTTCAATTCTGGACCCCAATAACCACCGGAGTTCGAGGCTGCCATAGCTCCTGTAAGAGGCGCCTTACAAATCACATTGTAGCGTCCTGCATTAGTTGCCATTGTACCGGTTAAGGGACCAGTCATAAATATTAAATTATTATCTTCACTTAAAGGATCAACCTTAGGGTCACAATCTTTGATCCAAAGACGTGTTCCCAACCCACGAGCACCTATATAATTTTTTGCTTCCACCGGATCCAGTGCCTCTTTTTTCACTGTTCCGTTGGTCAGGTTTACCCGCAGAATCTGTCCTACCCAGCCGTACATTATTTGGTCACCTCCTGCAAAGCCTCTTTAAATATTGCAGCATATGCCCGTTTTTTGGCCAGTGTACCTGAACTTGCTTCCACATAGGTAATCGCCTCAGAGGGGCAGAACTTGGCACACTGGGGTTCACCATCACAAAGGTCGCATCTCAGAATGCGGCTCTTTGCGGGATCATAAGCAATATTACCGAAGGGACAGGCTTGAACACACATCTTGCAGCGGATGCATTTTGCGTCATCCACTACCAGTGCTCCGGTGGCCTCATTGCGTTTGAGCGCCCCACTGGGGCAGACCTTCTCGCATGCTGCAGTATCACACTGCAGACACATCAGCGGTACAGATATTCCCTCTTGTTCAAACTGCAACACATTAACCCTGGCCGCACTGGGGCGAAACTCCCTGTCATGTTTAAAGGAACACGCCAGTTCGCAAGTACGGCACGATATACATTTCTCTGGATTTAGCATCAGTACCTTAGCCATCCTTGGTCCGACCTTTTAAGTAGGTCAGACACTCCACCTCCCTCATTAAAATTTAGTGTACAAAATGCATTCATGATACCTAGTGCACCTATACACTGTTTTTCAATACTTGTGAAGCAAATACCTTTGTGAAATATTTAGCAAATAGGCAATCCTCCTAAAGCCCCCCCTTTCCCAATTATGCTTTCTGACAGATTTTCAATAATTTATCTTCGCAAAAATTGTGCCAGTTACCGCAGACCTTCAATTGGTAAAAGAACCCTATTACTCTAACCGGTAACACAAGGCAAACCGGTTCAACTGGATTTATAAAAAATAAAGTTGCCGCATATGCGGCAACATTACGCATATGCGGCAACTTTATTCGATTTTTCGGAAATTTAACGGATTTTTGTTCCCTTTATTTCTTTTCCTTATATATATAACGTAGAACCCTGGGAGTAGTTGTCAGCCATTCAGC
>LFTQ01000001.1 GCA_001513545.1 Clostridia bacterium DTU068 | reverse complement strand
TCTGTTGCATAAGAAGGGACCGCAATAACGGTAGTCCCCCGGCGATCCTATTAGACAACAAAGCAAGGCTGGCTAAAATGGAAGTCAGATGCCAGAGGTCTGATGTCGGAAAAAGAGTAGGTTGCAGTAGTCAGAAGCCAGATGTCAGAGGTCTGAATAGATGACTTACTGATTTAAATAAAGCAATAACGCAAGCCTGGCATCTAGTGACGGAAAGGGGGTATTTATGTGTTGGTTAAAGATATTCGAGAATGCAGTTACTTTACAGCCGGGGATGGCAGCATCCTTTGTGAACTTCTCCATCCCTTAAGGGAAAAAGAGGAGATTTCCCTTCACTGCAGCATTGCCCATGCCCGCCTCCCCGCAGGTAAAAGCACTGTTCCACATAAACTAAAAGAGAGCGCGGAGGTTTACTATTTCCTGGAGGGAGAAGGTACACTTCACATTAACCAAGAATCTGCTGAGGTTAAGCCCGGAAAAGCAGTTTTTGTGCCTCCAGGTGCAGTGCAGTATTTAAAGAATACAGGAGATGGGGATCTTTTATTCCTCTGCATCGTTGATCCCATGTGGAGGGAAGATGATGAAGAAGTCATAAATCAGTGCCGAACGCGCCGGGACAGTTTTGCTGAACGGTCACAGTGATGCAACCTGTCCCCCCGATCGCACTTGGGGATCGCGCGGGGGGACTGTCCCAGTGATTGGCTCGATCACTCAACTTGTCCCCTTGATCGCGCGGCCAACCTGTCCCCCTGATCGGTCTATTTATTCGTGACAGCAATTCGGGAAGCTATTTGAATCACTTTTTCTATATCTTCCCGTGTTACTTCTCTGCTTGTAACAAACCTGACTGCATTGGAAGAGACAGCGATCGCTTTAACCCCGTTTTTCTCAAGTTCAGAAACAAATGCTGCTGCATTATCAACTTCAACATAAACCATGTTTGTCTGCACCCGTTCTAAATCTACTTTTATACCCTTTATTTGGGATAACCCCTCTGCTAAAAACCTAGCATTACTGTGATCCTCTGCCAAACGATCAATTGATTTTAAGGCAACAAGCCCGGCTGCAGCCAAAATACCCGCCTGACGCATCCCGCCACCCATTGCTTTTCGGTATTTGCGTGCCTTTTTTATAAATTCTTGGTCACCGGCCAGTATAGATCCCACTGGAGCACCTAGCCCTTTGGATAAACAAAACATTACAGAGTCACAGCATTTCGTGAATTCCTTGACATCACATTGACAAGCAACCGCAGCATTGAAAATTCTTGCCCCATCCAGGTGCAGCTTGAGATTCAAGTTCCTGGCTAACTGATAGGCTTCTCTCATTTTTTCAGGCGGCATAATTGTTCCACCACCACTGTTAAAGGTGTTCTCCAGGCAGACCAAGCGGGTGACGGGAAAATGAATATTCTCCTCACGGTAGGCATTTTTTATTTTATCGATGGTATTTCCCAACAACAGATTGTCAACAAGCCGCAGCTGGACACCTGCAAACATTGCCGGCGCCCCAACCTCATATTTTGCAATATGAGCAGCTGTGTCCACAATAACTTCATTGCCTCTTTCAGTGTGTGTCAGTACAGCGACCTGGTTTCCCATAGTACCGCTAGCAACAAAAAGCGCACTTTCTTTGCCTACTAATTCTGCTGCTGTTTCTTCAAGCTTATTAACGGTCGGATCCTCCCCGAAAACATCATCCCCTACTATCGCGTTTGCCATAGCTTCTCGCATCTCTTGTGTGGGTTTTGTGATGGTATCGCTTCTTAAATCTATCATTGTCCTCTCCCCTGTTTTATAGTTTATCTTATTGTTGATACTTAATAATTCCCTGGCCAGTTATTTCCTCACTAGGCTCCTCTATTTTTTTGTACTTACCAACGGTTTTCCGGAGGCTTTCCATGCTTGATTATATATACCTGTTTCAGAAGGCTCTACAGGACTGTTATGTATACCTAACCCTGAATATCCGCTGATTTACAGCTACTAAAAAGTACAGCTTTTTACAGTGTCAGCTTAATGGTGCCAAACACCAAAACGCCGAATAGTCTCCGCTTATGCCGGACTGTCAGCAGGAATGCCTGCCGCTCAATAAGCCGCTATACCCTTGTTAAAGGCATCTTTCACAGACCAAACCGCAACATGCCTGCCAATCAATATGCCGCTATACCAATCTCCGTTACCCCGTTTCCGGCAAAAGCAACCAGCAGCATCAAAAAGAATTTGACATCATTTCTTTAGAAAGCTTTTTCGGTTTTTATAGATCAAACTCCTTCTCGAAAAAAGTTAAAACTCGCGCGGGGACTGTCCCGGTGATTGGTCGGTGATCGGTCGGGCATAAAATCTTATGTTTTACGAATAATAACCGCGAAAA
>LFTQ01000149.1:1761-2850 GCA_001513545.1 Clostridia bacterium DTU068 | reverse complement strand
CGGGCCGGTGCAAAACGCCAGGGAACTGGGTGCCAGTCTTGCGCAAATGCTGTTAGATATGGGCGCTGATAAGATATTAACCCAAACAAGACAGGAGTTCGGTTTTTATGGGAGTTAATAAAGGAATCGTATACCTCATCGGAGCAGGACCGGGAGATCCGGGATTGATCACAGTTAAAGGGCTGGAATGCATAAAAAAAGCAGATGTAATTATTTATGATCGTTTGACCTCACCTCGGTTGCTGAACCAGCGGCGGCCGGGTGCTGAATGTATTTTTGTTGGTAAACAACCGGACCGGCATACTTTAACCCAGGAGGGGATAAACCAACTGCTGGTAGAAAAGGCTAAGACGGGACTTACTGTAGCTCGGTTGAAAGGGGGAGACCCTTTTGTTTTCGGGCGTGGTGGGGAAGAGGCTGAAGAATTGGTTCGTCACGGCATACCTTTTGAAATTATTCCCGGTATCACATCAGCTGTTGCTGTGCCGGCTTACGCGGGAATCCCCATTACCCACAGGGAATATACCTCTTCTTTTGCTGTTGTTACCGGTAATGAAGACCCTGCCAAAGAGATTTCAAAGATCGACTGGGCCAAAATCAGCACCGGTATAGGCACCCTGGTTTTTTTAATGGGTATGGGCAACCTAGCGGCTATTACCAGCAAACTGATCGAACATGGTAGAGCTCCGGAAACACCTGTGGCACTGATTCGCTGGGGTACACGTCCGGAACAACAGACCCTGGTTGGGAACCTGGGGAATATCTCCCGCCTGGCTGTGGAGAAGGGGTTCAAAAACCCGGCTGTAATTGTTGTGGGTGAAGTGGTTACATTGCGCAGTAAACTACGCTGGTATGAAAACAAACCTTTGTTTGGTAAAAAAATTATCGTCACCCGCTCCCGTGAGCAAGCCAACCCCCTTTCACAAGCTATAGCAGATTTAGGCGGTGAGCCTGTTGAATTCCCAACCATCTCCATTGCTGAACCGGAAGATTATGCCCCTCTGGACCGGGCTATTGCTAATATATCGCTTTATGACTGGCTGATCTTCACCAGTGTCAACGGTGTCACCTATTTCTTCAACCGCTTGC
>LFTQ01000149.1:0-1599 GCA_001513545.1 Clostridia bacterium DTU068 | reverse complement strand
AAGGGCTGGCCGGTTTGGGTGCAACAGTGGATGAAGTGATCGCTTATCGCACAGTGACCGGTGAGGGGAATTCCTATTTAATCAGGCAGATGCTGGAACAGGGCGAAATCGATCTTATTACATTTACCAGCTCTTCTACTGTACGGAATTTTTTTGCCAAGTTGAAGACCAGCAACCCGGTTTCACTGTTGGGCTGCACTCGGGTTGCCTGCATTGGCCCGATCACAGCCAGTACAGCCAAGGAAATGGGATTAACGGTTGATATTCAAGCCAAAGAGTATACCATTAAAGGCTTGTTGGAAGCCATAATGGAGTATTACAGCCAGTGCCCACTGATTTGATGTGACTTTGGTTAACCCCATCATAGACATGCTGCTGGCTGGATATGTACAACGGTATTTTTAGAGTCCGGGAGGCTGTGTAATTAATGGACATCGGATCCAGTACTTTATCTGGATGACGACGAGGTTAAGGAGGTGCATAATCGATGTATTATCCTGTGGTAAGACCACGCCGGTTACGCTCCAGTGAAAACATGCGCAGGTTGGTCAGGGAAAATTATTTAAGGGTTGATGATTTGGTTTATCCCCTTTTTGTCATGGAGGGTACTCGTACTAAAAAACCTGTGGATTCCATGCCCGGTGTTTGCAACTTGACCATAGATCACCTTCTCGAAGAGGTCAACATTGTTCAATCCCTGGGTATTGCCGGCATTTTATTGTTCGGTATCCCGGAATATAAAGACAGTGTTGGTTCGGGAGCCTATGCCGAAAATGGGATTATCCAAAAGGCGGTACGGGCAATCAAAGATAAATATCCCGATTTATTGGTCATTACAGATGTATGTCTCTGTGAATATACAGATCACGGTCACTGTGGTTTGGTAAAAGATGGTGAAGTGATTAATGATGCCACCCTGGAATTATTAACCCGCGCAGCGGTGTCCCATGCCCGCGCCGGTGCGGATATAGTAGCCCCTTCTGACATGATGGACGGCCGTGTGCAATCCATTAGGCATGCCCTTGATAATGAAGGGTTTATAAATACACCAATTATGTCATATAGTGTTAAGTATGCTTCGGCTTTTTATGGTCCCTTTCGGGAAGCTGCCGGTTCCGCTCCCCAGTTCGGGGACCGCAAATCCTACCAGATGGATCCGCCCAATAAACGGGAGGCTCTGCGGGAAGTGGAGCAGGATATCGCCGAGGGTGCAGATATCATCATTGTTAAGCCGGCTATGGCTTACATGGATATTATTGCTACAGTTAAAGATAATTTTGACCATCCGGTTGCTGCGTATAATGTCAGTGGAGAATACTCTATGATCAAAGCTGCAGCACAGATGGGCTGGATTGACGAACAAAAAATAACCCTTGAACTGCTCACCGGGATGAAGAGGGCGGGAGCTGATATCATTATTACCTACCATGCCCTTGATGTGGCGCGCTGGATTCAAAAATAATTGCATGAATTACTTTATGAAACTGGTGGTGATCAAATGTCCAAAGGACGAAAAAAATCGGAGCTTTTATATGAAGAAGCGAAAAAGTATATCCCCGGCGGGGTCAACAGCCCGGTGCGGGCTTTTAAGGCAGTGGG
>LFTQ01000196.1 GCA_001513545.1 Clostridia bacterium DTU068 | reverse complement strand
ATGATTTCAATAAACAAAGCCCCTGTAACTGAACTGGCCAACTGAAGCCCTGCAGCAGTTACCACAGGCAAGAGGGAGTTCCTGCCGGCATGCCTGTACCTGATCTCCCTTTCCCGGCAGCCCTTTGCCTTTGCTGTAAGGATAAACGCTTCTCCCAGGGTGGTCACCATTGTGTTCCTGGTCAACAGGTAGGAGCCTGTGACCCTTACGATAACAAGAGCGATAAGGGGAAGTGCCAGGTGGTGCAGCACATCTATTATGAGTGCAAGTCCCGTTTTTCCGGCATATGGTGTAACAGCACCGGCTAGAGGCACGATCCCCAGCGCTACCCCGAAAAACAAGAGCAATAAAATACCTATGAAAAAGTCAGGAAAACCGCTCAAAGAAATCAGGCCTGTCAGTAAAACCTTGTCTGTTGTTTTGCCGCGACGGTAACCGCTCTCGATTCCCAGGACAATCCCCAGCAGGCTGGAAATAAGCACAGCGAGTCCCACTAAGAGCAGGGTCCAGGGGAGAGAGGCTGCGATCACATCAAACACCGGGGCCTTGTAATAATAGGAATAACC
>LFTQ01000221.1 GCA_001513545.1 Clostridia bacterium DTU068 | reverse complement strand
GTTGCTGCTCCTGCTCCTAATCTCTGACCAACACGTGCACCGGCACCGGCAACCCTAGCCCCCAGAGAACGCAACCCCGCTGCTGCCGCTCTAAATGCTTGTGATGCTCCTGCTCTCGCTCCACCTGCAGCACCGGCAGCCGCTGTCCTGGCAGCTCCGCCGGTTGCTTGCCGCACAACAGGGACAAGTGCCCTTGTTTGTTGTGATACAGGCACTAACGCTGTAGATTGAGGCGTTATAGGTGTTTGCTGAGGCTTTACAGTTTGCGGTCTAATTGGAGCAGGTTCCGGTTTCGGCTGTCTTACTGGTGTTTGCTGAGGCTTTACAGTTTGCGGTCTAATTGGAGCAGGTTCCGGTTTCGGCCCGCTGGTTTTGAGTTTTACAGCTTTTTCTACCTTTGGCGGTTTTATCTTCGGTTTCTTGATAGTCTGTTTTAGTACCTCCTTGCCAGTCTGTTTTGCGCCTGCCTTTGTTGCTTCCTTTACACCTGTTTCTGCTAATTCCTTTGCACCTTTCTTTGCTAATTCCTTTGCACCTTTCTTTGCTAATTCCTGTGCACCTTTCTTTGCTAATTCCTTTGTGCCTGTTTTTATTGCTTGAGCAACACCCGCCTTTAAAAGTTGCTTAGTTGCCGTACTTAATGCTAATCTGAATGGAGCTGTTACAGCTCCAACACCAGGCATCATGGAGGTAGCTATGAGCAGGTCTTCAACAAACTGTGCCCTAGCCGGATCTT
>LFTQ01000189.1:3509-4303 GCA_001513545.1 Clostridia bacterium DTU068 | reverse complement strand
CAGTTAGGCTGAGCATGAAAGCGCCTGAACATTGGGTCATGAAACTCCCGGGCACAATCAGGACACATAGGAAAATCCCGCATAGTGGTCTTATCCCGATCATAGGGCACATCCATAATAATTGTAAAACGGGGGCCGCAGTTGGTGCAGTTGGTAAAGGGGTAGTGATAGCGGCGATCATTGGGATCCGTTATCTCCCTAAAGCAATCATCACAAGTGCTCACATCAGGGGAGATGATCACATCCTTGTGGTCACTTCTTTCACTGTGTTTAATAAAAAAGTGATCATAACCCTTTATCTCCCGGGGCTTTATGCTGTGTTTGACGATAATGGCCAGTTTAGGTGGATGATTAAGAATCTCCCGGTAAAACCCATCGATCAACTCTTCCTCAGCTTCAGCCCAAATGGTGACACCTTCAGAAGAGTTCAAAACCCACCCCTTGATCCCAAATTCACTGGCCAGCCTAAAGACAAAGGGGCGAAATCCCACTCCCTGGACCACCCCTTCTATCCTGATTTCCCGAGCAACTGTCATGCCAACCCCCCCATCTATATCTGCATGACTAAAACCATTTTAACACTACTATAAGGGGGTGTAAATCATCTAAAAGTGCCAATAAAGGTGCCTATCACCCTATAACAAGGGTGTGACACGGGGACGGGGGTCGCGTCATCATGCACACATGTCACAGCAGTGAGTCAAAGTGCCTGTCCCCTTGACTCATGTCCCCTTGACTCACGGATCGCGCGGGGGGACAGTCCCGGTGATCGGACCGATCAGTCAACCTGTCCC
>LFTQ01000189.1:0-3403 GCA_001513545.1 Clostridia bacterium DTU068 | reverse complement strand
TAGGGGTGGAACTGCTCTGCTAGAACACCGCTCCCTAAAGCTCGATCTGCAGCCCACTCCAAAAGCAGCCTGGCTGGCAGCAGTTCTTCTTTTGATTTGGCCACTGCAGTATACCACTCAGCCAGCCAGAGAGTAGTGATGATCCAGGGACTGCCTGGGACATTTTCAAGATCATCACTCATCCGGTAATACCAATCCCCGGAATAACGGGCAAGTCCTCCCACCCAGGTATTTACCTTCAATCCATCCCTTACAGCCTCCATGGTTCTGATCACCCGCGGGTCATCAGCCGGAAAAACACCAAAGCCAAACAGCCCATAAAGGCTGGAATCCAAAGTAAAGTCCGGTATCAGCTCCACCTTTCCTTTTTTATGGCTGTAGTAAATCCCCCGCAGGAAACGCCCCAATTCTTGATGATAAAGGTAGCGCTCCATCCCATCCCTTAGCTCTGCGGCTCCCTGCCGGTAACGGTCACTGCTATTAAGATCGCCGAAGAGGTCTGCAAAATTCGCAGCAGCATTAAGCCCGGCATAAACAGTGGCTGCAGTAAAACTAAACACACCCCTTCGTTCCTCCCAGAGATCAAAACTGGGTAAAGGGAGTCCTGAATCGGGGTCTCGATAGCTGAGCAAAAAATCGCCAATCCTTTTGATCAGGCTCCAGTAAAAAGGGGCTATTTCCTCGAAGTCTCTGAAGCACTGATAATGATGCCAGAGGGCATAGCTTATCAGAGCTGTTTCATCTTCTTGAATAGGAAGCCTTTCTTCTCCGTCCCGGGACAGTGGATACCAGCTAGAACCAGGTGTCCCGTCAGCATTATATCTCTGCAGATTAAAGCCGCCTTCTGTAAGCATCTGAGAGGACAACTGGAAAAAGCGCAACGGAATTTCCGGAAAACCCACCCGGTCCAGGGCAACAGCTACCAGTGCCCCATCCCGCGGCCAGATGTAGCTGTAGTGATCCCGTGCTGTAGCAAGGACATCACTGTCACTGGCTGCTATAATAGCCCCATTATTATCACACTGTGTTCTGATGATCAAAAGGCTCTGTTTGAATAAGTTGAAAACTTTTTCCGGAAGATCACCGAAATTCCAGTCATACCTATTGACCCAATTCCGCCAGTATCTCTTTGTTTCCTCAAGTAAATAACCAGGCCTCTGTTCCCGCACCAGAGCATCCAGTCCGCGCACAGCATCCAACCGATCACCTAAAACCATCCAGTACCAGAGGTTCTCCTCCTCACCAGCCTCCAGATGCATTTCAAAACTGATAGTGCTGTCAACAGAACCGTGATCTATAGGGTTTCCCTCCAACCAGCCATCCTCAGCATCCTTCCAAGTGCCTTCTGCTCCCCGAAAACGCTTGCGGCCTGTGGCATATTGGAAGACCCCCTTCCCTTGAGTGATTCCATTGGCCATAATATAGATATTCCTTTTATAATGACAAACCCCACGGGACACCGGATCAAAAAAAGCGGTATCCCCGATATTATTGCCGCTGATGGAAAAATCATGGTTAAAAAAGATCCTTACCCGACGGGACCAATTTTTATTATTTTTGATGGTCATCTGTCTGATAAAAAGATTATGAAAATAATGGACACCATCATTGATCACCAGTTCCAAACCCATTTGTTCACTGCGGGCCTGAACAAGGGAAACCAAACTATCCTGCTGGTAAGCCAGCTTTTTTTGCCAGGAATCCTCCCATAACCAGGAAAAGGTTCCTTCCTCCCAAAAGCCGGTACTGCAGCGCTGGCCGCCTATATGGTTGTCTAACCCAACAACCGGATAAAAAAGATCCCGCATATTGAGGTTTTTGTCTAGGTTGATCAACAAATCACCATTTCCCAGTACAATTGCTCTAGGCATACACAAAACTCCTTACATTAGCGATTAAAAGCAATGCAATAAACTAATTGACATTGGACATAATACAATAGAACCCGCTTTTGTCTTCAATTATTCATTTTCTCCAAATCGCCAGAGAATTAATCTTCTGACGGCGACACCTTTGAGAAGGAGGGAGTCACCAGATGGTCCTATGGGAGCTTTCTCTTTTATTAATAGCGATATTATTTGTAGGAGGTTTAGCCTGGATGTTTCACAATAAACCCTTCAGAAAGAGAGCCTTAGGGAAAAAGGTGAATCCTGCACAGCAAAAAAACATAAAAAACCTTCATATAGAAAAAGGAAGTGATATGGAGGCAGCAGAGGAGGTGACACCTCCGCCACCACAAACACCTCAAAAAGAATCTGCACCTCATCCGCTCCCAGCTATCCCCTGGTCATACGGGGATACAAAAATTGTCGCCCTGGCTCGGGACCCTTACTGGATCTTTGCCTATTGGGAGATCAATGGAGCGGTAAGAGAAAAAATCCAACAGCAGTTTGGTTCCGAAGCCTGGTTATCGGGAAAACTGCTGCTCAGGGTTTATGATGTGACCAATAATTATTTTTTTGATTCCCAGCAGATTTTAGAGATTCAGGTCAACGATTACTCTAATAACTGGTATATCAACACAGGACAGCCGAATCACACCTATCTGGTAGAGCTGGGCCTGCTGCTGGCTGATGGAACTTACATATTTATAGCCCGTTCCAATATGGTTACCATGCCGCGGGATGATCTCTCCGATATTGTGGATGAGGAATGGCTGCTTCCTGCTGCATATGAAAAAAAAGTATATGGAAAGCACATAGAAATACATGGTTCTCCTGGATTTATTCAGGAAATGGAACTAAAAGCTGTCAAAGCAAAGAAACGTGAAGAATATATCAGTTCCCCAATTGACTGGTAAATAATGTTGGAAGGGAAGAAGTATGACAAAAGGTTATCTTACATTGATATTACACGCTCATCTCCCCTATGTACGCCATCCGGAATATGAACAGTTTCTGGAGGAAAAATGGTTTTACGAAGCAGTTACTGAAACTTATCTGCCGTTGTTGTGGACATTTGAAAAGCTGGCTGAAGATGGGGTTGATTATCGGGTTACAATTAACCTCTCACCCACACTGATCTCCATGTTCAATGATGGACTGCTGCGCCAGCGCTATGTGAAACACCTGGAAAAGCTTATGGAACTGGCAGACAAAGAAGTGCACCGGACAAGCAGTCAACCGGAGTTTCACGGCACAGCACTGATGTATAAGGACTTATTCTCCCGAGCCCACTACCTCTTTACAGAAAAATACCGCTGGAACCTTGTAGAAGCCTTTAGAAGGCTGCAGGATGCAGGAAAACTGGAGATCATCACTACAGGAGCCACCCATGGATACTTTCCTCTGTTGGGTGTACAGAGAGAGGTAATCAACGCCCAAGTTCAAGCAGCAGTGGAACTCTATGAACGCTGTTTCGGACGCAAGCCCCTGGGGTTTTGGCTGCCTGAATGCGGTTATAA
>LFTQ01000179.1 GCA_001513545.1 Clostridia bacterium DTU068 | reverse complement strand
CGGGGGTACCTGCGTAAATATGGAATGTGCCGTATATGTTTCCGCGAACTGGCATACAAGGGACAGATCCCCGGTGTTGTCAAATCCAGTTGGTAAAACGGCACAAAGGAGGTTGAAGAATGGTTACAGATCCCATTGCTGATTTCTTGACCAGGATTCGCAACGCGAATCAGGTTTACCGTGAGTGGGTGGAGATCCCTGCCTCCAATATGAAGCAGTCACTTGCGGAAATAATGAAGAACGAGGGATATATTAAACATTATGAATACATCAAAGATGGGAAACAGGGAATTTTGCGCCTTTACATGAAATATGGCCCCAATAAGCGCAAGGTACTGACTGGGTTGAAACGGATCAGCAAACCGGGCTTAAGGGTTTATGTGAAGAAAGATGAAATTCCCAGAGTGCTCGGTGGTCTTGGAGTGGCTGTAATTTCCACATCCAATGGCTTAATGACAGACAAACAGGCCAGAAAGGAAGGCCTGGGCGGCGAAGTAGTTTGTTATATTTGGTAGGGAGGTGGTACCATGTCTAGAGTGGGGCGCCTTCCGGTAACAGTACCGGCAGGAGTCGAAGTAAATGTCAAGGATCACCTGGTAACTGTCAAAGGCCCAAAAGGGGAACTTATAAATAAAATTCATCCGGATATGCAGGTTTCTGTTGAGGATGGTCAAGTGTTTGTGACCCGCCCCTCTGATGATAAACAGCACCGGGCCCTCCACGGTTTGACCAGAGCTCTGGTGCAAAACATGGTGGATGGTGTGACCAAGGGTTTCAGTAAGACCCTTGATTTGGTAGGGGTAGGATATCGTGCTGTACTTCAGGGGAAGAAGTTGGT
>LFTQ01000051.1:14845-15815 GCA_001513545.1 Clostridia bacterium DTU068 | reverse complement strand
GCAGATATCCTGGCTGCCTTAATAACAGCCTACTTCATTTTCCGCGAAATGAAACTTCTGTCTCAAAGGGAATCGGAAGCAGCAAAGTTGCAGGCAACGGAATTAACCCACCACCATTGCTGCTGAGCAGGGAGTTTGCACTGGGCCAGTCCCCCTGACCGGGCAACCCCTTGATCGGTCGGTTTACCCCTGCTAGCGCAGCGATCTGCAATGATTGTTACTTGCCCTTGACGAAGGAGCAGCTAACAACAGCAAAAGCGCAACATGGATGTTGAGCTGGGCGACTACGCGCTATTGAATCGTCAGAGGAGATGATTGGCTGTTGTCTGCTGACAAGTCATAGGGCAAGTTAAACCAGTAATACTGGTTAAAATCGGCCTTGCATCAATCACCAGACGACAAGTCTTAGGTGAAGTTAAACCGAGTCGCAAGCGGCAGGATAAGCTAGAAAAAAACGAAACCACCGGGGTGATACTGTCCCGGTATTTGGTCCGATCAGTCAACCTGTCCCCCTGATCGAGTCCCAATAATTCACACATCAATCGCCCGCCCGACTTCACATCGCATAAATAATTGGTTCCTTTGGGAAACTTATTAGCAAAATGAACAGTACAGGAGGGACCTTTTTGGAAACAGTTTGGGAAAAAGCAGAAGGGCGGGTTAGTTATCACGACTCGGTCGAAGAAATGCTCAAACGCATCCGGGAAGACGGAATGACAAATGTCTTTGATCGCTGGGCATTGCAGGAAAAGATCAGGTGTAAGTTTTGCCTGCAGGGTATGAGCTGCCAATTGTGTTCAAACGGCCCCTGCCGGATCAATGAAAAGGGAGGCCAGGACAAAGGGGTCTGCGGCATCGGCGGGGATGCCATGGCGATGAGAAACCTATTGCTGCGCAATATTATGGGGGCAGCTACCTACAGCCACCATGCCTATGAGGCATTTCGCACTCTAAGGGCAACAGGAGAAGG
>LFTQ01000051.1:0-14727 GCA_001513545.1 Clostridia bacterium DTU068 | reverse complement strand
GGAACTGGGCATCTACCCTGCAGGAGTTGTCCATGAAGAGCAAAATTGCATTGCCAGCTGTCTTACCAATGTGGACGGAGATTATGCCTCTTTGGCCAAAAAGGCGCTGCGCCTAGGATTGGCCACCATTTATACCGCTCAAATCGGCATGGAAATGGTGCAGGATATTTTATTCGGCACCCCCACCCCCCATGAAGTGGATGTGGACTTAGGAATTTTAGACCCCGATTACGTAAACATTGCCTTTAACGGCCACCAACCATGGGTTGGTGTGGCCACATTACAAAAGGCCAGGCTGCCCGAGGTACAGGAAAGAGCCAAAAGGGTGGGAGCTAAGGGTCTGAGAATTGTCGGTTCTATCGAAACCGGCCAAGAACTGCTGCAGCGCTTTAATGTAGATGATGTTTTTGTCGGCCTGATGGGAAATTGGCTGGCCATCGAGCCCTTTTTGGCAACTGGAGCGGTTGATGTTTTTGCCATGGAAGAGAACTGCTCTCCCCCAGCAATTGACCAATATGCTGAAAAATATCAGGTGACACTAGTCAGTGTCAGCAATATCATCGGTGTCCCGGGATTACAGCATCAGATGCTGTATCATCCAGAGGAAGCAGGCGCCATGGCAGACAAGCTGATCGAGCTGGCTCTGGAAAATTTCCAAAAACGCAAGGGCAAAGTAGAGCCTAAGGTTCCCCCGTATAAACAGAAGGCAATCGCCGGTTTTTCCACCGAAGCCCTATTACAGGCTCTTGGAGACAAACTGGACCCGTTGGTTGATGTCATTGCCTCCGGAAAAATTAAAGGGGTAGTAGCGCTGGTCAACTGTTCCACCTTAAGAAACGGGCCTCATGACTGGAATACCGTTAATTTAGTCAAAGAATTGATCAAACGGGATATTTTAGTGGTAAGCGGCGGCTGCGGCAACCATGGCCTTGAGGTGGCTGGACTGTGTAATCTTGATGCCATAAAGATGACCGGTTCCGGCTTGCAGGAAGTATGCAATATGCTGAAAGTTCCGCCGGTATTAAGTTTTGGAACCTGTAACGATACCGGGAGGATCTCCATGTTAGTGACAGCGCTAGCTGATCACCTTGATGTTGATATTCCCGACCTCCCCATTGCGGTTACTGCACCGGAATGGATGGAACAAAAGGCGACAATCGATGGAGTTTTCGCTGTGGCTTATGGCGCCTACACCCATCTTTCTCCTACTCCTTTTGTCACAGGAGCGCCCCAGTTGGTAAAACTTCTCACCGAAGATGTAGAAAAATTAACAGGCGGTAAAATTGCCCTGGGCGATGACCCAACTGAAGTGGCAGATGGGATAGAAGCACATATTCTAAGTAAAAGGAAAGGTTTAGGATTAAAATAAAGCAGGCACCAATCCCTCGCGAGCCCACAGGGGGATAGGGTTGATGATACCGCTGCTCGGTCTGGTGACTGGAACTAGCGGCAACCTGTCCCCTTGATCGCTCCCGATCAGGGGGACCGATCAGGGGGACAGTCCCGCTGATCGGCCCGATCAGCGGATTAATAATTCTTGCGCATCATTTTCCCCATTTCTTTAAATGAAATTGTCCGCTCAAATTGCAGCAGACCCCGGCTGAAGATGCGTGCGCCGAGGTAGATAAAAAAGGCGACCCCAAGCATCAAAACAACAAAGGTGGATGCCAGCTCCCACCAGGGCAAATTAGTAGCTCCGATGCGCATCAGCATTGTTGCCGGCGTAAAAATAGGGATATAGCTGAGGATCTTCACCCACAGGGCGTTTGGTGACATAACAATTGCGCCTGAGGCAAACATAGGAATCATCGGTATGAGCACAACCAGACCTTGGGTTTGGCTACCCCCTTCGGCATCTTTCATGGTCGCCCCCATAGCAGCAAAGAGAGCGGCGTACATCACATAACCGCCGATAAAGAAAAGCAATATAGGAATCAGCTCTGCCGGGCTCATGCCAATCTGGCCTATATCAAAGTAGCGAGCCGCTGCAGCCAGCCCTACCGCCAGCCAGATCCCGATCTGCAGCAGGCCGAGAAGGCCGAAACCAATAATTTTGCCGACGAGCAGCTCCAGGGCGGTCACAGATGAGAGCAATATCTCGATGATGCGGTTGCGTTTCTCTTTGAGCACACCGTACATGAGCACCTGTCCCGAAACCATCACAGCGATAATCAGGACTACAGCAAAGAACACAGGAGCAACCATCGCAGCCACAGAAAACTCTTCACCGCTTAAACTGCGCGGATTTATTATCACCGGCGCAGTAGCCAGACTGATCTGCTCTGCGGTCATCCCTATTTTTTCCATCCGGTAAAAAGTGAGCGCAGTTTGGACTACATTACTTAGTGCCCCTATATTCACCTCTTTGGCATCACTGACATAGTAGTCGATCATTCCGCTCTGAACGTTCTCTGGGGTAAAGATGAGGTAGCCGTTCAATTCGCGGGCTTCTACTTTTTCGGCCAATTGCTCCCGCTGTGTTGAGTCATGCAAGGACACTTTCACCGGAGAGTTGGCAAGGTTGGTTTCCAGATAGGGAAAGAATTCCCCGGTTTCGTCGATTACGGCAACCTGAGACTCCTCTTGGGAGATGCCAGTGCTGGCATAATAGCTGATCCCGCCTGCCAGGAGCATGAATAAGGGAATCGTCAGGGTTGTTATCAGAAAAACCGGGCTTTTCACATTTTTGAAAAATTCCCAGCGAAAAACTTTAAGAACATTAGGCCACTTCAATCTCTTCACCCCTTTCCCGGACGGTCTCAACAAAGATCTCATGCAGGGGGGGCTTTTCCACAGTAATGGCCTTAACAGTCAGCCTTGACACAAACTCCTGCAAGAGGGCATTGATTTCAGCGCTGCCACTGTAGCGCATTACCGCCAACCCCGGCTCTTCCCGCAGTATCCGCAGCCCCGGAATCATCTTCAGAAAGCTGCTATCCTCGGCTGGGTCGTAATGCAGCTCAACAATATCCTCTTTATAGCTTTCTTTGATGGCCTGCAGTTTTCCAGAGAGGACTTCGCGGCCGTGATTGATCAGAAAGATCGAATCACAGAGCTCCTCAACCATGTTCATCTGGTGGGCCGAGAGCAGCACCGTGGTCCCGCCATCCCGCAGTTCCCGAATAATCTCTTTAATAACATCCTGGTTCACCGGATCCAGTCCTGAAAACGGTTCGTCGAAAAGAACCAGCACCGGGCGGTGCAAGATTGATGCGATAAATTGTACCTTCTGCTGCATCCCTTTGGATAGTTTTTCCAGCTTCTGATTCGCATATGCTCCCAAATCAAGGCGTTCCAGCCATTGTAAGGCCTCCCGCCGCGCCTCAGCGGCCGGCATCCCCTTTAAACCGGCTAAGTAAAGCAGGTTCTCGATGACCCGGGCATCATCATAAAGGCCCCTCTCTTCAGGCAGATAGCCGATCCTGCTTTTATCGAGCGGTTGGGGCCCATCGCCAAAATTAAAACTGATCTCACCGGCATCAGGTGCCATAATACCCATGATCATGCGAATAGCCGTAGTCTTACCAGCCCCGTTCGGCCCGAGCAGCCCCATAACCTCGCCTCGGGTTACACTTAAACTTATATTGTCAACCGCCTTCTTATTTCCGAAACTTTTGGTCAGCCCCTTCACATCAAGAATCGTCTCCATGGACAACCTCCTCTCTCCCCTTTTAATATTCCTTAAGTTATGGACCGGTTCCTTCTTGGCATGTTTTCAATTTTGGTGAGGGTGAGTCAGTGAGTCAGGGGGACGGTGACTTGGTGAGTCAGGGGGACGGTGACTTTGACTCATTCCGCTGTAGAGGGTAGTGAACAGGTGGCTGTTCCGGTGATTGGTGAGTCAAGGGGACAGTGACTTTGACTCATTCATCTCGAGCGGTATGACGCGGGTGTGTTTTGTGAGTCGGGAGAACAGTGAGTCACGGGGATGAGTCAGGGGAATGAGGGCGTGCCAAGGGGACGGGGGTCGTGTCACCCTGTCCCTCTGATCGCGCGCGGGGACTGTCCCACTGCTCAGCCGGGCGCCAATTGAGAAATAAGAAGGAGTTTTATACAGTTACATTAAATATAGTGCTTATATCAAAATCTTTTTGTCAGAGAATGTAGAAGCCTGAATAGGTGATTTGTTGATTTAAATAAGACAATAAAGCAAGCCTAGCACCGAGTGGGATAAAACAAATTAATGGGGATTGATATGATGAACCTCAACGACTTTGAAATACATATCGATGAAATGATACTTGAAAGAGGTTATGACTATTACGAAAATGACCGTGTCATATCAGTGGAAGAAAAAGAAAGCAATGTATATGAAGCAAAAGTCAAAGGCTCTGAGCTGTACACTGTGGAAGTTGAATTGGATGATGAGACGAATATAGTAGACACCTTATGCGATTGCCCTTATGTTATGGGTAAATATTGCAAGCACCAGGTAGCAGTATTTTTTGCTTTACAGGATATGAAAAATATTATACCCGGTGAAAACAGCCTTCTTTCTCAAAATAGAGCAGAAAATAGAGCAGATTCAGGAGCAGTTCGCAGGTTTCCGGCACCGAAGAAAAAACCTGATCTTAAAAAAATACTTTCTGAGAGAACTAAAGATGAACTGGTTGAATTTCTTTTGGATATTGCATCAGAGTACGAAGAGATCAAGCAGCGCATAGAGTTGATGTTTGACGAGGGAAATGATGAGGATGAGATAAGGAACTCTATCGAGCTTATTCGTGCCTATATCAATAAGAACTCGGATTGTGATGGGTTTGTGAACTATGACAATACCTTTGACGCCGTTGATGGCGCTTATTTGGTGTTGGAGCAGGCCCGCACGGCTTTAGAAAAGAACAAATCCCTGCATGCCTTAGACCTGACCCTTTGTGTGCTGCATGAGATGGTGGATTTGCTTCATTATGCTGACGATTCTGGCGGTGTAATCGGAGGAGTAATTGAAGAGAGCCTTGATTTTATTTGTGAAATTGCTATTGATGAAGAATTAAGCTCGGCTGATAAAGAAAACATTTTCAATAAGCTGCTAGAAGAAGCATCTGATAGACGATATGAAGGTTGGACTAGCTGGAGACTGGCTCTTCTCGGCAGTTGTGCGGAGCTCGTGGAAACTCCGATTTTAGGCAATAAACTGGAGAAGCATTTGGATTCAATGCTCAAAAACAAAAGGAAAAGTCCATGGGGCAGCAACTACTTTGAAGAAAGAGTTAACTTAATAAGGTACCACATGATTAAAAATATTGACGGGCATAAAAAGGCGCAAGAGTTTCTTGAGCAGAATCTTCACTACTCCGATTTCAGGGAAATGGCAATAGAAAGCGCTCTGAAGAAAAAGGACTATGACGCAGTGATAATGCTTGCACTTGACGGAGAAGAGATGGATAAAGACAAAGGCGGGTTGGTAAGGCAGTGGAAAAAATACCGCTACAAAGCTTATAAGCTTTCCGGGAAGCTTGATGAACAGCGGAAAATTGCAGTGGAGCTTATTTTGGATGGCAGTTTTGAGTATTATCAGGAATTGAAAAGCACCTATGATTCAAAAGAGTGGCTCTCTGTTTACCCCAGGATTATTTGTTTGTTAGAGGAACAGAAGAGAATCAATAAAGATGTGTATACCCGCATTCTCATAGAGGAAGGGGAAAAACAAAAGCTTCTTGAGTATGTTAAAGGGAATCCACCGGCAGTAGATGATTTTTACACATACCTTCTTCCCGAATTCAAGGAAGAAGTTTATACCCTGTTTGTTCAATATATTGAGTAGGAGACCTTATTGGCACACAAAAGATCACATTATCGACGGGTATGCGCCCTTATTCGGAAACTGAAAAAATTAGGCGGGAAACAACAGGCCTTGGATATTAAACAGAAACTTTGTAACGAAAATAAAAGAAGGCCGGCGTTCCTAGATGAGTTGTCGAGGGTATGAGTCTCAAGGGCATGGGAAGCATGGGGAAGCATGGGGACGTTCTTTTTGCTTCCTTGCTTCCGACCGGTCATGGGGTGTGCCGTTTCCTCATATGAAATATTGTTTCTCCATATGCTTTTCTGTCCCTTGATGTTCTGTTCAGGACAGGGCGTTTGAATTCTTGGACAATGGTGAGGCCGGCACGAGCGGCTATTTCGGGATAAAGGCCATATGTGTCATTGGCCACAATAAAAATATGGCAGTCATCTGCTAAAAACCTGCCGCAGTTGAGCAAGACTTCGCTGATTCCTTCAATATAATCTTTTTGCGCCTGTAGGCCTTTACCCTGATCCGCTATTCCAATCTCCAGGTTTTCGTGGCTTTTCAAGCCGAAAAACTCGTAGGCATACCGGTGCTGCTCATGATAATTGAGCTGCCCCAGGTAGGGTGGTGATGTGAAAATTCCCCGGAACTTGTTGTCTTTGAGGAGACGAGAGAAATTATCGTTTTTCTTGCTGACTTCTGAAAATATATCGATATTTCGTGCATCACCTGCTAGAACGGAAAACAAGCTGTCAGTTCTCAATTCATCAAACTCTTGCAGCCTTTTGATGGTGTCCTTTGCATAGCGCCTGTACATACTCAACATTGACAGAACAGGGCGGCAGATCTTCATATGCTTGTAGCAGTAATAGGGGCCTGAAACAGGAGTATTCAACCGCTCCAGTTCATAGTGGGGTGTAGTCCTACAGGAGCGAAGGGTTCGGGAGAGGATCAACATAAACAGTTTCTTTTCTTCCTCAGATGCTATATCCTTGAGGACCTTTTGGGCTGCCAGAGCCTCATTCAAAACATTTTTAGCAAACCAGGTGTTCAAAAAACTGGATGGTGTGGCCTCTCCATGGACCTGGAAGTCGTATTCTTGAAGAAGCTTCTCATATTGCTCATTTGCCTCTGCCATCACTGCGGAAACATATTTTTTCTCATCTATATGTCCTTGTCTGAGATTGTATTTATAGTCCGGGGAAGGAAAATACTTTTTGTTCAAGGCAGATATCAATTCATTCTGCCTGGAATCAAATTCATCCACTTTTAACAGAGCCGACTGCCTTGCAATCGCCTGTTCTATCCGTTTTGCCCACTCTGCAACTGAACGCAGATCATACTTTGCCAGTTTTGCCTCTGCTATCAGACAATTAAAAACAGATACATCGATACCGATAGAGTGAATCCCCAATTCGTTTGCCTGCACCAGTGTTGTCCCTGACCCACAGAAGGGGTCGAGAACAATATCTCCCGGTTGGAAAAACACCTTTTTTTTGAAGTCATCTGTATGCTGGTCCAAAAAGTATTCCACCAGCTGGGGGATAAACTTCCCCTTATAAGGGTGCAGCCTGTGGACATGTTTGGTGGTTTCCTTTTCTTTGACATTGTGAAAAGCCAGGCGCCAATTAATATCTTCCCCTAATTTTTCTGTGAATTTGCTCTGCAAAGTGTTACTGTAGTTTGTATAATACCGCTTCAGCTCTTCTTGAGATACGACTGTAGTGCCTGCTAGCGAGTGCCTTTTGATCCTTCCGTATTGGATAAGGTAGTTGATGTTCGACGGTGTGACCTTTTTCTTGGTGAAGCGAGAGGCCCATGCCGCAGCATCATCGATTGTTAGGTAATGCATGTAATTCTCCTGCCCCCTGTGCTTTAGTATTAATATAACAACTGCTTATGGCAGGCGCAATATGCGGCGGCAGCCAGCAGCACCTAAATTCAAAGCTGGCATTACTTCACTATAACATTATTTACCAATCTTTGTTAAATCCATTTTAGCATATACAATCCGGTGAATCTCAACAACTTGTTCTTTAACAACATAGAAAACAGCGTAATTTTTAACTGGTAACAGCCTATATTCATGCTCCAACCCTTTGATTGGCTGATACACCTTGCACGAATAAGGATAATGTTCAAGCCTCGATATAGATTTTTCCAATTCATTTAGTAAATCCATCGCTGCTTTTGGTGCTTTCAAATGGTCCGCAATATAAGTTACAATATCAGTTAAATCCTTTCTAGCCAAAGGCAGGTATTTTATTTTATACTTCATCCTCTTTCAACCTGCCCGAAAGTTTTGCTCGCAACTCATCAAAAACTTCTTTTTGAGAAAATCTCTTGCCAGATAATTTGGCTTCCAATTCAGCTTCCTTTAATTTAAGATATACTTCACTTTCAAACTGATGGCGCTCATAAGCTTCAATGCTCATCACAACCATATCTCCATAACCGTTTTTGGTTAAAAAAACCGGTTCTCCGGTCTCATGAACAATCCTTGATATTTCGGCAAAATTATTTCTTAAATCTGAAACAGGCCTAATATGCGGCATAAGCTTCACCCCTCAATTAGTTTAGCAAAATATTATCATAATTATGATAAACAAGCAATGAGGTTAGATAACGCGGGGAAACTCGTGCCAGGTGACAGCCCCGGTGATCCCGGTGAGCGGCCCGATCACCCAACCTGTCCCCCTGATCGGTCCCCATTTTCTCTCACTGGCACCTTTATATCATTTGCCTCAAAAAATGCATCTACAGTATTGAAAGCATTAAAGAAAAGGGGGGTTCCGGCGAAGGACAGCGGGCTTACAGGACCGATCGTCATGAATGAATACTGGTGGCTGGATACATCAAAAGCTGAATGGGGATCCCGAAATAGCTGGTATAAATCCAGGGCTGAGCCGGAGGAACCCACCAATTGCCTCAGTGCTTGAAATTCCTGCCCTAACCCTAAACCGAAGCCGAAGAAGAAGATTCGCAGTTGTTGTATTATCTCCGTATGTATGCTGGAAAGTGTCTGGCTGATAAATAACCAGCCAAGCCCATACTTCCTGGTAGTTCTTGCGGCATCAATTAAGACTCTGCGCACCTGTCTTGCTGCTTCCTCCTCTTTCGGTAAATCTCGTGGTGCCAGTCTGTGAGCCTCATCAATAATAACGAGGGCGTTTAGACTCTGATTATTTTTGTAATAGCGCTCAGCATTATAATTAATACCATCTAGAAGTCGTTTGATTACCAGCGCCTGAATTTTTTCATCCCAAAACAAACCCTCAGCTTTTTCCTTGGAGAGATCAATAACCAGCACGGGACGGTTATTGCTTTCCAGATCCAATAACCAGGAAAGCGCTCGATCAACAGTAGCCGCTCCCTTTCGATCCTCTCTGAACAATTCAGCAACAGGCACCCAGTAGTTTTTATAAAATTCATCGGGGTCTGCTTCTTCAAGAGTTGTATTAAAACGCTTACGGGAAGACTCTGTTCTATAAAAAACTACCTGCACTTTTTGATCCTTCAGCAGTGACCACGCAGTGTCAAATGCATCTCTCGTGTGAAGATCTTTCAGTTTAACCTTCTTCTTCTGCAGTTTTTCAACCAATATGCTTGCGGCAAGCCGCCGGTTTTCTCCACGTGGCATAGTCAGCCGCTCAAAGAACTGGGACTCATAAATTATTTCCTCAAACAGCTCCCAGGTATCCAATACCAACTGCCGTACAGTCATCACATAAAACGGCTTCTTAAACTTGCTTAACACATCCCCTAGGGGAAGGGCAAAGCCTCCAGAAGCTTGACCGAGTAAATCTTTTGAAAACTCTCCTTGGGGATCTATAACAAGCAAAGCCATTTTAGGATACCTGGCGTAGGCCAAAAGGATCATCTTTGCCAGCACAGACTTTCCTGAACCGGTTTTTCCAAAAATGCCGAGGTGATATGCCTCCCCAGCACCTTCAGGTCCCTGGTCAAAATGCTTGAACCAGAGAGGGAGTTTCGGTAGGGAGCCATACACATGCCCCAGGTAAAACAATTGCTCACGATATGGTGATAAAATCTCATCTAATATTTCATCAGTCACCAGATGCACTGCCGTACCAGTTGCAGGCACTGTCCCCAAAATGCTTGGTTCATAACCCCTACTTCCCCCTTTTTGGAAAACAGCGCTGATAATCATTTGCCCCTGATGGGTGTCCTGTCTTTCGCTTACAGGGTCAACTTTCCCCCGTTGTCTGATCAAACTGCGCATAGTGGGATCTTCATGCCAGATATTACGCAGCTCAACCTCCGTAATTTGTCCAATAGCATAATGAGGCTTTCCATCCTGAACATATTGCAGCAGAGCTAACTCACCTACAAGTTTACGGGCAATTGCTGAACCTAAAATATCAAGGGTCAGTTTGGAAGTAGAAGAAGGAGAACCGATAACAGCCAACCGTTCTGTTGCACTAATATAACTATCGATTTGCTGTTCTTTCAATCCCATCAACCTCCCGTATCTGTACGATAACCATGCAATACCATAAAAACATCGCTAATATCCCCTTTGTATTTGTCGGCAATCCTTTGGGTAGTCACTTGAAGGAAGACAGGCATCGCTCTTGAAACAGATTTTACATTGCGGTCTGCTAGGTACAAAGGGTAGGGCTCCAGCATAGCGGGTGTGGCACACTGATACTTGACTCCCTGAAGGACGGTAGCCAAGCGATTTTTATTGCAAGCTATTGCTTGTGCTACTTCAAGGCGCAAGGCAGGGATCCATTCGTGCGGCTTGTAGTAAAATATATAAATTGACTGAAGTGATTCCACAATCTCTTTTTCCAAGATATCCCCGTCGGCTCCTAACACCTTATCAGCAGCCAAATGCCAGGGTTGAGCTGGCTGTTCCAGAGGGATAGGTTTTGTAAGTTCCCCTGCTTTTAAAATTAGGGTCAGCAGGCTCCTGTCATTATACTCAGAAGGCCAATTAAGCAGTTTTCCAATTTCTCTTCGTGTAGAATATTTTGGTACACCAACAAACTGCTTGTCTGTGCGTCTGGATCTGATAATATCCAAATACTCTTTAAGATATTGTTCAACCTCACTAAAAAAAATACGGGAGCAATGAAGATTATCTATTTCGCTTGCCTTATGCAGAGCTTGGTTGAAATAAATAACCGGCAGTGTTAAAGTACCATCCAACATAACCACATCATGAGGTGCCTTAACTGCCAAAGCGATCTCATGACCAAGCATGATAGCCCGAAGTACTGTGGCTGTATCAGGATGATGAAGCTCTTCTTTAACGTAAACAAAATGACGAGGTTGTTCCCAATACCTCTCTTCCGATGGCGGTGTTAAACCCTCAACTGCTACTGCTGCAGCAACTGTAAAATCTACAGATAAGAGGCGTTCAATTGCATACGAGCCATCAGCAGCACAAGTAGTCGGTAGAGGCGGATAGCCAAACTGAGATTCGTTAAGTAAATAACCGTTTTTCTCTAGGTCTGATCTAAGCTTTTCAGAAAAGTCACGGGTTTGTTGAAAAGTTTCAAGTAGCACATCTCCCACAGCTGTTGAACACTGAAGCATATCTTCAATCATAGCTGCAGGAAGGTCCGCAAAAACTTGTTTTTCATCATCCATTCGCTCCCCCCTCCCCCCATAACTGTAAAGATTCAGGTCTGAAATTGAGGTAGCTGTTGTTGCGTTTAGCTCTTGGAAGCAACCAACGCCTTCGAAAACAGTCAAAAAGGAGATTCACCGGCTGGTCATAATAATCTAAATGATTTTCCTCCCCTCTTAGGAACTTTTCAGCATTACTCGCCAGGGGGACAACAAACACCTCTCTCTTGACATGGTGATAAGCAAGTTTCGGAGATAAGCCTACAGCAGCAAGAACCTTGCGGATTACCTCACGGCGGTTTCTGAAGCCTTGCCCCCACTCCTCTCTTTTTGCTGTTGGCTCACAATGTTCCCTAGCAAAAGAAGCAATTTCCGAATAAAGCTCATTGGAAAAGTGAAATTCACCTGAACCAGCCGTATATCCGACACTGTGATAAAGAACCCGATCATCATCCCCATCATTATATTTAATTCTGTTATAAACAGATGACTTCCCTAGAGCAGAAGTCGTAGTTATCAGAGCTAATTGCCCATCTTGTTTCTCCCCGCTGATCAGTGAACGTTTATCATAATATTTGCGCCGGTAAGCCTCTCTGACTTCATTGCTGGCAACCAACATAGCGATCAGCTTACCCACTAAAAGCTGATTATAAGGGGGGACAGCTCCTAGGACAAAAGCATCCATCACATGTACAAGGCGCTTGCGTCTATCCTCCTTAGTCCATCCTATCCATTGATCCCTTGCTGACAGGCTGAACACCGGATCACCAAGACCAAACAGCCCCATCAATTTTCCCGTAGAATTGTCATATACCAGAAACCGCAGACGCCTGCCATATCCTGATGAAACAGGAATACTCCAGTGCAAACAGGAATAACGAAATAACAACTCGTCCCAAGAGCCGCTTTTTACCTCTTGGAGCCGCGGTTCAATTCTCTCAGGATCGATTTCTCTGCCATCTGCAAAACATTTTAGCAAAGCGCTCTCTTTCTTTTCCAAATACTTTCGGGCGCGCTCCCTTTTAGCTCTTACCGCACTCTGATGAATTCTACGGATGCCATCCTTGTCTATACTTTCAGGTAAAAATATCTCTCCGTCCCTAATGATAAAACCCTGCTGTTCTAACGAGTTTATTATTTTTTTTCGTAGTTCATTACAGCTCTCATCTAGTAAGGGCTTTGACAACAATTACACCTCGTTAACCGGTGACTAACTTTGTATTGGAATAATATCAATCATAGAACTGACCTAGGCATCTGCCGACCCTAGGTGCAGGTAGCTAGTATTGCATCGATACACAATTACACTGACTTTTATGTCAACCTCTGGCCACTTCAACATTCCGGTTCTGTGGTACCAGCAGGAATAGATGCAACTGGCTAATACTGTTATTATATGAATAATACACCGAACAGCAAAAATGCTCTTCCTTCATAGACATCATCATACTTATTTCTACTAATTCTAGCACCTTAACGACATTTCCTGCCAATGATCCATATGAAGCGGCTATATTGTGTAAGTATTGGAAACATTATGGTGCCCTTACTTAATCAGGTTAATCTATATAGCAATCCGCTGCACACTTTGGGATGTTAATCAACATCCACACTTATGATGGAATAATTTTGAGGATAATGTCGAACGGGAGTAAGTGAATAATACCTAGGGGCAGTGAATGGGTGCTGATGAAGGCTAATTTCTTGGACTGCTCAGTGACGAGGGCGTGCAATAGGACAGTGTGACAGGTGCGTGAGAGAAAAACGGGGATATTGTGTGATAGAGGTATGGGGGCCGGAAATAAAAAAAGAAGCAAAAAGAGCGTCCCCCTGCTTCCTTGGCAAGACTTGCCGTAATAATGCCTACCCAGCACAGATGATGTGTGGAGTTTTATACATACTTCCGCTCTAACTCCAATAAAAACTGCTTGATCTCCAGACCTCCGCCATAACCCACCAGTTCTCCGCTGTGCCCTATCACACGATGACAGGGGATGATAATGGATATAGGATTGCGGTTATTAGCTTGGCCTACAGCCCTGCAAGCCTTGGGATTGCCAATTCTGTGGGCAATTTCTTTATAACTCCGGGTTTCGCCATAAGGGATGGCTTGCAGCTCCCGCCAAACTTTTTGTTGAAAATCCGTGCCTTGAGGTGCCAGCGGTAACTGGAATTGTTTCCGTTGCCCGTTAAAGTATTCTTCAAGTTGGTGAGCCACTTCTTTCAAAAAAGGGGTATTACCATATTGATAGCCCCTGATGCGTTGGTCCTGTTCATCGAAGCCCACATAAGTGAGGGTCCCATTTTCTTCCGCCAACCAAAGAGAACCAATGGGGAATTTGTACTGATAAAGGTGTTTCACTATTCTCCCTTCCCTTCGCTTACACTCCGCATTCGTATCTCCAAGCATCACGGCACATTTCTCTGATACCGCGCTTAGCTGTCCAACCTAGTTCGGCCTTTGCCTTACTGACATCGGCATAACTCTCAGCGATGTCACCGGGCCTTCGACCCACAATTTCATAAGGAACTTTGACACCATTGACTTCCTCAAAGGTTTTCACTAATTCCAGCACAGAAATCCCCCGGCCTGTCCCCAGGTTATAGACATGCACACCTGGCGTCAATTTCTCAAGGGCGGCAACATGCCCTTCCGCAAGATCCATCACATGAATATAGTCCCTCACCCCGGTGCCATCTGGAGTTGGATAGTCATTGCCAAAGATGCGCAGTTTTTCGAGCTTCCCTTTGGCAACCTTAGTTATATAGGGCATCAGATTGTTGGGAATGCCCCGGGGATCTTCGCCGATTAACCCGCTCTCATGGGCTCCCACCGGATTGAAATATCTGAGCAGCGAAACCGCAAAATCCCGATTGGCTTTCGCAACATCGGTCAATATCCGCTCGCTGATCACCTTAGTTTCACCATAAGGATTAGTAGTGGGAAGCAGTTCCATCGTTTCCACAAAGGGCACGTCATTTTCTCCATAAACTGTAGCCGATGAGCTAAAAACAAACTGCTTTACTCCGTATTTCAGGCAGTATTTTGCCAGCACCATAGTGCTGACTGTGTTGTTGTAATAGTATTTTAAAGGGAACTCAACAGACTCGCCCACAGCTTTAAAACCGGCGAAATGAATGACTCCGTCAAAGGAGTGATTGGAGAAAATAGCATCCACTGCCGCTTCATCTGTGACGTCTTCCTGATAGAAGATCAGCTCCTTCTTCGTTATTTGTTTTATTCTATCTATTGTCTCAATCTTGCTGTTGCTAAGATTGTCAACAATAATCACCTCATGGCCTGCTTCCAGCAAGACAACACTGGTGTGTGAACCTATATAGCCGGCACCACCTGTTACTAATATGTGCATATTTGGAACACCTCTTGGTTGTATAAT
>LFTQ01000014.1:4129-13081 GCA_001513545.1 Clostridia bacterium DTU068 | reverse complement strand
AGATTAAAATTATCCATTGGCTCCATCCTTTCTTGGATGACCACTGTCCTGATTAGGATGCCACAAAGGCAATAACCCTTTGGTCAACCGATTTTAATTATAATAGCCAACCAACCTCATGACAAGCCTTCATTTGCTGGACACTCCTGACAAACTTCAACTCCACCCCTGCCCTGCCGCAAACCTCATCTGCCTTCGGCAGCACACTATGACACAATTTTGCGTTTAAAAACCCTAGCTGCAACTACTGCCGCTATCACTGCCAAACCCCAAACATAGAGTAAGTGCGGAAGAGGGGTGCTGCTGCGCAAACCTTCCACAGCCTGGGTTAAGGGAATCAGTTCCAGCAAATAGCGGACCGCTTGAGGAAAGACATCCAGTGGGAAGAACACACCGCACAGGAAGGAAAGCGGCAGCAGAATCAAGGTATTGGTAGTGCTGAACATGTGGGGATCAATATGGGACACACCGCTGATAATCCCCAAAGCGGCAAAAAAGACCCCCAACCCGGCACTGAAACCGATCAACCACCACAGCGCCACGGTCAGGCTGGGTATCACAAGCAGAGCCATCACCACAAAGCAGCCCGCTGCAAAAAGTGAGATCAGGATGCTGGCAATGAGATAGCCTGCCACCGCTTCCAGGGGGTAAATGGGAGCCACCATCATCAGCAGTTCCAGGTACTTGTCCACCTGCCGCGAGATCCAGACCTCGGTACTGAAATGGGTATAGCTCGCCTGCATCACCGAAATCATCAGGACGCCGGGAAAGATATACTCGAAATAGGCAAGCCCACCTGATTTGGTAAGCGCTCCCACCCCCAGGCCGAAGCCAAAAAGATAAAGGGCGGGGGAAAGCAGGGTGCGGACTGTGAAATAGGGCAAATGAATCAGGTAATCGTAAAGCACATACTCGCAAGTAACGCCGATGGAACGAATAGACCTGCGCAACCTTAATCCCCCCTCCCGGTTACTTCTAAAAATACTTCCTCCAGTGATGCTTCTCTCAAGGAGATGTTCGAAGGTTCGAGCCTCTGACAGACCTTTTGAACCAGTTCTCCCGCCAGCTGAGGTTGATCGTCAATAGCAACCTCTACTGTTGTTCCGCGCACCTGGCAGTCCCGGACACCGGGAAGAGCGCATAACCATTCTTGTTCCTCAGGAGTAGGAGAATGCTTGAGATCCACTGTTAAAAACCTGGCCACATCAACATACTGGCGCAGTTCACCCGGCCTCCCTTCGGCAACCACTCTCCCCTGCTTGATGATCAAGATCCTATCGCAGAGATGTTCTGCTTCCTCCAGGTAGTGGGTTGTCAACAAAATGCTCTTTCCCCTGCTTTTTAACTCCAAAATCATCTCCCAGAGTTCCCGGCGTGCACGCACATCCAGGCCGGTGGTAGGCTCGTCAAGCAGAAGCAGAGGAGGATCGTTGATCATTGCCCTGGCAAAGAGAATTTTTTTCCGCATCCCACCGGAGAGGTGATCCCCGTTTTTCCTGCGGTGCTCCATTAAATCTGCCCATTCCAGGGAAAGCCGTGCTTTTTCCCTTGCTGTCTTACGGGGCAAGCCATACAGCCGGGCATAAAAGTAGAGGTCCTGCTCAATGCTATAGTGGCCGTTGAAACTGAAATCCTGGGTGCAGACACCGAATAGGCCCTTGGTCTTGATGGGATTTGTCACCGCATCGATCCCGGCAATGCGAACCTGCCCTTTTGATGGCCGGTACAAGCCGGTGATGATCCTTAAGGTTGTGGTCTTTCCCGCGCCATTGGGACCCAGAAAACCGAGCACTTCCCCTTCATTCAGATCAAAATTAAGGTCATCCAGCACCTTCTGGTTCTTAAAAAACTTGGTTAGTCCTTTTACCTCCAGTACATTCACTTACCAAACCCCCTCCTTAGGACAGTAGTGGTCTTTCCCTGCCTCGTTTTTGTTGGCCAAACAGCCTCCGCCGCATACAGAAAAATGCTCGCAAGAACGACACAAATCATTCAAATCAGCAATTCTTTCCTGCAGGGTTCTCCATGTACTGGGAATGTCTTTTTCCAGCCAGCAAAGAGGATAAGGAAAATGGGGGCAGGGTTTTATTCCCCCATCAATTCCGATGTGCATAGCCAATCTGCCACCCGGACAGATATTGGACCAACCTGATAAACCCAATAAGGGAACATCTATAATGATATCCTTCAAAGGAAGATAGCTGATTGTCCTTTGAACAATATGGTAGGTCTGATAATCCAGAGCGTATTCATGCTTCCGGGGAACCACAAAAATGTTTGGTGTTAAGTTCAATTTGCGGCACCAGGCAAGCACAGCAGTTATTTCCGTGTAGTTTTCTCTACAAACAGGAAAAACCATAATTTTCCCACCTGAATAATTATCAGCCAGCCATTTGCTAAATACCATTGTCTTCTGGAAACTGCGATTATCACCGGCTAGTTTGTTGTGCAGATTTGGATTCAAAGAAAAAAGGCGCAGGCGGATCTGTTGAATCCCATCCAAAGTTGGAAACTCACGAAACATACAGCGGGTATCCACCGAGGTGAGCCAACACCTGTTCCGAGCATAGGTAAGGATCTCGCTTAACCTAGAATCCAGAAATGGCTCCCCTCCAGTTAACACAAGAACACCGTTACTATTTGCTCCAATATAATCGCAAACACAGCGATAAACCTGTTCATCTAAAGTTTTAGTCTTCACAGCTGCCTTTGATATTTTATTCAACGAAAGAGATAGAATAAAAGGACGGCTCAGCACTGTTTCTTTCATCAGCTATCACCATCCAGCCAGCATAAGGGATCCGCAGCCAGATAGTCCCCCGTACGCGCCCAAGCATCAGCGCGGCACCCGCGGCAAATGCCAACGAATTTACATGTCGAACAGTATCCCTTAAGATTACGCCAGTCCCGCAGCTCATTTAACAGCGGTGAATCCTGCCAGATCTCCTTTAAAGTCTGTTTTTTGAGATTTCCGGCGGGAACTCTCAGCTTGACACAGGGGTAAACATCCAATGATGGGGAAATAGCTATCCCGGCAATACCGGCGGTGCAGCCACCGGTTATTTTGTTGGGCTTGCAGCTTTTTTTCTTCCTTTGATCAAACCAGAAACTCAAGGGGTCATCATTGAGCATACCGCAGCCAATAGCACTTTGCAGCAGATCTTTCCACAGATGTGGATCCCATAGAGGAGCAAGGCCATTGCTGCCAAAACCACACATGCGCCCCATTTTAGGCACTGTTTTCATAGCTTTGGAGATCTGAACAATAGAGCTCAGCTGTTTGTAATTGGTCTGATTTACAGTGCACTGTATAGAAACCGGTACAGTCCCGCTGAGATAGCGAACTGCATCCATTGCTTTTTCAAAGGTACCCGCACCTCTAATCGCTTCATGAGTGTCCCTGTCCCCGTCCAGGCTGATCTGTACGTCATCAAAAACACGAAAATTATCCCGGGGGAATTTCCTGACCAAGATACCGTTGGTAGTCAGCAGCAGCTTTTGACAGACATTCTTAAGCTTTTCTGCCAGATAAAAAACATCTTTTAACAGCAGCGGCTCTCCACCGGAAACTGTAATATAATACGGTTTTATTTCGGCAAGTTGATTTAATAATAGATCAAAACCAACCAAATCCTCATGTTCGTCGCTTTCCCGGTAGCAGTGACTGCAAGACAAATTGCACCTTCCAGTAATCTCTACTGTCACCAGGTGTAAACCAAGCCCCATGGCAAAACCTCCCGGACATTTCATCCAAAACTAACCAGCTTCTTTTCTGCCAAACCGCTTAAAAATCGCGCAATCTCATCATGCACTTTTTCTTGAGGCAAATTGTATTTGCCAATGACATATTCAATCATATCATTCACAGTGTGTTTCCCATCACATAGATGCCAGATCTCGGCAGCAAAGCTTCCCAGCACGATAAGCTGGTGGCCGCGATAGAGAACCAGTTTATCGTCCTCCTGACGCTCCATTATGCCTGCACGTTCTTGTTTTGGACAACAATCGGGCAGTATGGATCCGAACATAAAAAATCACCCTCCATCAAATAAGCTAGTCCGCGGCAGCCGCCCCTGCAACCCTTTCTGTACTCGCAGACAGCACAAGGTCCCTTAAGAAGAGTGGGCTCTCGTAAAGCCTTCATTACCGGTGAATCACGCCAAACCTCAGTTATGGTTGTTGTGTTAATATTCCCCAAGCTAACACCTGTCATATAGGAGCAGGGCATCATTTCTCCGCAAGCATTAATCCACAGTCGTAGATAGCCTGCTTCGCAAGGAGCAGATTTACGCTTCTCAGGAGGTTTAAATAGAAACTCCCAGGGATAATGAGATCCCAGGTTTATATTGAGGTCGAATACTTGCTTGTTATTCTCCTGGTAAATACTGTGAATCTCCTCCGGAGAAAGCATTTCATGCATAAAGTTTCTCCCCCTACCCACAGGCATAAAAGGAAGTAATCTAACATTTTTAACACCTATCGAAACAAGGTAATGCAAAAAAGCAGGAATTTGGCTGGAATTCTCCCGATTCAATACTGTCATGACCGTTGTTTTGAATCCTGCTGTGGTCAGGATTCTTATGGCTTCGACTGCGGCTGGAAAAGAATCCCTCGGTCTAAAATACCCATGTAAATCCGACGTATGCCCATCAATACTAACTCCCACCTGAATGAACCTGCGGTATTTTTTCAACCCCATTAACAGGGACAACTGGTCCGGTATCAACAAGCCGTTAGTCGTAAAAAATATCCTCATACCCCTATCCAGAATTAATTGACACACCTCAAAAAAACCTTCATAAAGCAGCGGTTCTCCTCCGCCAAGATTGATTAACCCTACTCCTGCTTCGGCGGCCTCATTAATAATCTTCTTAACGCTTTCGGGAGCCAAACTTGCCTGGTGAAAATTAGCATCGGCCAAACAATGACGGCAATTCAAATTACAACGATCTGTCAACTCGACAGACAACACAAGAGGATTTTTAGGCAAGTACATTAATAAACCTCCTTTGGTTGTACGTTCATGCTGGGGGAGTGACCCCCAACATGAACGAAAAAACCTACTCCTCTTCATCGACAGCAAAGCCACCCATTCCAGTATGGTTGTGCATACAGCCAGCAAAAGCGAACTCTTCCAGCTCTAGCTTCCATTCCATTACATCACACCTCCCTTCGACTTAAACTACTGCCGCCCTTCCCGGGATAAGACGGACAGTTTGATAAACGACCAGACACACCGATACAGCTTCGACAATGTCAAGGTTCTACCTAACCTCTTATTTATGTTGTTATTGCACCCACTTTGCGTTAACCAGATCGTTTTCAGAGTCTCCGTTATAGAATAACCAAGAAAATGGGAAGGCCGAAATATTTTGAACATTTTTCTTGGTAACAATAACATGATATAAATAAACCAAAGGGCACTCTAAATGATAAGAATTATTAATATTAGATATTTAACTGAACGATGCATCGAAAGTACCTCTTTTTAGAAAAAACTCTATTCTGTTTTACTCAAACACTAATTTGGTCTATTTAAAAAATATGTCTCCGCATCTTCTCACCCATAAATAAAAAAACCACGAAAAGTCCCGACCCTGCTGCTGCAAGGTAGTGACCTTCGTGGTCCTGTTCTCTGGTATCCTGTACCTGATATTCATATTATTGTCAATATATTTTATTTCATTTCTACAATAATTTAACGATTCCTTCACAGTAAGTAATTCTTTTTCCTTTAACTTGCTAAACGTTTTACAAGAAACACATCTCATCACTTACAAATAAAGAGCTAAATTAATCTTCCCATTTTATCTCCCCTAATGTATTTTTAGTACAACCATTATAAAACATCCAACTATATGGGAAGGGAGAGAAGTTTTTTACATTTTTCTTGGCCACAACGATGTGTTTCTGAAAAACCACAGGGCATAAAAAAACAAGCTCATCAATGGCTCTTTTTTGCGCCGCCTTGTATTTCTCTGCTGCCCCCTTGATATCATTTCTTGATTCCAGCTCCATCCCTTCCTCAATAAGCTTATCGATTTCTGCATCCTTTAGCCTGTGAAAACCTAACAGCCCGCTCTTGCTGTAAAAATGATCGTAGAGCATAGTGCTTGAACTACCCCAAAAGATACCTGTACCATCTAAACATATATCGTAATTTCCCTTTTCAAAAATCACTTCATCATATGAAGCCATCTCCATAGCTGCAATTTTTACTTTAATGCCAATATCTTTCAGGCTAGATGCAATTGTTTCGACCATAGCTTTATACTCTTGTTCCGGCGAAAAAAAGACAAATGTTAGCTCAATGTTTTTACCGTCTTTATCCACATATCCGTCATTATCGCTATCCGTGTATCCTGATTCTTTAAGCAATTCCTTAGCTTTTGTAGGGTTATAAGAAATACCCTTATATTCCCCTTCAATTGAATACAGTAGTTCTTTGGGGATCAATGAACTGGCCGGCTCAGCTGTTCCGTAACAGATCTCCTCGGCGATCTTTTCTTTGTCAATAGCCATGCACAATGCCTTTCTAAAGTTTATATTTTTAGTGTAAGGCTTCTCAAAATTAAACATCAAGTACGGAAGACCATTAAATCCATAAAAAGCAGTATACTCTTTTTGTAATTCTTTAAGGGACGGAAGTGCCGGGTACAAAGCCATATCAACATCCCCGGTTTTTAATGCCATCACCCTGGTATTCTCATCAGGCACTATTTTAAAGACCACCCTTTTGAAAAAGGGTTTTTTGCCCCAATAATCATCGTTGCGCTCAACAATAACATGCTGGTCTGTAACATATTCTATCAATTTATACGGACCAGTTCCAACGATTTCACCCTTCTTAAATGCTTCGGGCTCAACGCCGACCACGTTAGGATGGGTCAACAAAGCTGGGAAAAAAGGATATGGCTTAATGGTTTTAACTTCGAGGATGTGTTTATCCACTATTTTGAAAGAATCATGGTTTACTACCTCTTTGATGCGCTGAGCAGTATACGAAGTCTTATCTAAGTACATAGTAAAAATAAATTTTACTGATTCTGCATCAAATTCCTTGCCGTTATGAAATTTTACCCCCTCGCGCAGTTTCAATCTCCAATTCAAATCATCTATTCGCTCCCAGGAAGTGACAAGCCCCGGCTGTATTTCTAGCTTATTATTAAGAAAGAGAAGTGGTTCATAGATTTGCGTACAGTGGTCTACTCCAATACCTTCAGGTGGTTTTTTATTGGCTAAATACTGATCTAAAGCAATTACCAGTTCCTCTTTTGCCTCAGTTTCTTTTGCCGCGGGTTTTTCTCCACAGCCGACCAGTGTAAAAGCAAAGGCAATGATAATAATTATTGACAGTAAACATTTGACTGAACGACGCATCGAAACATCCTCCCTAAAGTAAAATTCATTTTTACACATAGATTCGATCTGTCTAACTGCATCTTTCACCCCCAATAAAAAAACCACGAAGAACCCCACCCTGCTGCTGCAAGGCAGTGACCTTCGTGGTCATGTTGTCCGGATAATTTTTGCCGGATAGTTACATTATTGTTAATTGTGTAATATTATTTTATAACAAGTTAGTAATTCCTTCAATGTAAAATAAATTCTTTTTTCTTATTGAAAATTCTGTTGCTGAACACCCGCTGCTCTTAATTGTGCCTTATGCTAATCCTTCCACTTTATTTTCCCTATCATATTTTCAGTACAACCGTTATAAAACATCCAATACTGTGGAAAGGGAGAGAAGTTTTTCACATTTTTCTTGGCCACAACAATGTGTTTCTCAAAAACCACAGGGCATATAACAACAAGTTCATCAATGGCTCTTATTTGTGCTGCTTTATATTTCTCTGCTGCCCCCTTGATATCATTTCTTGATTCCAGTTCCATCCCTTCCTCAATGAGCTTATCGATTTCTGCATCTTTTGGCCTGTGAAAACCTAACAGCCCGCTTTTGCTGTAAAAGTGATCATAGAGCATGGTGCTTGAACCACCCCAAAAAATGCCTGAAGCATCTAAGCAGATGTCATAATCTCCCTTTTCAAGAACCACCTCCTGATATGCGGCAGGTTCCAGAGAAGAGAGATCTGCTTTAATGCCGATATCCTTCAGGTTGGAGGCGATAGTTTCAGCTATACTCTTGTATTCTTGGTCCGCAGCCCAAAACACGAATTTTAACTCCAGGTTCTTGCCGTCTTTTTCAACATACCCGTCATTATTGCTGTCCGCGTAGCCGGATTCTTCTAGTATTTTTTTTGCTTCTGTAGGATTATAAGAAATACCCTTGTACTCTCCTTCAATTGAATACAGCAGTTCTTTAGGAATCACTGAATTGGCCGGATCAGCTGTTCCGTAATAGATCTCCTCGGCGATCTTTTCCTTGTCAACAGCCATGCATAATGCCTTTCTGAAGTCGACATCCTTGATGTAGGGTTTTTCAAAATTAAACATCAAAAACGGAAAACCTTTGAATCCTTTAAAAACAGTATATTCTTTTTGTAATTCTTTGAGAGACGAAAGTGCAGGGTATAAAGCTATATCAACATCACCGGTTTTTAATGCCATCACCCTGGTATTCTGATCAGGCACGATTTTGAATTTCACCTTTTTGAAAAAGGGTTTTTCTCCCCAATAATCCTCATTGCGCTCTACAATAACATGCTGGTCTGTAACCTCTTCCACAAATTTATACGGACCTGTTCCAACAATTTCTCCCTTCTTAAATGCCTCGGGTTCAATACCATCCACTAAGGTCATTAATGTCGGGAAAAAAGGATATGGCTTAATTGTTTTAACTTCAAGGGTATGTCTGTCCACTATTTTAAAAGAATCCTGGTTTACTACCTCTTTGATACGCTGAGCTGCATACCCTGTTTTATCCAAGTACATAGTGAAAGAAAACTTTGCTGATTCAGCATCAAATTCCTTACCATTGTGGAATTTTACCCC
>LFTQ01000014.1:805-4064 GCA_001513545.1 Clostridia bacterium DTU068 | reverse complement strand
AGCAATAACCAGTTCCTCTTTTGCCTCAGCTTCTTTTGCCGCGGGTTTTTCCCCACAGCCAATTAGCGAAAACATAAAAGCTATAATGAGAATTATTGATACTAGATATTTTGTTAAACGACGCATCGAAACAACCCCCCTTAGTAAACACATATTTACATGAACGCCATTTCACATATAGATTTGATCTTTTTAACAAATAGGACTTTCCCATCACCTCCCATAAAAAAACCACGAAAAGCCCCGTCCCTGCTGCTGCAAGGAAGTGACCTTCGTGGTCATATTGTCCGGTAGAATTCTTGGTCACCGGATTACCTTATTTTTTCCATATGTCATTATTCTCCATAAAAGGTATATATCCTTCACAGTTAAATATTTTTTATGAATTAGATTGTGCAAAAGATATATATTTTACTGATGTGCCTATTCACTTAGGTGATCATTCACGATACAAGCACTACCACACCCAGCACCAAACAGGTCACTACCTCCAGTATCACCATATTGGCCACACTCACCTTACTCCCCAAGCGGGGGCCGAAAAAAGAGACATTTAAGGGAAGATTACTGGACCAGAAACTGAGAAAGTAGTGGATGGCTGAAGCCAAGAGCAAGGCGGCTATTGCCTCCACCGGGGTGACGATACCCGACTGTAAAAAAGGCCCCAGAGTACCGATACCAGCCACCATGCTGAACATTCCGGTAGTAATCACGATCAGCACCGGAGCGGGCAGACCAAACTGGCGGAGAACCGGGTCCACCAGAGAGAGCCACTGTATGACAGTCTCGGTCTGCATCAGGGTGATAACAAGAAATGTAACAGGAACAAACATTGCTATGATGCGCCCAAAGGTGGGAAGGGATCCCTTTGCTGCATCAATGATCTTTTTCAAAAGAGGGTCGGGGGTTGGCTGGGGAAGTTGTTTGGACGAATCCTGTGCACTTTGAGGAGGAAGCAGCAACCTCCCCAACAAAAGCCCCACAAACCCAACAGCGGAAAACACACCCAGGTACATCAGCAGATAAATCAGTCCCAGACGCATCCCCAGAGCCCCCAAAACCACAGGAGCCATGTAGAAAACCATATTATATAACCCTTTAGGGAGATTGGATACGAGAAAAAAGAGCACCACTTCTCTTATGTTGACTATGCTGTTATTTTTCAGTTCTGCAAGCATAGAGTAGGCAGCAACCTCGTTAACCAGACACAGGGTAAGGGGTGCATCAACCCCTGAAGGCAGGTGGCCGAGGCGGGCCAGGGGACCCATAACTCTCCCCAGCTGCCGGATCAGCGCAGTGTTCAGAAAAAGCCTCCCCAGGAAACAACCCAGAAACATCAAGGGAAGAACGCTCTTCCAGAGATCAAGAAGAACAGGTAGGGCTGCAATAATGGCCTTCATCTTATCACCTCAGACAAAAAACCACAAAAGCCTCACCCTGTTTCAACAGGGTCAAAGACCTTCGTGGCCTTTACAGAATAACTCCAGTTATCCGTTCCTCACTGCATCTATTATTCAACAGGTTTAACAAAAATCCTGCAAGATAGATCAGCGAAAATTAAGAAGCGGCTTCAAACGGAAACTCACCCCAAATAAGTTAGATTTGGGCACTCTGTCTGAAGCCGCTAAACCTCACCATTTAAAATACAACCAATACCGCGGCACTCAAACCCATCTAATAAACTACTTTGTCACCAGTATAAATAATGTAGCTGTATAGTTCCTGCGGTCGTAGTACCCCTCTTTTACATCATCATTATCTATATATCTGACCAGTGCCAGATAGAAACCCGGTTTATCAAAAGTAAAAGCAACCTTTCCTTCACTGTCTGTATCTTTCAGTTGGGGTTCATCTTTGTCGTCAGCCATACCATTGATCATGGCCACCTGGGTACCAACTGCAGGTGCCCCTTTATACTTAACCTGCAGCTCGATGGTATCCCCGTCACTCCAGGGCCGCCAGGATAAAGGTACAAGTTCCAGGTTGCCTCCAACAGACTGCACATTACCTTCCAGATCATGTCCCACCGGTATGACAGCGCTGGCATACTGAGTATAAGCGATCGACTCCAGAGCAAACTCACATTCCTTTTTGGGTACACTCAGATACTGACCATCAACAGTTACGGTCATAATACCCTCCGCCACCACCAATGGCCTGTAAAAACCGGATCCCTCAGGGATAAAGGTGATCTTATAAGCTGTATCATCCGGATCGCCAATTGCCAATTCGCTTTTCTTCCCATCTGGTTCAATAAGGCAGGCTTTCAGTATCTCCTTGCGGCACAATCCATCAACCTTCATGTTGTGTCCCCATTTGTAGAGGACATCTACTGGTGAATCGTGGTGCCCATGTGTTGATCTGAACTCCAACCACCCCTCATGCCCCTGGATCACCAGATGGGTGGTGTCACGATACTTTTTCATGCTTTCTCCTCCTATCGTTTTTCTAGAATCTTTTCAAAGAGAATAACCAGAGCCTGACCAGGCAAGTCATTCCCACACATCAAGTTTACCCTTTATAACTAATATTTGAATTCAAGAAGTACCATTCTGTGGGAGTAATAACCAACCCATCCACATCTTTGTGCACCGCTGTGATTATTTTCGGGTAGACCAGGAAGGCAAATCCTGCATCATCAATCAAGACCTGCTGCGCTTCTTTGGCTGTGGCATTTCTTTCTTCGGTGTCAAAGGTGGACTGCAGTTTCTCTACCAAAGAGTCTAATTGATCACTGCTGTAATGCCCGAAGTTGCCATCACCTCCGGTCATAAAAATGGTTTCCAACATATACTGAGGATCCCCGGTAGGAGCGGTACTAAAGCTGTAAATGGCAGCATCAAAATCCCCCGTCTCCATCACTGTTTCGGTACTCTCAACATTCTTGATTTCGATCTGGATCCCGATATCTTTAAGCTGGCTCTGAATCGTTTCCATAATTACCGGCAGCTCTGGCCTGCTCGAATAAGAGAGAAAGGTATATTTGAGCTTCTCTGAGCCCTTCTGCCGTATGCCGTCACTGCCCTGTTCCCACCCTGCATCCTCCAGGAGTTTTTTTGCACCCTCAAGGTCGTAATCATACCCTTTGAGTTCACTCCCGCTGAAAGGAAACACCGCTGGAAAGGGACCCACTGCCGGGATACCGGTTCCTGACATCACCTTTTGGGCAAGGTCATCTCTGTTGACAGCCATATTGATCGCCTTACGTACATTGATATCATCCAGACCAGGCCTTTCCAGGTTGAAGATGAGCATGTGC
>LFTQ01000014.1:0-764 GCA_001513545.1 Clostridia bacterium DTU068 | reverse complement strand
CTGAATCTCCCCTGCCTGCAGGGCCATCATCCGGGTGTTTGCATCAGGAATATGTTTGAGTACAACCTCCTCTAATTTCGCTTTTTTACCCCAGTAATCCTCATTTCTGACCACCACCACACGCTCATCAGGCACATATTCCTTCAATTTGAATGGCCCAGTAAGGACAGGATTTTCTTTGAACTCATCACCCATCTCCTCAGCCGCTGCAGCATCAACGATGGTAGCAAAGGGATCAGCCAGTGATGTCATAAAGGACGGGTTTGGTGTGTTAGTTTTGACTATAACATCATTTCCCTTAGCTTCTATAGAAGCGATATCCAGAAGCCCTGGTGCTCGCGCATTCATCTTTATGGTGCGCTCCAGAGAGGCCTTCACAGCTGCTCCATCAACATCTTTCCCATTATGAAACTTAACATTATCCCTGATCTTGATGCTCCAAGTGTATTCGTCGACCATATCCCAGGATTCAGCCAGCCAGGGCTCAAGCTCCATGTCCTGATTTGTTTTGACTAAAGTTTCCCCCAGGCCAAATTCTGTAGTATACCAGCCGTTATAAGCATCAGCAGGGTCCAGGTTGCTGCACCATTGCGCCCACCCAACAGTAAGCGTTTTCTCTCTCTGCGAAGACTCGGGTGCCTCATTCCCGCATCCTGCTGCCATCATCACTAAAAAGATGATGGTTAACAGAATAATAACTTTTTTCGCCCTCATCAAAATAACCTCCCAATTTACAGATCTGGAAAGACATTATGCTGTCACAC
>LFTQ01000102.1 GCA_001513545.1 Clostridia bacterium DTU068 | reverse complement strand
TTGCAATCTTATGCATTTTACACTGTTCAGGAAAGGATATAGTGTTACCTATGTCCTGAACCTGTACCAACCTGTCCCCCTGATCGCGCGGTCAACCTGTCCCTGTAATCGCGGTGATCGGTCTATTGTCAAATATACTCGAACGGCGTTAGAATATAGTATGTATGATCTGTCCTTATCTTTGATACAAGATTGAAAAGAGGATGATAACTTTGGGCAGGGATGAACTGCGAATTCTATTGGAATCCCTGTTGTCGGGAAAAATAACTGTTGAACAGGCGCTGGAACAGCTGACACAGCTGCCCTATGAGGATCTTGGCTATGCCCGTTTAGATCACCACCGGGAACTGCGCAAAGGATTTCCGGAGGTGGTGTTTTGCCAGGGGAAAACAGTGGAGCAAGTGGCTGGGATCTTTGCCAGGCTTGCCGCCAAATCGAAAACAGTGCTGGGAACCCGAGCCAGCTGTGAAGCTTTTCATGCAGTGAAGGAAAGGTGTCCCAACGCGGTCTACCACCCTCTTGCCCGCTGTATTGTTGTTTCCTCTGAGGATATCAATGAGGGGAAGGGTAATGTTTTGGTGGTCAGTGCAGGGACAGCTGATTTACCTGTAGCAGAAGAGGCTGCAGTATCTGCAGAAGCTATGGGCCTCAAAGTATCAAGGCTGTACGATGTAGGTGTGTCAGGGATCCACCGGCTGCTGGAGCACCGCCGTTTGCTGCAAGAGGCCACTGTGGTTATTGTGGTGGCAGGGATGGAAGGGGCATTAGCCAGTGTTGTCGGTGGTTTGACCAGGAGGCCGGTCATCGCTGTGCCGACAAGTGTCGGTTATGGTGCCAACTTTGGAGGCTTGTCTGCTCTTCTTAGCATGCTGAACAGTTGTGCCCCAGGGGTCGGTGTGGTCAATATAGATAATGGGTATGGGGCGGCATCGCTGGCCTATGCCATTGTTGACACAGGAAGAGGCTGAAGATGAGGGTACTTTATCTTGATTGTTTCGCAGGAATTGCAGGAGATATGCTGCTTGCAGCACTTTTAGACGCGGGAGCTGATCTCGGCCTGGTTCGAAAGGGGCTCTCCAGCCTGCCTATTGATGGCTATACTATAGAAACCGGGAAAGGTGAGAGCTGCGGTATTGCTGCTGCTTATGTTCATATTAAGACTACGGAGCAGCAGCCCCACCGCAAGCTGCAGAATATCCTTGGCCTGATCGATCAGGGTGATTTAACTGACAGCGTTAAGGAAAAGGCCCGCCATGTGTTCAGACGGCTGGCTGAAGCTGAGGCTGAGGTGCATGGCACAGCTCCTGAACAGGTTCATTTTCATGAAGTAGGAGCTGTTGATTCCATTTGTGATATCATCGGCTGCCTGCTCGCTTTGGAGAGCCTGGATGTGGACAGGGTTATCTGTTCACCGCTGCCGCTCAGTTCAGGGACTGTACAGTGTGAGCATGGGCTGCTTCCCCTGCCTGCCCCTGCAACTCTGGAGTTGATCAAAGGAGTACCGACGAGACAGACTGAGATCGAGGGGGAATTGGTCACACCCACCGGAGCTGTACTGGCTGTTAGTTTGGCTCATTCTTTTTCTTCATTGCCGGGCATGATGATAGAAAGAGTCGGGTATGGTATGGGAAGCAGGGACCTGGGTTTCCCCAATATCTTGCGGGCGATCATCGGGGAAACAGAAGAACCGGCTATCAGTCCTGCTGATGTGGAAAACCATGGTGAAATTATGGTTTTGGAATGCAGTATTGATGATCTTAATCCTGAGATCTACCCATATTTGATAGAAAAACTTTTAGATACCGGAGCAGCGGATGCCTTTTTATCACCGATCATTATGAAGAGGGGTAGGCCGGGTGTGCTGTTGACCGTACTGACCCATCAGGAAAAATGGTCACA
>LFTQ01000091.1:14264-17419 GCA_001513545.1 Clostridia bacterium DTU068 | reverse complement strand
ATTTATGCAGGAATTTCTTTTCAAATGAAGAATATAAGCATAGAAGTTGAATAACTGAAGTTATTCGACAGGTAAATATACCTGCTGTTTAGATGATTAAACAGACATTAATTAGACCACGAAGGTCTTTACCTTACAGGAGTGAGGTTTCAGGCTTTTGTGGTTTTTTTATTATCAGGTTAAACAGATGCTGGTAAATAGTATTTTTTGACTGGAGGGATTCTGATGATGCGTAAAAAATGGTTGTTGGTCACTGTGTTAGTGGTTTTTGCTGCTGCTTGCTTTCTCTCAGGATGCGCACAGGGTGATCAGGAAACAAAGGAGAAAGATACTGTTGCTCAGGAGTTGGTGATCGGTATTGGTAGGGACTTCTATAACGGGCCGGAGAGCAGCAATTTTGTACATGGAAGCACTGGGGTTTGGGAGAGTCTTACCTATCTGAACGAAAATCTTGAACCAGTAATGCAGCTTGCTGAAAAAATTACCTCTGATGATACTAAAAAGGTGTGGACTGTCACCCTTCGCCAGGGGATTAAATTTCATGATGGTACCACCTTGAACGCAGATGCTGTGATTAAGAGTGCTATGAGGCTAAAGGAAAACCTGGAGTTTGATGAGTATGGTACTTTTCTTGATCTGGAAAAGGTAGAGGCTGCAGGGGATAATGTAGTGGTGTTTACTTATAATCATCCTGAACCTGCCTTTCCCGCTAAGGTTGCTTATCACGGCTGTCCCATTTTCAGCCTGAATAGTTTCGATGCCGAAGGGAACCTCACACATCCCTATGGTACTGGACCCTTTAAGTTTGAAGAGTATAAAAAAGATGATGCCTTGATCCTGACCCGTAATGATGACTATTGGGGGACTAAACCCAAACTGACAAAAGTAATTTTTAAGGTTATTCCTGACCCCGCTACCCGACTGGCAGCCTTGAAGACAGGTGAAATTCATGCCATCGCTGATGTGGGTGGGGTGCTGCCTGAGCAGGCTTCGGATATTAAAGGGGATGATGATTTAGTGCTTCATTCCCAGGCGGTTACCACTAGTCATTACATAATTTTTAACAACCAAAAACCACCCTTTAACGACCAAAAACTGCGACAGGCTGTCAGTTTGTCCATTGACCGTTCCCAGTTAGTGGAGATTGTTCTTTCCGGATATGGCGATCCGACCAGCAGTATTTTTACCCCCCTTGCCAAAGAATGGGTGGCAACTGGTCTGTGGAAAACAGACAAGGAAAAGGCAAAAGAACTGGCAGGCCAGGTAAAGCTGCAAAAGCCGGAGAAGGTGTCTTTGGTTGTTAGCAGTGCTCTGGCCAACCGTTGGCCCTACAAGCCTATTGCTGAAATTATACAATCAGAGCTGAAAGAATATGGCCTGGATGTAGAGATCGAGATGATGGAGGCTGGTGCCTGGAGCGAAGCATTAAAGAGTGGCAACTATCATATGAGTCTTTCTCCGTACACACTTATGACCGGTGATCCTGATTTTTACTTTGGCCGCTGGATTTATTCAGAGGGGCAGATGAATACAACCCGGGGCCTTGGCTACAAGAGTTCCGAGGCGGATAAGCTGGTGTTGGATGCTGCCCGGGAAACCGACAACGCGAAAAGGAAAGCACTCTATCAGGACCTGCAGAAACTCGTTGCAGAAGATGTGCCGGTAGCACCAATTTTTAATGATATTTCTCTTTATGCAGTGCGTAAAGAGGTCAAGGGTCTGCAACTGGATCCATTTTTCAAACCCTCTTTGGAAAAGGTTTGGCTTAGTGAGTGATAGCACCTTTCTCTATCGGATGAGTTTCATTAATGTGCTGAAGGATGCTTAGCACCAGGACAGTAAGCTTTTAATTAAATATGACAATTACAGGCCATGAAGGCTATTCCATGAAGGGATGGCTTTGTGGCTTTTTATTCTTAAGGGTGAGAAATATACTACCGGAGTAGGGGGATCAATGTTGAGGAGCAAAACATCCCCGGGGTTTCCTGGCTAATGAAACATATTTTACACCGGGAAGCCCCGGGTATTATTTACTATGAAACAAAACAGTAGGTGAAGCAGTTGTGCAAAAAAAGGATTTTTCTTTATACTTTTAAAGGGATATAATCATTTTTTGAAGAATAATGATCCATATTGCGGAGAAACGAAAGAGGGTGCCATAATGGGTATTAACGCCAGAGTGCTTGACCACGCCCGCCATCCTCGCAATTGGGGAGAGCTTGAGGATGCCAATGGTGTAATGATCAATGTACAGGACTGCGGAGATATAGTGATGTTCTTCATCAAAGTAGAGAACATGGTGCTGGAAAAGGTACATTTTCTTGTGCAGGGCTGCCATAATCTCATCGCCTGCTGCAGTATGCTTTCTGTTTTAGCGCAGAGGAAAACCGTTTGGGATGCGATGGAGATTACACCCGAACAGGTTTTAATTGCCCTTGATCATGGACTCCCTCCTGAAGAACATCATGCTGCCAGCTATGCCTGTGATGCACTCTATGGTGCAATACAAAACTATCTGATAAATGCAAAAAAGAATGCCAACCCAGAGCTTCACCGCAGCATAATGGGTGATGGATGGCGCTCCCTTTATATCCAAGCACAGCACGGCCAGTACAATTTGGAGAATCTTTATGAGAAGCGTAAAAAAGCAGGACAATAAGTCTTGATTCTGCAGTGAACAACCTGTTATGGTAGAGAGGGGACAGTCCCCATAACCGATCGCAAACAGAAAACACAGTGCTCTTGTAACAAAGCAGCATGAGGTTCTCTCTGATGAAAGCAAGGAGGTGGATGATCATGCAGGATAAATTACAAGAATTGATAGCGGCCTTAGAAGGAAAAGAAGCACTCGCATTGGCCAAAGAAATGTTGAATAGTGGCCAAGATCCCATGGCTGTTCTCGAGACATGCAGAAAAGGTGTCGTGATCGTGGGCAAGCGTTTCGAGGATGGCAAGTCCTTTATTCCTGATCTCTTGATGTCCGGGGAGATTATGCAGAGTGTATCAGAACTGATCAAAGCATATATTCCCCTGGGTACAAAAGAAAAGAAGCATGGTAAGGTACTGATCGGGACAGTTGAAGGGGATATTCACGATATTGGCAAGAAAATAGTTGCATTTATGCTGGAAGTCAATGGCTTTGAAGTGCTGGATAT
>LFTQ01000091.1:0-14059 GCA_001513545.1 Clostridia bacterium DTU068 | reverse complement strand
ATTATCAAGAAAAACATCAATATTTTGGATGAGAATGGGATTATTCTTGCCAGTGGGGATAAAGCCAGGATCAATACCTTTCATGAGCCCTCTCTTGAGGTAATTAAAACCGGTAAAACTGTTGAAGTTGACAAAGACCAGAGTTCAAAGATAGACGGGGTTTTACCCGGTATTAGTCTTCCTATTACTTTCGGAGATAGAATCATTGGAGTTGTGGGGATCACAGGTGATCCGGAGGAGGTCCGGGTCTATGCTCAGCTGTTGAAAAATACTGTTGAGCTTATGCTGCAGGATACCTTTCTTAAGCAGCAGTTGCAAGTGGAGACAGGGGCTCGAGACAGATTTATTCATGACCTGTTGAAGGGCCGCTTTGAGTATGATATGGATTTATTCAGACTTAGAGCCAGAACTCTGGGGTGTGATATTGAAATGCCTCGGGTTGCTATGGTTATAGATATCCTTAAGATCGGCGGGGTTCCGCTTAAAGAATGGGTGCGCAGCAATGATGGCAGAGAACTGAAACTGGAGAGTATGACCACTGATGTTCAGAGAAGACTGAGGCAGATTCATGAAGAGACAAGTATGATTACTAGGGTTGGCCGTGAGCGCTTTGCTATCCTATATATTGTGCCCAATGATTTAAAAGATGAACAGTTAAAAAAATACATAGATTGTATTGCCAGAAAACTGTCTGATATGTTGGATAAGGTGTTTAAGATGACTGTTTCCATAGGTATAGGCAATAAAGCAAATAATTATGAGGAGTACTCTAAGAGCTATCGGGAGGCATGTTTAGTCCTGAAGATTACCAAAAAAATATGGGGAACCCCCAGCATTTATTACTGGGATGATATAGGAGTAAATATAATACTGGAGTATCTTCCTGCAAATATAGAGGAATTAATAACAAAGACTATTAGAGTCCTTGATGATAATTTGAAGGAAACAGTCAGGATATTTTTTGACTGCAATCTTAGCGTCAACAAAGCCGCTAATAAGCTATTTGTGCACAGGAACACCTTGACCTATCGCCTTGACCGGGTGAACAGCCTGACAGGACTGGACCCCCGAAACTTTTATGATGCAATGTATCTGTATCTGGCAATTATGTTGGAGAAGTACAACAGTTGATATAGTACCGGTTGTTTCGGGGGAGTGTTGCTTTTTATCGAACTGTGATTATGCCTTTATAAATCAAGCCGCGGATGATGTCAATGGTAGCGGTGCTGTTATCGTCAAGGATCTCCAGGGCGCCATCCACTCCCACCAGTGCCGGAATTTTTAAGTTTAAGCTGGTTATGGCAGTATGAGATGTGAGACCTCCTTCCTCTGCGATTATTGCTCCTGCTTTCTTTATGAAAGGAATATAATCCTGGTCTGTGGAGCGGACTACCAGGATATCTCCCGGTTGTATCTTTTTTTTCGCTTCTTGAGGTGTTCGGCAGATCCGTATTTTACCTGTAACCACATTGCTGCCTATTCCTGTTCCTCTGGCAAGCACCTCTCCGATGATCGACACTTTTATCAGGTTTGTTTTGTAGGGAATTCCTGCAGTCAGAACTACCAAATCTCCGTTTTTAATTAAGCCCGCTTCCAGGCTCCGCTTTATCGCTTCTTCAATTATTTTATCAGTGCTGGTTTTTGTATAACCAACGATTGGTTTGACTCCCCAGACAAGAGCTAATTTTCTGCAGATGTTTTCATTGGGGCAGGCTGCGATGATCGGGGCTTTTGGCCTGTATTTGGATACCATCTGGGCTGTAAAACCGGATTTGGTAACTGTGATGATCGCAGAGGCTTTTAAATCAGCGGCTATTGTGCAAGTCGCATGGGCAATGGCATCAGTAACCGTGTATATTGCGGAATCAGAATCCAGTGAACATCTGCCGTAGTCCAGAGAATCCTCTACTCGCCTGGCTATCCCTGCCATGAACTGTACCGCTTCCACCGGGTATTTTCCTGAAGCTGTTTCTCCCGATAGCATGATGGCATCAGAACCATCGATAATAGCATTGGCTACATCGCTGGCTTCTGCTCTGGTAGGACGGGGGCTTTCGATCATCGACTCCAGCATTTGAGTAGCGGTGATTACCGGTTTGCCAATCTGATTGCATTTGGCGATGATCCCTTTTTGAATGAGCGGTACTTCCTCACAAGGGATCTCCACTCCCAGATCTCCCCGGGCGATCATTACGCCATCCACAACTTTTATAATATCATTAAGCTTTAGCACACCTTCTGCATTTTCTATTTTGGCGATGATGTCGATATTAGCGTTTTTTGACTCCAACATTCTTCTGATCATCAGAACATCTTCGGGGCGCCGTACAAATGATGCAGCGATAAAATCTACCCCCTGATCGATCCCGAAGTTGATATCTTGAATGTCTTTTTCCGTTAAGAAGGGAAGATCTAAAGATATGCCGGGGATATTTACTCCTTTCCGGTTGCTCAGTATTCCACCATTGACCACCAGACAGGTAATCTCCTTTTCCCTTGTTTCTATCACTTTTAGTTTGATGGCCCCGTCTGCTATTAGTACTGTGTTGCCCTTTTTCAGAGCCTGGGGCAGCCCATTGTAGGAAACTGGTATCAGAGTGCTGTCACCGACAACATCCTCTGTTGTCAGAATCACTTTTTCTCCTTCCTGCAGGATTACCTTTCCATCTTTGAAAACTCCAGTACGGATTTCAGGCCCCTTTGTGTCCAGCATGATTCCCAAAGGTTTGTCTAATTCAGCTGCAACCTGTCGGAGAAGGATTATTCGCCTGTGGTGTTCTGTATGGCTGCCGTGGGAAAAATTCAACCGGGCAATATCCATCCCGGCTTCTATCAGTTTTTTTATTAATTCAGGTGAATCACACGCTGGCCCAATTGTGCAGATTATTTTTGTTTTTTTCATATATTATCTCCTTCTTTATTATGATCCTCAATGTCTCTCCAGTTCTTCATCGTATATAAAAACATGGATTTTCAAACGGGTCCAATTGTGGTTAGTGATATTGTTCCGGTACTGAATTTATTATAAGGAAGCTGTCTAACTGAAAATATTATCATTACTAACAAACTGACTGATATAATAATTCTCCTTTTTGTGCACAGTGCACCCGTAAAGTATTATTTTTTGGGAATTGAGCAGTATGCACAAAAACGGTCAATAGGGTGGCTATTGTTTTGGTTATAATGTGAATTGTTTTAAGTCAGGTGCCATCTATAATTGGACATGAGAGTAGTTTGTTTTTTTACTGTCTATATTTATTGGCAATACTGTCCGATCTGCCAAACTCTATACACTATTAAGCAATTCTGGTAGTAGGACACAAATATAAATGCAAAAAACAAGGAGGTAATATTCATGCAAACAAGATCTCTTCGTGGTCGTGACTTTATCAACACACTTGAGTTCACCAAAGATGAATTAGAAACATTCCTAGAAACAGCTGCAACTCTGAAACAGGATGTGGCTATGGGTCGTGAACATCCACTGCTCAAAAACAAAACCGCATTCTTGATTTTTTATTGCCGTTCAACACGTACCCGGAATAGTTTTGAAACAGGCATGACTCAACTAGGTGGCCATGGCAACTATCTTGATGTAGATAAGATCTATACCCCTGCTGTTGAAGGTGAGGAAAAAGCTTATGTGACAGAGAGGGTTGCTGATACTGCCAGAGTTCTTTCCAGGTTTGGACATGGCATTGTCATCAGAATTTATGGCGATGCAGTCAGATGGGTTTATGGGGCTGGGAACAAGTACATCCGTGAATTTGCCGAGTGGGCAGATATTCCTGTAATCAATGCAGAAGATGATGTATATCATCCCACACAGTCATTGGCTGACATGCTAACCATCAAAGAAAAGCTTGGTGACCCCCGGGGCAAAAAACTGGTTGTCAGTTGGGCCTATTCCCCCAGTGTGAAAAAACCGGTCGCTGTTCCTCAGTGCCTGATGGCAACTGCCAGCAAATTCGGTATGAATATCACCTTTGCTCGTCCGGAAGGATTTGAGCTTGACCCAATGATTATTGATGCAGTTAAAGAAAATGTGAAGCAATATGGCGGCTCCTTTGAAGAAACAGACTGCATGAAAGATGCCTTCAAAGATGCAGATATCGTTTACCCGAAATCCTGGGCCAGCATGAAATACTTCCCACCGGCAACAGAAGCATTTGATGAGCAAAAACAACGGGAGCTCTTTGACAAGCACAAGGATTGGATTTGCGATGAGGAAATGCTGAAGCGTGCCAAGCATGATGTCCTTTACATGCACTGCCTCCCCTGTGACCGGGGTTATGAAGTAACAGATGCGGTAGCTGATGGACCTAATTCCGTCATTTTTGATGAGGCCGAAAACAGACTCCATATTCAGAAAGCGATTCTTTCTCTGTTATTGAAATAAATAAGAAAAGCCAAGCAACAGCTTGTCAATGGGGAAACCGGGATTCCCAGTTTCCTCATTGACAAAGCCCAAGTTAATTGAAGGGTGGAAATTGTATGGATTTAAAAATTAGAGAAATTGATGCAAGAGAAGTATTGGATTGCCGTGGCAACCCGACTGTCCAAGTTGATGTCATATTAAATGACGGCACTATGGGGCGTGCCGATGTGCCGGCAGGTCGTTCTACCGGTGCAAATGAAGCGAAAGAATTGCGTGACGGTGAGCAGCGGTATGGAGGTATGGGAGTTAGAAAGGCTGTTGCCAATGTAAAAGAGCTTATCCAGCCTGAAGTTATAGGTATGGATGCTTCAAAACAGCGGGAACTTGATGCTGCTTTAATCGCTCTTGACGGAACTCCAGACAAATCGCGGCTCGGAGCTAATGCTATCCTCGGTGTATCTTTAGCTGCTGCAAGAGCGGCTGCCAATGCTCTGCATATGCCCCTTTATAGATATATAAATGTCAATGCTCATGTGTTGCCTGTTCCGCTGCTGAACTTAATCAATGGCGGCAAACATGCGTCCAATGACCTGGAATTCCAGGAGTTTTGCATCTTCCCGGTAGGAGCGGAGACATTCTCTGAAGCCATGGAGATCGCCATGGCGGTTTACGAAGAATTAAGAATGATTATTGTAGAAAAGTATGGTAAAATAGCTGCTAACGTTGGTGATGAGGGTGGTTTTGCCCCGCCAATTATCAAGGTGCGGGAGGCGATGGATAACCTGGTGATGGCAGTAGAGAGAACCCCTTATGCGAATAAAATTGTTTATGGTCTGGATTGTGCTACAACACACCTGTATAACCCGGAGACTAAAAAGTATACTCTTGAGGGCAATGAGCTGACTACAGATGAACTGCTTGCTTTCTATAAAGATTTGTTGAAAGATTATCCTATTATGAGTATGGAAGATCCCTTTAGTGAAGATGATGTAGACGGTTTTGTGAGAGCTACTAAGGAACTTCAGATCCAGATCGTCGGTGATGATTTTTTATGCACCAATCCCAGGTTAATTAAAGAACGTGTACCCCTTGGCGCCAGCAATGCATTATTGTTAAAAGTGAATCAGATCGGTACCCTCTCAGAGGCGCTTGATGCTGCGGAATTGGCATACCGCAATAACAGTGGTGTTATGGTCTCTGAACGTTCAGGTGAGACAGAGGATCCGTTGATTGCCGATCTGGTAGTGGGTATAAATGCAGGGCAGATAAAAACCGGAGCAACCATTCGTGGAGAAAGAACAGCGAAATATAACAGGCTGTTGCAGATCGAGCAGGAATTAGGTTCCAGTGCCGTTTATGCGGGTAGGAATTTCAAGATTCCTTTCTAAGTTTCAAATTAGGATAAATATACATGGGGCGGCCGCGCAAGCACGGCCGTTTCATATCACTATAACTTTATTGTGGGACGGAGGGGAGATAAAAAGAATTGAGCAAAACGGTTGTTATAGCATTGGGAGGCAACTCTTTTATCAAAGATAATAACAAAATAAGTGCTGCTGACCAATTAGAGGTGATTAGAAATAGCTGCAAGCCCATTGTAAAACTTGTTCAGCATGGTTTTAATGTGGTTATTGCTCATGGCAATGGCCCCCAGGTTGGCTTTAATCTGCTTAGGTCCGAGGCTGCTCGGGAGCAGGTTCCGCCACAGCCCCTTGATGTAGCAGTGGCGGAAACTCAAGGGTCGATCGGTTATATGATTCAGCAGGCTCTTAAGAGTGAATATGACCGCCAAGGAATCAATAAGGATGTTGTTACTGTAGTGACTCAGGTGTTGGTTGATGCGGATGATCCTGCATTCCGAAAACCTGAAAAACCAATTGGGCCCTTTTACAGCAAAGAGCAGGCGGAGAAGCTGATGAATGAAAAGGGGTGGAATATGGTAGAGGATGCCGGGAGGGGATACAGGCGGGTCGTTGCGTCACCCCGACCGGTTAAGATTGTGGAATACCAAGCGATCCGGGCGCTGGTGGAAAAAGGTTATACAGTTATAAGCTGTGGCGGTGGAGGAATTCCGGTCATCAGTGATTCAGATAACAGTTTGGTGGGTGCAGCAGCGGTGATCGATAAGGATCGGGCTGCCAGTCTGCTAGCCTCTCTTTTGCAGGCCGACCTGCTGATTATTCCTACAGCTGTCAGTAAAGTATCTTTGAACTACCGCAAACCCAACCAGATTGACCTTGACCATATTTCTCTGGATAAAGCTAAAGCTTATATGGAGCAGGGGCATTTTGCAGCTGGAAGTATGGGGCCGAAAATAGAGGCAGCGATTTCTTTCCTTGAGTCAGGAGGAAGTGAAGCAATAATAACCTTGCCGGAATTGATCGATGATGCGGTTTTGGGAAATGGAGGTACCCGTATCTGTAGCTAAATGAGCAGAAAAAGTTAATATTCTGTTGTTTGCTAAAACGCTTTCGTAAAACGGCATTATTAATAAACATCTAGGAATATTTAAAGGCAGGAGGGGAAAGGATGAGCTATATAAAGAACAGGGAACGGCTTATTGATCATGGCAGCAGAAAGGCTAGGGAGATCACAGTAGAACTTATTGAAAGAGCGTTAGCCAAAGCTGATCCTTATCTTGCGGTTAAGAATCTGATTTCAGTGGACGATAATATTCTTACCGTCGGAAGCCACACCTTTGATCTCAGCAAGACCGGAAATATATATGTTGTGGGAGCAGGGAAGGCCACATATCCTATCGCAAAAGCTCTGGAAGAGATCTTAGGAAATAGGATTAAACGTGGTATAGTTATCTGCAAGTATGGCCAGGAAGGCCAGCTTGATAGAATTGATATGCGTATGGCTGCCCATCCGGTTCCTGATGAGGCTGGGCATGCTGCAGCAAAAGATATTTATTCTTTAGCAGAAGCTACGAAGCCCGGAGATATTGTGTTTGCGGCCTTTACAGGGGGCAGTACCGCTTTACTGCCATACCCGGTAGATGGTATCAGTCTTGAAGACAAAAAAGTGGCTTTCCAGGTGCTGCTTTACAGCGGATGCAATATTTATGAGATGAATGCAGTGCGCAAACATTTATCCAGGATCAAGGGCGGCAGATTGGCCCAGCTGATTAATCCTGAAGCACATATCATTAATCTTACAGTATCTGATGTGACCGGTGATGAACTTGACTATATTACCTGTCCTACAGTACCTGATACCTCCACATTGGAGATGGCCAGAAATACTTTGACTAAATATTCGCTCTGGGATAAGATGCCTGATTCGATTCAGGAGTTTCTTAGAACAGCTGGCCCTGAAATGGAAACACCTAAGGACCTTTCAGACCACAATATATATAGCTTTATTTTAGTACCGAGCAATGCCGCCTGTATGGGAGCTTATGAGGCTGCAGAAGAAATGGGAATTAAGAATCTGATGATCCTGTCCACAGTTCTGGAGGGCCAAGGGCATGAAGTTGGCGGTACCTTTGCTGACATCGCCAGGGAGATATTGAACAGCGGGAATCCTATGAAACCACCTTGTGTATTGATCGGTGGTGGTGAATCTACAGTAAGTATCACCGGTGAGTGTGGTAAAGGAGGCCCGAACCAGGAGTTTGCCCTGGGTGCCGCGTTACGGATGGATGGTTTGGATAATGTTGTCATTGCCAGTGTTGATACCGATGGTACAGATGGCCCCACAGAGATTGCCGGTGCTATGGTTGACAAATTTACACTGGAGCAGGCGCGAAGCCAAGGGATCGATCTTTTTGCTGCTTTGAGAAAACATGATGTATCTGACCCCCTAGAGCAGTTGGGTGAAATTATTATTACAGGGGCAACTGGTACGAATGTTAATGACCTGAAACTATTGGTCATTGCATAATTGGAAAAAGGGAATCACCGAAAAAACTATAATAGCATGTTTTGGTGATTCCCTTTTTGTACCTTCTATGAGAGAAAGCGGTACAACTTGTCGAAGCTGATGTGAGTTAATGCTTTGCTGTTTTATGCCTTGACTATATATATTTTGCCAGTCGGTATAGTGATTGGTGAAAGGTGGTAAAACGGTAAATCCAGCTGTAGAAAGGGGTTGAGCTTTTGTAGTTTAAAGTGTGCTAGCAGTTGGCACAAAAACAATAAAATAATGAACTGATTGTTTGTCAAAATATGAAATTGTTTAGTGCTTTTTGTCACTATATAATTCTATTAACTAAGCGACAGAATTGAAGCAGTTATAAAGGGAGGAGGGCATGATGGCAGATTTAAAAGTAACTTTTGCCGGTTTGGAACTGAAGAATCCGCTGATGCTGGCTTCCGCAACCCCGGGTTGGGATGGCCAGCGGCTGAAGTGTGCAGGCCAGGCGGGTTTTGGCGCTGTAATCAGTAAAACTATCAGCCCCAGGGACGCATGGCTTGAACATCCCCGCAATGGACGTATGGTTCTGTACCGTGTCGGGAACAGACCGGTGGGGATGATAAACATGGAGTTGTTCACCACACAGCCAAAAGATGAGTGGTTTGAAAAGGAGTTCTCCATTGCAAAAGAAGGTGGAGCTAAGATCTGTGCAAGTATACTAGCGATGCCTGATCCGGAAATAACAGCAGAGATTGTTGAAGAAGTGCAGGAAACTGGGTTGGTGGACTTTTTTGAAATGAATGTGTCTTGTCCTATGCCTTCTAAAGGTGTGGGTATGCATATCGGCAAGAACGCTAAGACACTATATGAACAGATCAAGGCGGTTAAAAGTGTGGCCAAAATTCCTGTGATGGCTAAGTTCACCCCCGGAGTAAGTGATATTGTTGAAACTGCCAATGCTGCAGTTGAGGGTGGGGTTGATGCAATAGCCATCAGCAATACTGTGCGTTCTTTTGCCGGTGTGGATGTTGAAACCGGCAGGCCGGTACTGCGGAGTTTTGGCGGGTACAGCGGCCCTGCTATCAAGCCAATTACAATGGCTCTCCTCGCAGAGACAGCCCGATCGGTTGATATACCCATTTCAGCGGTAGGCGGTGTCAGCAGCTGGCAGGATGTTGTGGAATACATCATGCTCGGGGCTACCACAGTACAATTGGCTACATCAGTGATGTGGAAGGGCTGGGGGATAGTTCAGGACATACTGGACGGTTTGGCTGCCTATATGGATGAAAAGGGTTACAAAAGTATTAAAGACTTCAGAGGAAAGGCACTGCCTTATATCTCCACTGTTGAAGAGTTGTGCCGGGAGCCTGCTCTGAAGGCAGAGATAAATCAAGAGCTATGTATAAACTGCGGTAAATGTCATCGTGCCTGCTTCTATGATGGTGTCAAGTGGGATGAAGACCACACCTGGATCGACCAGGACAATTGCGATGGGTGTGGGCTTTGTGCGCAGTGGTGTCCGCAAAAAGCTATCAGCTTAAAATGACTGTCCCATGTAAATCGATGAAGACTATTCCGAATGGGAGATGAATAGCTTGAAATACGATTTAGTAATAAAAAATGGTCATGTTTTTGCCCCACAGGATCTGGGTGTTATAAGTGTGGCAGTGAAGGGGAACAGGATCGCGGCACTTGGAGAATTTGATGCGGAAGATGCTGTATCTGTGATTGATGCTTCAGGCAAACTCATTTTTCCAGGGCTTGTAGAGACCCATGCTCATATGCTGCTGCCCCTGGCCGGGACCGTGACAAAAAACGATTTCTATTCAGGAACTGTTGCCGGGGCTTTTGGCGGTGTCACCACTCTCATTGATTTTGCTGATCAGAAAAAGGGTAAACTGCCCATGGAGATAATTCAGGAACGAATGGGACAGGCTGCTGGGAAATGTGTTGTGGATTACAGTTTTCATTGTACATTGACCGACATCAATGATAAAACTCTGGAGCAGATGACTGATATTGTAGATATGGGGATCACCTCCTTCAAATTCTACACGATTTATAAAGATGATGGTTTATATGTTGATGATGGTGAGATTTTAAGAGCTTTTGAACGTGTCCGAGAACTTGGTGCCTTAGCTACAGTCCACTGTGAAAATGAAGCCATTGTAAGAAGAAGCACAGAAGCACTTATTGCTGCCGGCAAGGAAGCACCGCGTTACTATCCATTCTGCAAACCTGAGCTGTCAGAAGTTGAAGCTATACAGAGAGTGATTCTGTTAGCACGACATGTAGGTGTACCTCTCTTAATCAGACATGTCTCCAGTGAAGGAGGGGTAAAGGCTATTCGTGAAGCTAAAAAGGCAGGTCAGGTTGTTTATGGAGAAACCTGCCCACCTTATCTGACTCTGACCAGTGATGTTTACCAGCGTGATGATGGACAGAACTTTATTGTCCACCCACCGATTCGAGAAGAGAAAGATAAGCAGGAACTATGGAGAGGTTTGAAGGATGGAACCATTTCCATCATCGGAACAGATGATTGTGCCTTCACAAAGGAACAGAAAAAAATATCTGATGTTTTCTACAAGATCCCCGGTGGGATGCCGGGAATAGAGGTGCGCCTCTCGATAATGTACAGTGAAGGGGTACTGAAAAACAGGATCAGTACAGAGCAACTGGTTGAAATAACCAGTACAAACCCTGCCAAGGTCTACAACCTTTATCCTAAAAAGGGTGCAGTAATGGTAGGGAGCGATGCTGACCTGGTGGTATTTGATCCTAACAAAGAGATGACCATAACCGGAGAAGGGACTCATGATATGGCTGATTGGAGTCCATTTGAAGGATGGAAGGTCAAAGGAGTAGCTGAAGTGACCATCAGCAAGGGTAAAGTGATTGTTAAGGATGGGAAATTCTTAGGAAAAGCCGGAGATGGCAGTTTTCTAGCCAGGAATTAAATGCTGACAGGAACCACCGTATTGTTGATATATAAGATTTTGTTTCATTGAACTATTAATAGCAGAGCATCAGTATGAGAGGGTGGTTGTATAGTGAAACTAGTTGAAAGAAATGTTCATATTGATACTGTTGAGTTTGGCTCAAAGACATCAGTAGTTAAGAATACCTTAATAATCAATCGAGACGAGTTGCTGAGCCTTATTAAAGAGAGTTCAGGTTTTGAGGATGTAAGAATAGAACTCGCCTTGCCTGGAGATAATTGCCGCATTGTTAGAGTTGCAGATGTTATCGAGCCGAGAATAAAGATCTCCGGATGTGGTCAAGTGTTTCCAGGCATTATCAGCCCATTAGAGATAGTGGGAGACGGGGAAACCGTTTGCCTAAAAGGTGTTGCTGTTGTGGAAACATGGCAAATGGCATCACAGGTTCCTATGGTAATTGATATGAGCGGCCCTATAGCAGATATATCGCAGTTTAGCCGCACGAATAATATTGTGCTGCTGGCGCAACCGTTGAAAGATATGAGTGAAAGTGAATATGCTTTAGCACTCAAGCGGGCAAGCCTTACCATGGCAAAATACCTTGCTAATGCAGCGATTGAGGTTCAAACTGATGATTTGGTTTTATATGATTTGAATAATGTAAGAGAACAACGAGAAAGTGAGCTTCCCAGAGTCGCCTATATATGTCAAATATATTCTATTCAACATCTCGCCGAGACTTTAGTATATGGACATAATTCACGTAACATTATTCCCACGATCATTCATCCTAATGAGTTTTTTGATGGAGCAATAGTCAATCTTCAGTATGACAATATGTCTATTACAGAGACAACTTATACATATCAAAATCACCCAATTATAAAAGAACTGTATAAAAGGCATGATAAAGATTTATTATTTACCGGTGTAGTGCTTAGAAATGCCCCAGTTTCCCTGATTGACAAAGAAAGAGCGGCAGCACTTTCAGCAAAGTTAGCCAAAGTATATCTTAAGGCAGATGGAGTTGTTCTTACAAAAGAAGGCGGAGGACATCCCCAATTGGATTTAGACTTTACAAGTAAAAAATGTGAAGAACTTGGTATTAAAACAGTGATAGCAATAGTTGAGTCTTTATCATTATCATCCGGCGGTTCGGTTAACGATATGACACTGTTTAATTCGAAGACCGCTGATGCACTGGTAAGCTGTGGTATGGAAGAACAAATAGAAATTCCAAAACTAAGTAAGGTCATCGGTGATGAATTAAGTGATATGCAGCGTGTTAAAGAAATAGAGAAAACCCCGGGTTTGTCGACCGATGTTTTTTATCAAGGTGGGCTTTTATCAAATTGGTCAATACGCGGTATTTTAAGCCAGTTTGGAGAAACTATATTTTCTACAAAGGAGTATTAATAGTTTTACCCCATGGATGTAACAGTGGATGATTTAAGGAGGGTACTCATTGGCTGACAAAAAAGACCAAAAGATCACAATCGTATATTATATCAACCAGTTTTTTGGAAGAATAGGTGGAGAAGAGAGTGCCAATGTTGGATTGACAGTGCAGTCCGGAGCGATTGGCCCAGCCATGGCTGTAAAAGAATTTCTAGGAGAACGAGGAGAAGTTCTCGCAACAATCATATGTGGTGATAACTACTTTATAGAAAATGAGAATAAGGTAAAAGAGGAAATAATACAGCTTGTTAAGCAATACTCACCTAAATTGGTTTTGGCCGGTCCGGCTTTTAATGCTGGACGTTATGGAGTGGCATGTGGTGAAATATGCAAAACCATTCAAGATGAATTAGGAATTCCTGCAGTAACAGCAATGTATAAGGAAAACCCAGGTGTTGAACTCTATAGAAAACATGTTGCAATTGTTAAAACAGCTAATAATGCCAGGGCAATGAAAACAGCGATCAGTCAAATGATTCAAATCGGAGAAAAGCTGTTACAGAATGAGATACTCGACCCTGAAGAAGATAATTATTTTTCTAAAGGTGTTAAAAGGAATTATATATCTGATAAAACAGCTGCAGAAAGAGCAGTAGAGATGCTTGTTAACAAAATAACCGGTAAGGAATATCGTTCAGAAATAAGGTTGCCGGAATTTGAGTTTGTTCCAGAACCTCCACCGGTGAAAGATTTAAAAAACAGCATAATAGCATTAACGACTGACGGAGGACTTTATCCAAAAGGAAACCCGGATAAAGTTGAATCTGCCGGTGCAACAAAATACGGGAAATATAGTATTGAGGGAATTGAAAAACTAAACAGTACAGAATATGAAGTATGTCACCGCGGTTATGATAATTCATGTATAAATGAGGATCCGAACAGATTAGTTCCTGTAGATGTAATGAGTGATTTTGTTAAAGAAGGACTGATAGGTTCATTGTATCCATATTATTTTTCAACAACAGGGGTTATGACGAACCTGGAAAACAGCCGTAAAATAGGAAAACAAATTGCCCATGAATTAAGTAAAGGAGGTGTAGACGCAGTTATTCATACTTCCACTTGAGGTACAAGCACTCGCTGCGGTGCAGCGATTGTGAAAGAAATAGAAAGGATCGGGATACCGGTAGTACATATTGCTAATATGACTCCTATTGCTGAAATGGTCGGTTCAAACCGAATAGTAAAAGGTACGAGCATTGTTTGCCCCCTCGGCGATCATAATTTAACAAAAGATAAGGAAGTTGATGTTAGAAGAAAGATATTGACTGAGGCATTAGAGTCATTACAAATGAGCAAACATGATCATTACTAACTATTCCCATCAATAAAGGAGGAGCTATTTTGAAAAGGTTTAGCAGATTGCTTTTTATATTACTGGCGGTGATGATTGTTGTAACTATCGGAGCACAAG
>LFTQ01000110.1:9476-12801 GCA_001513545.1 Clostridia bacterium DTU068 | reverse complement strand
CACTAACCACCAAGTTATCTGTCACCTTTTTTATTAAGAGGCATCAAAACCGGGCGGCAGAGCCGCCTTTGTGATCCGGTGATCGATTATATGATATAATTGGCAGGCAAAGGAGGGATCGCTGTGTTTGTTTATTTTGATAAAAGCAAACAGCAAAAACCGGTCAAGATCTGGCTTGAGGATATCAGCCAGGTCGATGATGGGTGTTTGCAGCAGGTCACAAACCTCTCCAATTTGCCCTTTATTTATAAATGGCCGGCCTTGATGCCTGATTGCCATGAAGGTTACGGGATGCCCATCGGTGGGGTGATCGCCACAGATGGGGTGATCATTCCCAATGCTGTAGGAGTGGATATCGGCTGTGGTATCTGTTATGTGCAGACCGATGTTTCTGCAGAGATCATGCAAATCGATTCAGCTGGTCAGGGCAAACTGATCCAGGCCATCATCGGACAAATCCTGCGCACTGTTCCTACAGGTTTTGATCACCATAAAAAGAAAAGGCAGTGCACTGTTTTAGAGCGGGCACTGGATCAGTTTCCCAGAGAACACCTGGTTAAGAAATTGGTGCCTGAGTTGGACTCCGGCTTCTATCAGGTGGGGACCCTGGGCGGCGGAAACCACTTTATAGAGATCCAAGAGGATGAAGATGGACTTGCCGGTTTGATGGTGCACTCCGGGAGCAGGAACTTCGGCTATAAGATATGCAATTACTTTAACAAGGTTGCGAAAGAACTAAATGCAAGGTGGAAATCAGCTGTTCCGGCGTCATACGACTTAGCTTACCTTCCGGTGGATAGTGAAGAGGGGCAGCAGTATATCTCCTGGATGCAGCTGGCCCAGGATTTTGCCAAAGAGAACCGCAGTCAGATCATGGAGCAGGTACAGGAAATCTTCTGCGATTACCTTAGCAGTTATGGGCATCTACAGGATATAAAGTTCGATGAGCCCATCAACTGCCATCACAACTACGCCTCCTTTGAAGAGCACTATAATAAAGAAGTCTGGGTGCACCGCAAAGGGGCGATCAGCGCAAAAAATAGGGAGATGGGTGTTATCCCCGGTGCCATGGGCAGCTATTCTTATATTGTTGAAGGCTTAGGGAATCCGGAGAGTTTTCATTCCTGTTCTCATGGAGCGGGAAGGGTATACTCCCGCAAAAAAGCAAAACAAACCTTTTCTGTCCAGCAGGTGATGGAGGACCTCAAGCAGTTGGGAGTGGCCTTAGGCAAACGCAAAAAAGGTGATGTTGCCGAGGAGTGCCGGATGGTATATAAAGACATTGATTTTGTACTGAGCCAGCAGATGGATCTGGTACGCCCTGTTAAAAAGCTGAAAACCCTGGGGGTAGTCAAGGGATAATAACAGGCTATCAAAAGGTGTTTGCTCTATTTGGTGGCCTTATAGTAAAATATACTACAGTTGTGTCACTCTATCCTGTTTAAAAATACATTTGTTAGTCATATGTTTATATGCTATAATTAAATCCACATATATATTATTGGACGTCCATAATTAAATGGGTTGATGCAAATCTACTTAAAGCTATGAGACATAAGGGAGTAGAAACGCAAGCAGTTTGCGTTCTGCTCACTTTTGTTTTTCTGGAAAAGAATATTTAATCAAATTTACTGCAGCATGACTGGGTTTGCTCTGGAAACATTGAGGGAAGGGAATGCAGTTTATTAGGAGGGTTCATTATTGAAGACAACACGGGATAAATTTATTAAATTGTTTGATGTGCCTGAAATCGCCATTCCTTATCTTGATCAGTTTGTAACTGAACAGGATATGGATATTGTAGAAGCTATGGATGGGAAAGAAATGACAGCGGAGGAATTGGCCGGCAGGTTAGGTATTACTACGGAAAAAGCCCGTGAACTGATGGAAAATGCCTATATGAAATCGGTCTTAAATAAAGACAAGCAGGATGAAAACATTTATATTGCTGCGAACTTTTATGAAAAACTCAATTACAGTTGTAAGTTTGATGAACACTACCCTGACCTCCCGAAAAAGGTAAGGGATGAGCTTGATGAATGGTGTTATGAAACATACAAAAAAAGCCCCATCTTTGAAAAAAGGCTTAAAGGTGAAGCTGATATATCATCAAATATAACTTACCTGCCCTTGGATGAATTAGATGAATTCCTTTCCAAATCAAAAAGATTCAGAGTTGTCCCCTGTGATTGCCGGAACTTAAAAGACGCCTGCAACAAGCCAAGGGAAACATGCATACGATTTGACGATAATATTACAGACCGCACATTCGGCCGTGAGATCACTAAGGAAGAAGCTAAAGAGATAATAATCAATGCAAATAAAAAAGGCCTTATGCTGCAAGTTAATCCGGACTGGAGAGAAAATGGAGCTACAGGGGTATGCAACTGCTGTGCATGCTGTTGTTATCCTGTGCGTGCCGCTCTTGAGTTTAACAGCAAAGGAAAATTTCCTATAGTGGAGTATAAAGCTTTATATGATGAAACCACTTGCATCCATTGTGGACGCTGTGTAAAACGCTGCTATTTTGGGGTTTTTACTATTGGAAATGAAGAAGTTGAAGTCAATGGGAAAATTAGAAAGAAAATTATATATGATCCTGAAAAGTGCTGGGGATGTGGTTTGTGTTCTACTACCTGTCCTACAAAATCTATAGTAATGCAAAGACTGAATGCTGAAAGGGAATAGGGACAGGGGTTTGACAGTTCAGTACAGAATGGTCTTTCACAGAAATACTATCTGAGGCAGGTGATGATATAAGCTCATAAGCGCTATAGAAAAAGCAGTAAAAGTAGTACAGCATAATGGCCTATGCAAACTTTAACCAAAAATCAGTAATAGTACCGAACAAGATAAGGAGGGAAACAATGTCAAAAAAACGCAGTATTTTGATCGCTGTATTATTGGTCTTTTGTCTTGTGGCATTTGGTTGTTCGCAGAACGGCACATCAGGACAAGAGCCTAGTGAGAAGCTTTCACCGAAGCACGGAGGCACCTTACGCATAGCCATCGATACGACAACAGCTTTGGACCCAACCTTCCTCACCACTTCAGGGGACAATCAGGCTGCCTCGATGTGGAATGATTACCTGGTTTTTTGCGATGAGGAGGGCCGTCCGGATCCCGAGCGCAGCTTAGCTGAGAGTTGGGATTATGATGAGGCGGAAAAGGCTTGGACCTTTAAACTGCGAAAAGGTATTTTATTCCATGATGGCAAAGAGATGACTTCGCGTGATGTGAAGTATACTTTTGACCGCTTACGTGATCCTGATGTGGGTGCCAAAACCGTAGACCTGTTCTCAAATATCGTTGATATCACAGCACC
>LFTQ01000110.1:0-9367 GCA_001513545.1 Clostridia bacterium DTU068 | reverse complement strand
TATAACCCTGAGGACCGTATCGTCCTTAAACGGAACCCTAATTACTGGAGAAAGGACGCCGACGGTAACCCCCTTCCCTATCTGGACGGTCTTGAGCTCATAGTTATTCCGGATAAAACAGCTGCTATGGAGGCATTGCGCAGCGGCCAGATTGATTTTATGTATGAACCTCCTTCTGAATCTCTGGGATTGTTTGAAAAAGAGCCAGATTTAACGCTCTACACGAAACCGTCAGCGACTCACTACCTGATTCGCATGCGTGCAGATGTTGCTCCTTTCAACGATGTTCGTGTGCGTCAGGCTCTTAAGCTTGCTACTGACCGTCAAGAAATGCTTGAAGCAGCCTTTGACGGTTTTGGAGTAATCGGCCTGGATACACCGATTAGTCCGGCTTATGGCGATTATTATCTTGACGCGCCTGAACCTAAACGCGATGTTGAAAAAGCGAAACAACTGTTGGCTGAGGCCGGCTATGCTGATGGCTTAAAACTTACAATATATTCACCGGAAGTCCGTCCAAATTCTGCTATAGCTGTAATCTGGAAAGAGCAGATGAGTGATATCGGCGTCGATGTAGATATTCAACTTGTTCCGAGTGATATTTACTACGTCAATTGGCTGGATTATGAACTTGGTATTACCGACTGGGGTTCTAGGACACACCCAGGAGTATTTCTCCAACAGGCCTATGTCACTGGAGCCCGCTGGAACGAAACTCACTGGTCCGATTCTGAATTGGATGATTTGGCGGCTAAAATTGCTACAGAAATGGATTACAATGAGCGTATTAAGATGTACCACAGAGTTCAGGAGATCTTTATGGAACGCGGGCCAATCATTGTTCCCGCTTTCAAGCACAGTGCTTGGGCTTCTCATAAAGATGTGAAAGGTGTCAAAGCGCATATAGTCGAGGTTGCTGTTGACTTTAGTACTGTTTACCTGGAAAGGGAATAACAGTAATATAAGAAGCTCCCCCATCTATTTCTGATGGGGGAGCTCACCATGTAATAGCCGGAGGTATTTTTATGGAAATATCCGTACAAAGCAATCAAGAGTATGTACATTCTAAACTTTATAACATCTGGAGGGGGATCCGGCGCAATACATTAAGTGTAATCGGTTTTTTTATTGTCACTTTATTTTTGCTTACGGCCTTAGTTGGTCCATTGATTGTGCCTTATGATTATGCAGAGCAGAATATTGAACAGAGGTTGCAACCACCTTCAGCTGAACATATCTTCGGTACAGATGAATTTGGTCGTGATGTTTTTAGCCGTGTTGTCGTCGGCAGCAGGAATGTATGTATAGTCGCCGGGTCAGGTGCGGCTTTGGCTGTCTTTTTAGGACTGATCCTGGGTTTGATTTCAGGATATTGGGGTGGTGTGCTGGATGATGTTCTTATGCGCTTGATGGAAGTGATGATGGCCATTCCAGGTTTATTGTTAGCCATGCTGGTGCTGTTTTCCCTGGGTTCCTCATTTTATAGTGTGATTTTAGTGGTTGGTTTTATGTATATTCCTGTAGTGACCAGGGTGGTACGCAGTGTGGTTTTAGATATCAAGACCCGGGCATTTGTTGAAGCAGCTAAACTGCGTGGTGAAAGTATCTCCTATATTTTGTTGAAGGAAATATTGCCCAATGTGCTGCCCCATCTTGCTGTAGAGGGATCTATGCGCTTTGTATATGCTATTTTTATGGTTGCATCCCTGGGGTTTTTGGGTTTGGGTGTACAGCCACCTGCGCCAGACTGGGGATTCATGGTAAGCGAGGCACGGCCCTTTTTTGGTGTTGCTCCTTGGGTATTATTTTTTCCTGCTGCATCTATCGCTATTTTGGTTGTAGGAGTAAGTTTTGTGAGCGACGGCTTGCGCAGAATATTGTTACCGGGTGGTGTGAGTAGTGACAGATATGCATAGATCCAAAAAAACGATCGACCCTGATCCCATTCTAGATGTTAAGAATCTTACTGTAACATACCATACAGACCGGGGACCTATCTATACAGTCCGCAATGTTTCCTTACAGATCGCAGCCGGCGAAATATATGGATTGGTTGGCGAATCAGGTTCAGGAAAGTCTACATTAGCTCGGGCTATTGTTCGTTATCTGGCCGACAATGGACAGATAAAAAGCGGTTCGGTTAAACTCGGCGGCACTGATCTGCTTTCTCTGCCGATGTCCAAGATGCAACAAGTTTGGGGTTCCAGGATCACTATGGTACACCAGGATCCGGCTGCTGCGGTAAACCCATCAATAACTATTGGTGAACAGATAGCCGAGATCGCCCGGTTACATCTAAATTTATCATCAGCAGAGGCAAAAGCGAAAGCCGTTGAAATGTTAAAAAAAATGCGCATGCCTGATCCGGAATCGGTGGCGAAACGCTATCCCCACCAACTAAGCGGTGGTATGCTGCAGCGTGTTGTGATTGCCATTGCATTAACAACAAACCCTCAGCTTTTGATTATGGACGAACCGACCACAAGCCTGGATGTGACTACTGAAGCAGCAATACTAGACCTGGTTCATGAGCTATTGACGGAATATAATATGGCAGTTCTTTTCATTACCCACAACCTTGGTGTTGTAGCAAATATCTGTAACCGGGTAGGTGTGATGTACGCAGGGGAGATTTTAGAGGAAGGAACCGTTCAACAGGTTTTTAGAAGCAAGCTTCACCCCTATACCAGAGGGCTATTAGGCTGCTTGCCAAAGATAACCAATGACAAGCAGAGTGTTATTTTAACCGCGATCCCCGGTTATATACCGCGCATGAATCATCTTCCGTCAGGCTGCATATTTAGCCCTCGATGTAGTATGGTTGAGGATGAATGTAAGGCTGTGCGGCCGTCGCTGGTGGAAGCTGAAGCAGGCCATTTCACAGCTTGCCGCAGGTGGGAAATTTTACAGAGCAAACCTGAACTGTTAATGGATACCCAGCATGCAAGGGATTTTTCTAAACATGAAGAGGGCCCGGTGGTGCTTAGTGCGAGTAATATTAAGAAACACTTTTCTGTTTCATCAGGAGAGTTTGCATCACTTTTTAAGCGTGGCCAAACAAAAATTAAGGCTGTAGATGATGTATCCTTAGGTGTACGCGGCGGTTTTACTTTGGGTATTGTGGGAGAAAGCGGATGTGGCAAGACAACTTTATCCCGCTGTATTGCTGGACTGGAAGAGGCCACCTCCGGAGAAATAGAGCTGGAAGGAGAACTGATACCCTATAGTGTTTTAAAAAGAACTCCTGTCCAGAGAAAAAGTATTCAGATGGTGTTCCAGAACCCGGATGCTTCTTTAAATCCCCATTATACAATAGGGGAAAGCGTTTCCCGGCCATTGGTCCTGATGGGTTTATCAAAAAATGAGATCCAGGAACGGGTGCGCCAATTGTTTAATGCTGTGAACCTGCCTGAAGATTACATCAATCGTTTGCCTCACGAATTAAGTGGAGGTGAAAAACAGCGCATAGCCATCGCCCGTGCACTGGCGGCTGAACCCACCTTGATACTTTGCGATGAACCGCTTTCATCCTTGGATGTATCAGTACAGGCTGCTCTGATCAATCTTTTGATAAAACTACAGGATAACCATAAAATATCTTATCTGTTTATTTCACATGATTTAGCGGCGGTACGCTATATCTCCGACTGGATCGCAGTAATGTATTTAGGCCGCATATGTGAGATAGGTTCGGCTGAGGATGTTTTTATGCCCCCCTATCACCCTTATACAGAGGCGTTGCTGTCGGCTATTCCGATTCCGGATCCCGATGTGCGACAAGAACGGATTCGGTTGGAAGGAAGTGTGCCCAGCGCTATTAATTTACCTTCTGGCTGTCGTTTTCACAACCGCTGCCCTCGAAAAATAGGTAAGATTTGCGAAGAGCAGGAGCCACCCTGGCAGGATGTGAGCGAACACCATCATATCTGCTGTCACATTACTCTTGATGAATTGCGAACTCTGCAAAGCGAAGTAATTGTTCGACAAGCGGATAGCCCTAGGGAGGTCAGACAATGATAGCTTATATACTACGTCGTTTTGGTTCTATTTTTGTGATCATGTTTTTAGCCTCTATCATTATATTTGCTATTACGCAGTTCTTACCTGGTGATGTGGCTCAGTTGGTGCTGGGTCAGTTTGCCACAGAAGAGGCCATCGCCAATTTAAGAGAAGAATATGGCCTCAATAACCCTTTTTACGTTCAATACCTGGATTGGGCGGTGAATTTCGTTAAAGGGGATTGGGGCGATTCCCTTGTCAACCGAATGCCAATATTTCCAATAGTGATGTCCAGGTTGCGCAATTCAGCCATGTTAGCACTTGTGGTTCTGATGATCTATGTGCCATTGGGCATTTTATTAGGGGTTTTGGCAGCTTTAAAACGGGACAAATTGCCTGACCAAATGATCACAACTGTTTCCATGGTGTTTGTGGCACTGCCTGTATTTGTGAGCTCTTTATTGTTGATCCCTTTGTTTTGCCACTATCTAGATTGGCTGCCGGCAAATTCATCGATCCATCCGGATTCCAGTTTTGGTGAAGCACTTCCGTTTCTGATTTTACCGGCGATTGCGGTAGCTCTGAACAGTATCGGATATGTAGCACGCATGACCCGGGCCGGCACAATAGATGTTTTGCGCACCGATTATGTGCGGGCTGCTTATCTTAAAGGTTTGCCACGACGGCAAGTGCTGTTTCGGCATGTTCTACGAAACGCTCTTTTGCCCACAGTAACGATTGTGGCAATGGATGCCGGTATGATGATCGGAGGAATGCTGGTAGCTGAAGTGGTGTTTGGTTACCCAGGGCTGGGTAGGTTATTGTTATATGCAATGCAAAATCAAGATTTGCCGTTAATTCAAGCCTGCAGCATGGTGGCTGTAACAATGCTTTGCCTGGCAAATCTGCTTGCCGATTTATTGTATGGCTTTTTGAATCCCCGGATTCGCGTTAAATGATGAACTGTATTATGATTTAAGGTAAATATCCAGTGGGTTTATTGAAGGAAGGACTTTAGCAGTGGGGGAGGGGTGCTCAATGCTAATTAAGAACTATAGTGAGGCAAATTGCAGTGTCAAGACTTTTTGCCGCATGTGTAGCTATCGTTGTCCTATCGTTGTAGTTATTGAACAGGGTAAAATTAAGAAAATCATCGGCAATAAAGAGCATCCTTTTAATAAAGGTAAACTATGTGTGAAAGGTAGAGCTATTCTGGACTTGGTTTATTCGCCGGTAAGGATTTTAAAACCGCTGAAAAAAGTAGGCGAAAGATGGCAGGAGATCGATTTAGAAGTAGCTTTGCAGGAAATCTCTCAAAAAATGCTGTCTATCAAGGAAAAATACGGAGCAAAAAGCATTGGCGTTTGGAAGGGAGAATCTGTAGATTCAACACACAGCCACATTTGTAGCCGTTTTGCCTTTGCATTTGGCACCCCTAACATTTTTTCCAATGATACATTATGCGCTGTTTCCAAGCATGCTGCCGTAAAATCTGTGCTCGGCAGTTATCCGACCCCTGATTTTCATAATGCAAAATGTATTGTTATCTGGGGAGCCAACCCATTGGCATCCCATTTTCCCCTTTATAACAAAATTAAAGAGGCAAGGGATCGGGGAGCAAAGGTGCTTTTGATCGATCCGCGGAAAAACAGCTTTGCAAAGTTTGCAGATATGTATTTCCCGATTAAACCGGCTACAGATGGGGCTTTGGCTTTAGGGATTATAAATATCATTATCGAGCATAAATGGTATGACCAGGCTTTTGTCAAGGAACATACTAAAGGCTTTGAGGAGCTAGCCCAATACGCACGGAAATTTAACCCGAGATATGTGGCAGAAGAGACTGGAATCAATCAGGATGATATTTATAAGATCAGCAAAACTATCGCTGAAAGCGCTCCCCAGGTCACCTATAGGGTTGGGGTTGGGCCCGAGCATCATGATAACGGTTTTAACAACATAAGGGCAATTGCCTGCATCGGGGCTTTATGCGGTTGCACAGACCGTCCCGGAGGGGATATGCTTGAGGAACCGCCAGCCTTTAACTCTCTACTTGCTGATTTGCAAGGAACTATAAAAAAGCTGAGGCCTATCGGAGCAGACGAATACCCGGTGTTTTATGATAACCGACTGGAAGGGCACAGCATCATGGCGATGGATGCAATGTTGGAGAACGAGCCATACCCATTGCGTGGGTTAATATTAACAGGTGGCAATCCTGTTTTAACCAATCCCAACGCAGATAAAGTAGAGAAGGCATTAAAATCCTTAGATCTGTTTGTTGTGAGAGATCTATTTATGACAGATACAGCCAAGTTGGCAGATTATGTTTTGCCCGCGGCAAGCTTTTTAGAAAGGTCAGAGGTAATCAGAGGGGGAATGCCTCAAACCATATCCGTAACAAAAAAAGTGCTGGAATTTGATTCATGCCAGAACGAATATCAGTTTTGGAGCAGCTTAGCAAAAAAAGTGGGGATAGGCCAATATTTCCCCTGGAAGGATGAAGATGAACTCAACAGGTGGATAATTAAACCTCTTGGCTTGAGCTTGGAGGAGTTAGCACAAAAACCTGAGGGCTACATGTATAAGGCTTACAAATATGAAAAATATCATGAAAATGGCTTTAACACTCCTTCAGGGAAGGTGGAGTTTTCTTCAGATTATCTGGCTAAGTACGGATATGAAAAACTCCCGGTTTACCGGCCGGCTCATTATTTAAGTGGTAAAAACAAGGGTCAGTATAAATTTATTTTGATTACAGGTGCAAGGCAGTCAAGATTTAATCACAGCTGTTACCATCATATACCCCGTTTTAAAAAAGCTGTACCATGGCCTCTTTTGGAGATCCATCCAGAGGACGCCGCTTCCTTACAGCTGGCTGATGGTGATTTAGTAGAAGTCACATCGGCAAAAGGCTCTTTAAAGATACGGGTTTCAATAGTAGGGCAGGATGAAATCCTACAGGGATTTTTGCAGATTACCCATGGTTTTGATGAAGTAAACGTAAATAGAATTACCCCGGATAACATACTAGACCCTGTAAGCGGTTTCCCCGCAGTGAAATCAGTGCCTGTTAATGTGACCAAAATACCTGAGGATACTGGTTGCCATCGAGTTTAGAAGTTAGAGGCCGAAGGTCTAGTCTTCGGCCAATTTTTTTCGAGTGTCCAGTCTCTCTACTAACTCTCACAAAACTTCCCCTGTTAGCGCAATAATTTAGAATTGTCGATTAATGTTTTAAATCATTATAATTTAGATAGTGCCGGTGAAACGTATTAGTTGACAGCCAGAATGGAATACACGTGCAATTTTCCAGTCGTATTTTACACACAATTATTACTCCCAGTCAAAAGCTGATATTTTTGCATTTCGTAGTGATGCTGTATCTGGTTAACAGGGTTGCCCCGGTTGGGACTCATCTTCTTGAAAACCGATTGAGATATATAAATGATCCAGTTGTCTACCTCAGCCGGGTCTAAATCCTTTAACAGTATAACGAAATTAATTAGCATTCTTAATGTTTCTTAATCTTCCCATTCCATTTTGTACCGATATATAGAAAAATACAGTTTATAGCGGTAAAAATTATTAACTTGAAATATTTCATGCCGGACTCTGGTCAGGTATCTATAATCAGATGATTATTAATAATATAGGAGGGATGAACAAATGAATGAATTAACAAAAGCAGTAGTTGAACTAGAACATGAAAGTGTTCCGGAAATGGTGAGGAATGAGCTTGACGCGGGAATACCGGTAGAAGAAATCATTGAAAAATGCAGACAGGGAATGGAAATGGTCGGGGAAAAGTTCAGCAATGGGGAATACTACCTCCCTGAATTAATTATGGCCGGAGAGCTTTTTAATTCTGTTATTGAGATTATCCGGCCTGTTTTAACCGGGGACAAGACAAGTACACTTGGAAAGATTGTCCTTGCAACTGTTAAAGATGACATCCATGACATCGGCAAAAATGTGTTTAAGGGATTTGCTGAGGCTAGTGGCTTTGATGTCTGCGATCTGGGGGTAGATGTTGCTCCAGAAGCAATTGTTGATGCCATTTCAAACGAAAAGCCGGATATTGTAGCTCTAAGTTGTTTGCTTACCTCAGCTTTTGATTCTATAGAAAAAACAATCACAACAATTAAAAAAGCAGGAGTACGAGACCAGGTAAAAATAATTATCGGTGGTGCTCCAGTAAGTGGTGAGCTAAAGGAATGGGCAGGTGCCGATGCTGCTACCAGAAGCGCTGCTGAAGGTGTACAACTCTGTAAAAAATTATTGAATGAGTAAGGGAGGTAGGTTTCAATATGTCAGAAGATAAGATCCAGAAATTATATGAAGAACGGGTAAACCGTATAGTTAAAGCAATGCAGTTGGAAGAACCGGATCGCGTTCCCCTGATTCCTCCAGAGGAAGGTTATTGGGTTGGCCCTTATGCCGGATATTCTGTTGCTGATGTTACCTATGATTACTCTCTGCTGGCAAAAGCATGGGAAAAGGTTTTTGTGGATTTTCCGGAGTGGGATGCCGCATACGCTCCATTCTGTGTATGGTCCGGACCCATGTTTGAATTTATTGGAACTACCCAGTTTACTCTTGCCGGAAGAGATGGTGCTGATCACAAAATGCACCAGTGGAATCAGGTTTCCTGTATGTCTGAAAATGAGTACGATGAGCTAATCGCGGATCCTTATAAGTTTATTCTGGAGAAAATTTTACCACGTCGATGCGCAGAATTAGCAAGACCATATCCAAGAAATGCAATCGCTTTTGGGAAAGCCTTCCAGGAGTTCCTAAGTTGGCTCAGCTACTGGGGTGCAAAAGGGGCTGAATGGAAAGAAAAATATGGGATGCCGGTGCTGGCAGGTGGTTTTACAGAAACCCCTATTGACTTCCTCATGGATCACTTGCGCGGTTTTAAAGAATTATCCCTGGATTTGCTGAAATTACCGAAAGAAACTATACAACAGGCATGTGAAGCTTTGCTACCTTATATGATCAAATGGGCAACCACAGGAACAGTACCAACCCTTTTCCCACCAATATTTATTCCACTACATTTTGCTCCTTTTATTTCACCTGATTACTTCAAAGAATTTTACTGGCCAACATTTAAAAAACTGGTCGATTCACTAACAAATCTAGGTTATGGTGTAATTATATACTGTGAATCAAACTGGACACCACACCTTTCTTATCTGAAAGAACTACCAAAAGGAAAAGTAATAGTACAGTTCGAAACAATTGATATGAAAGAAGCAAAAAAAATGATTGGGGATACAGTTTGTCTAATGGGCAACCTACCCTACGAACTGCTTATTTATGGGACAAAAGAGAAAATTGAGGATTACACCAAAAAACTGAT
>LFTQ01000093.1:557-3510 GCA_001513545.1 Clostridia bacterium DTU068 | reverse complement strand
CCCCTCTACAGCCGTCATTCTATAGATTATTTTCTATATGTTTTAACTTCATTAACTATCTCATCAACATCAAGCACCATTTCCATCATACTGATCTGCTCATCATAAACATCAGCAGGGATTTCATCCTTTAATTCAAAAATGTGATAAGCCTTGAGTCCCAACGAGACTCCTGATAATGGACCTGCGAAGGTCGGATCACCTGTTGCTACAGTTTCGGCAGCAAGTCCGGAGGCCTCCGGTTCCGCTCCTCCGAGAACAACAATCAGATCATCTTTGCCGTACTTGTCATACAGGTCTTTGATCCGGGCTTGGTTTTCCAGGTCCATTGCCCCAGCAGCTGTTCAAACAAAGCATTCGGTAGTTGAAAAAACTACCTCTGCCCCAGCTGCTTTGATACACTCTTCGATGGCAGGGCCCGGAATGCCGTCCCGGTCGCCGAGAATAGCGACTTTTTTGCCTTTCAGCATGGTGATTTCTCCTTTCTTTTTTTTTATAAAAATAAATTTATCTTTTTGCAGTTTTAATGTATTTTAAATCAACTCATTTAGTTTTGCTTCCACATCTTCAACAGTAATTTCCTGGGTTAATTCAGCAATTTTTTCACCGTTTTTGTAAAAGGCAATTGTGGGCAAGCCCAGCACCTTCTGGCTGATGGCTAATCTCCTGTTGGCTGCGGTGTCGAGCTTGCAGAATTTTGCTTTGCCCTGGTATTTTTCCGCCAGTTGGGCCACATGGGGCATCAGCTCTTTACAGGGCTCACACTTGGGGCTCCAATAGTCTACTACCACCAGGCCCTCCGCCTTCAAGACCTCAGCTTCAAAATTTTTCTTATCCACTTCGATCATTTTGTTTCACCTCCGCCTAAGATGATGTTACATATCTCTGAAAAATGTTAGTTAAATTTTAATGCGATAGTAATTTTCATTACTATCGCATTATAGCCGTAGCGTAGTTCTTCTTTCTTTGTTTACAAAGTTACAAAATACAATACGACTGTTTTTATCCGATAGTTGTTTATCTTATGCTTCTGCATTTAATGACATATGTTCGCCATGGAATTTTTCCTGTACTTCTTTAGACGGTGGTGCTGTTGCTAGTGAAACAATTACCAGTAACGCCACGGCAACTACCAAACCTGGGTAAAACTCATGTATACCGAAGGGCTGCTTTAAGAAAAACCATACAGCTGTTGTTAGGGTTCCGCCTATCATACTTGCTACGGCACCCACCTCTGTTGCGCGTTTCCAATAAAACGCAGCCATTACCGGTATTGCCAGACCATTTGCCACAAAGGTCCAGACAAAAACTAATATGGTGAATATCATGGCGGGGTTTGCTAAGGCTACTGCCACACTTATAACACCCACAACCAAAATCGCCCACCTGCTGACTGACATAAGCTTGCTATCAGGAGCATCCGGCTTCATACGCTGATAAATATCTCGCGCTACAGTTACCCCTGCAACGTGTAATATCGAGTCTACCGATGACATGATGGCTGCAACAATTGCACACAGCAACACTGCGCCGGCTATTGTCGGCAGAGTAGATGTAATTAACACAGGCATGAAATTATCATTCACAACTTGCAAGTTCGGCAGCAAAACCCGTCCTGCTGCTGCAGTGACCAGTAACAAGATCCAAACAAATATGTTAGCTGCACCAGCTATAATAAACGAGTTTTTTGCAACAATTTCGTTCTTTGCAGACAGAATTCTGACATAATACGGTGCATAGGCTAAATTGGCTATACCAAACATAATAATCAATCGCCATTGTGTCTGCGGATCAAAATAATTGTCTAAGCCAGTAGTTGAGTAGTACCAGGGTACATCAGACATTATTGTGTTTTTAATTACTTCAAAGCCACCGGCCATGTTCACACTAATAATGGCGACCATTATTACCCCGACAACCATGATAAAGAATTGCACCACATCTGTCCAAACAACACCTAAATATCCAGAGACCAAAACATAGATCAGCAACACTGCAAAACCCAATATAATACTGAATGACCAACTCCAACCCAACACAGCAGATAAAACAGCACCTATACCGGCCACATTAAGAACCAGATACCCTATCGCTACATACAAATTCAGAATCGCTGCAATTATACGAGCACGCGGACCATATCGCTCCTCAAACAAATCAACAATTGTTACGTGATTTGTACGCCTGATCTTGTGGACAAAGAATAACACTATCATAATCCAACAGGCAACTGTTCCGATCATGTGCCATGGAGCTGCAAATCCTCCGCTGGCATAATACATAGAAGGATAACCTATTAAACTTCCGCCGCTGAGAAAGGTCGCCGCTACAGTACAACTGGATACTAATAAACCGAGTTTTGCTCCTCCGATCCAGAAGTCAGAACTGCTTTTAACTAAGTTTTTCTGTACCCAAAAACCGAACAACAATACAACGAGCAAGTAGACGACTATTAAAGCCATGTATATGTTCATATATTAATACCTCCTCCATTGTAGGTTATCCTAGTATATCTTCTGGCGATCAATTGTTACCCAAGCCTGCCATACTCCTATCGCTGTTAAAATGACCAAACCTCCGATCACCGCACCCCATATCGCTACTAACCCAGGATTCCTGGCAATATCGAACATAATACCAACATATATCATAATTGCGATCATCAGTCCCGACAGTATGGCTGTGACAATAGTTTCCTGTTTCATTGACATAGTGCTAGTTCTCCTCCTTCTGTTTTAATTAATTTCATCATTTAATGGCTGTCCACTTTACTCGACTGTATTGCCTCCCTTCAATTAAAGTATTACTTACTACCCAACACTTTTCCTTATTATCCCTCCTTTTTGTTTAGTTTTTTTACCATAATGAAGACAAATGCAAAAATAATGATAACGATTAAAAGAAAAGCTACGGTCATTATGGTACTGCTTGAAATTCCGCTACTCTCTGTCGC
>LFTQ01000093.1:0-533 GCA_001513545.1 Clostridia bacterium DTU068 | reverse complement strand
CTAAAGACTCACTTTTTCTCATAACAGGAAATGATGAATCTAACACCCAGTCATTCGGCAGTTCCAGTTTTATCTTATGAACATCTTGGGCTTGCTCAAATTCTACTGTTCCATTTATCCTAGGGGTTTGAACAGAAAGGCCGAACTTACCTGAAACAGGTTCAATATAATCATATTGACAACTAACTCTTAACAACATATCTTCTCCGGCTTTGAGAGGGTCACTTAAAGATAATAGATATTGATCATCTTGTATATCGGCAGATAAAATCTCATTATTATTGACATCTTGAAATTCGATTGTTTTTATATCCAGTTGGTCAGGCTTCTTTATCTCAAGCTTAATTTGATCCAGTTGGGCTGAACCAGTGTTTGTAAAATCAAATTCATAAACCACTTCCGCATTTTCAGAATCAATCTTAAAGTCTGATGTGACACCGTTGATTTTAAAACTACTTTCTGCTCTAGCCTCTTGTGCTCCGATAGTTACAACAATCATCACCGCCAGTAATATAAAAAGCAATCTGCTAAAC
>LFTQ01000109.1 GCA_001513545.1 Clostridia bacterium DTU068 | reverse complement strand
TAGCGGCCTCCAGCTTCCTGCAGCGCTTTACTAATTAATTTTCGTGCTGATTCATTTGTGATTTCTTTAAGTTTATCAAGGTATAATGGCAAATCGAAACCTGATCTGACATCGATTTGATCTACCAGATTGTCAAGTCTCTCAGCGATCTCCTCCAATCGCTTTTCAACCGTGTCCTGTTCTGAACTAGCTACCTGCTCTTCCGCCACAGCTGTATTGCGCTCATCAATAACAAGGGGTTTCTCATTTATAATTTTTGGGGGCAGATGTTCCGGCGTAATCACTGACCCATCACACAAAGCTGCCATCTGTTCTATAACATTGGCCAACTCCCGTATATTACCCGGCCATTTGTATCTGGCCAGTGCATCCATTACTTCAGTGCTTAAGCGAGGGGGGGTTGGTCCATGACGCTGGTGGAGAAAGTGTTCTGCCAAAAGGGAAATATCCTCCGGACGCTCCCGCAGAGCTGGCAGGTTTAAAGTCACCACATCAAGTCTGTAAAAAAGGTCTTCCCGAAAACGCTCTTCTGCAACAAGCTTTTCCAGTGGAGCATTCGTGGCAGCAATAAGCCGGGTGTCAACTCGAATCGGGCTTTCCCCACCTACCCGGAAGATTTCTCCTGTCTCCAAAACACGCAGCAGTTTCACCTGAATGGGCAGAGCAGCCTCACCAATTTCATCTAAAAACAGAGTTCCCCGGTGGGCAACCTCGAAAATTCCTTTATGCTGTGATGTTGCCCCTGTAAATGCACCTTTTTCATGTCCAAACAATTCACTATCCAGTAGAGTCTCAGAAAAAGCACCACAGTTAATGGCTAAAAAAGGTTTTTCTGCGCGATCACTGACCGCATGAATATAGCGCGCCAGCACTTCTTTGCCTGTACCTGTCTCTCCTCTAATAAGAATAGTAATATTTTTTTTGGCTAAACGTTCAGCAACAGTTAACAAACGCTGCATTTTCTCGCTTCTGCCTGCAACAAAGCCGACCTTCTTTAGAATGGTTTTTCTGCGGACCATTTCTTCATCATCATGGATTTCGCCTTTAGCGAGTGCACGGCTTAATGCGCGGTTAATGATGCCCTCCAAGGCATCCAGGTTATCGAACGGTTTCTCCAAATAATCGTATGCACCTAATTGTATGGCTTCAACTGCAGACTTAACTGTAGAATAACCGGTCATGATAATGACCTCACTATCAGGATGGCGAGCTTTTATCTCCTTTAACAATGTAATACCGTTAACATCAGGCAGCTTTAAATCCAACAGCACCAGGTGATAATAGTCCTGGAAAGCCTTCCTCGCATCTCTCCCGTTTTCCGCAACAGTGATCTCATGCCCTTTGCCATCCAGAAAAAAATTAAAAAAATTCCCCATTTCAACCTCATCATCAACAACAAGAATGCGTGCCAACCCTTTTCCCCCTTTCTACAATAGATTACTTGCAAGTAGTATTTACCTGCATCAACCCTCTTGGTCACTATCTGTGCAATCAGCAGTCCTCTGGGAAGGCGGTAGATAAACAGTAAATTCTGCTCCCTTACCTGGCTCACTTTCCACAGCGATAGTGCCCCCATGTTTTTGTACAATCCCTAAACTTACTGATAACCCGAGTCCTGTTCCTTTACTTTCTCCTTTACTGGTAAAAAAGGGGTCAAATATCTTTGTGATCATCTCCTGGGGAATACCTGGCCCATTGTCTGCCACCTTGATAAAAACCTGATTTCTTTCCTGGTCTAAACCTGTTTTAACTATAATCCTTTGCTCCTGTTCTTCTTCATCTTCATCAAATGACTGTTTAGCATTTAGCAGCAGATTGACGATAACCTGTTCCAATTGCTGTGAGTTCCCTTCAACATGCGGCAACTGCTCATTTAGTTCCAAAGATAATCTGATTTTATCTTTTTCAATATGATAAGAAACCAGAGAAAGAGCCTCCTTGACAACATCATTGACATTAAGGAGTTGAAAAACATATTGCTCCTGACGGGAGAAAGTAAGAAGCCCGCGCACAATACGCTTACACCGCTGGCCGCATATTTCAATATCCTTAAGGATCTTGTATTTCTGTTCATTGTGAGGAGTACTGCGCAAAAGAAGTTGTGCATCTCCGATAATAACAGCCAGGGGGGTATTCAATTCATGGGCAACCCCTGCTGCCATTTCCCCCAAAGCCGCTAATCTGGCTGTCTGAAGCAACTGCACCTGCATTTTAAGCCGTTCAGTAATATCCTTGATATATATAACCAAACCTAAATTTTTCTGTCCCTGGCAGGCGGGATATCCATAGACCTCCATTACCCGACCATCACTCAACTGCCGCTGAAAATTAATCATCTCGCGGGTTTCCAACGCCTCATAAAAACTGCATTCTGAGCAGGGTTCTTCTGCCGTACAAAAAACATCACAGTATTTTTTTCCATGTAATTCCGGCTCAGCGATCCCACTGAACTCCACTGCCGCCTGGTTAACGCGCAAAATGTTAAGCTTAGGGTCAACCATAATGATAATATCCCTTACAGCTTTAAATGTAGCCTCCCATTCCAGTTTAGCCCTGTTCACCTCAGAGAAAAGCGCACCATCCTGCAGATAAATGGCGATCTGATTGGCAAGCTGCTGGAAAAAGGCCAAATCAAGAGGATCATATGTAATAGAGCGGTCACTTCCCACTACAAAAAGCCCGTAAACCTTGTTCTGGGTCACCAGAGGATTGATCACCGCTACCTCCAACCCCTGGTTGAGCAAAAAACCATCCTCTGTATCTGCACTGCGCTGCCAGACAATCTGACTGTTGCTATTCATTGCCTTCCATAGGGTCTCTCCATCATCAGGAGTAATTTCAATCCCCTTATTGCAATTGCCATCACTTATATGGCAATAATTAACTAAAAGGTTTTCACCGTATGGTGTTAGGATCGCTACCCGACTTAGATATAAAATCTGGCGTACACTCTCATATATCTTTTTTATTGTCTTATCCAAATAATCCCTGGGCAGAGTAATATTAAATTCCTGGGCAAGTTGATTGATAATTTCCAATTGAGCATTTCTCTTGGAGAGTTCATTTACCTTCTCCTTCAGTTCAACATAATAATTACGTTTAGAAGAATAAACACCTGTTAATTTTTCGATCAGTTGTGTCTTTTGCTCTGGCATAAACCCCCCTCCTCACACTTTGAAGTTTTACCTTACAGTTGACCACAACAGGGGCAGTCACTTACCCGTCCCACTTCCAACTGCTGAAAAGTAGTGGTTAAACCATCATAAAACAGCATCTTTCCCACCAGTGCTTTGCCCACACCCAGCAGTATTTTCAATGCTTCCTGTGCCTGTAATACCCCGATAATTCCAGGAGTAGTGCTAAATACTGGTATAGCCCTGTCTTCTGAACCCTGCTCATTGAATGGTCTATTATCTTTGTGAGGAAAAATGCAGGCATAACAGGGCCCTTCTCCGGGCAAAATAGTGAGCAGACGTCCATAAAAGCCCTTCACTCCACCATCCACCATCGGTTTTCTCAAGCTCACACAATTCTCATTGAGTAAAAAACGCGTTTCTTCATTATCCAGGGCTGAAATCACCAAATCAAATTGACTTACCAAATCAGCAGCATTTGTCCAATCAATGCGTATATGGTAGGGATGTATAGTTATCCCAGGGTTTAAAGCAAGCAGTGTTTGCTTAGCAGATACCACTTTAGGCACTCCGATTCTGGCAGTAGAATGCAGGATCTGACGCTGCAAATTGGAAAGCTCAACATCCTGATCATCTACCACCCCAATGGTACCTATCCCAGCTGCGGCAAGATAGTACAGTACTGCAGATCCAAGTCCCCCAGCACCAACTACGAGGACACGGCTTTTGGCCAGCCGCAATTGGCCCTGCTCTCCAACTTCTTCGAGCATAATCTGTCGCCCGTAGCGCTCCCGATCCTGACTACTGATCACCTTTCCTCCGCTCCCTTTTATTCATTACTACTTTCTATTATAAAATAAAAGCAAAAATCATACCAACTAAACGAAGATCAATGTGTAAAGTGAAAAGATTTAATGAATAAACTGTTTTTTTTTACTTTAAGGTGGGAATTTTCCAAAAAATAAGAGGTCAAGAGGTAATTTTTTTCAAAATGAAGAAGGAATTATTATACCGATGCAGAATAATTTAAATATAAATAAGAAGCCGCCAGGAAGTTGGGTATAGTCTCTTTGTCAT
>LFTQ01000086.1 GCA_001513545.1 Clostridia bacterium DTU068 | reverse complement strand
ATCCTTTCCAGGCTATCCGGTGTGCCGGCAAAAAACTCAAAACCCCAGATGGCACCATCCAGACCATATCCTGTTCCATCGCAGACAACTCCTAAAGCAGGCTCTGTTACTTGGTTTTCAGCCATACAGCTGGCCATATGAGCCTGATGGTGCTGCACACCTATCTTCCGCAACCCCTGCAGAGCTCTAGCCCAGCGGGTTGCCATATAATCTGGGTGGAAATCATAAACAACAATCTCTGGTTTAACATCCAGCATTTTTTCAAAACGGGGAATAGTATATAAAAACTGCTGATAGTTTCCGTAGTGGTTGATATCCCCTAAATGCTGGCTGAGATAAGCCCCCCTCCCCTTAGTCATACAAAAGGTGCTTTTTAAATCACCACCACAACCCAGAATTACACCCGGAGGGTCCACAGGCAGATCAACAGGGAGAGGCACATAACCCCTGGCACGGCGGTAGATCTGCACCTCCCCACCCACAACAGCTGTTACCGAATCATCACAGCGGTTATAAATATTCCGGTTGTGCATCAGAAAATAATCAGCGATACCTTTTAACTTCTTCAGCGCTTCATCATTATCTATGATCAGTGGGTCATCACTGATATTGGCACTGGTCATCACCAGGATCTCCAAACCCTCAGCAAAAAGAAGATAATGCAGGGGTGTATAAGGAAGCATTACACCAAGGGTGTGGATCCCAGGGGCGATCTCAGGGGGCAGGTCATCAAGCTGGCGCCGCTTCAGGATTACTATCGGGTGTGCCGGGCTTTCCAGCAGTTCTGCCTCCTGTGTTGACAGATGGCAGTACCTCTTAACAACATCCAAATCTTTGCACATAACAGCAAAAGGCTTGAACTCCCTTATTTTTCGCTTTCTCAAAGCTGCCACCGACTCCCTATTGGTAGCATCACAAACCAGGTGAAACCCACCCAACCCTTTAACAGCCAGTATCTTGCCCTCTTTGAGAAATTCATGCCCGAGCCCTGGATAAACATTCCCCTCCAGGTCCCGCAGTGTTGTCTGGGGCCCGCATTTTGGGCAACAGTTAGGCTGAGCATGAAAGCGCCTGAACATTGGGTCATGAAACTCCCGGGCACAATCAGG
>LFTQ01000053.1 GCA_001513545.1 Clostridia bacterium DTU068 | reverse complement strand
GATCTGGGGCGTAAAGGTTATCCTGAAGGGACCCTAGTTATCGCTGAGGAGCAAACAGCAGGAAGGGGGCGGTGGCGCAGAAGATGGCACTCCCCCCCGGGGAAAAGCCTTTTATTTTCTATAATACTGCGGCCGCAGATCCCCCCTGAGTTTATGCCCCAATTAACTCTGCTTGCAGGGGTTTCCACAGCCCGGGCTATTCAGCTGCAAACAGGGATCAAGATTGGTATCAAATGGCCCAATGACCTGATCTATCAGGGGAAAAAGCTGTGCGGCATTCTGGTGGAAAGAGCCGGTTTAACTGATCCTTCTTTGGTGCTGGGGATCGGTGTTAATGTGAATCAGGAGAAGGATGATTTTTCACCGGAACTGCAGGATACAGCTACATCGCTCAGGATGATAGCAGGTGAAATAATACCCAGAGCGCCTTTACTGCAGCAGATACTTGAAAGCCTGGAAGAGGATTATCAAGAATACTGCAGAGCCGGTTTTTCGCCTATCAGGGAAAGATGGCTGCAGTATGAAGCAGTTCTGGGTAAAAAAGTCCGGATTGCCATGGGGAACAGTGAATACTATGGAGTAGTTACCGGATTGTCTGAAGACGGGGAACTTGTTGTGATCTCTTCCCAGGGAGAAGAAACCAAATTTGCTGCTGGAGAAGTTACCCTTTGCCGGGAGGAATAGATATGATTCTGGTTTTTGATGTTGGCAATACTAACATAGTCTTGGGTGTTTTTGATCAAGATAAGCTGGTTACCAGTTGGCGGATCGCAACTAACCGCAGGCATACTGCAGATGATTTGGGTGTGCTGGTAAAGAACCTCTTTTACTTTCGCGGCCTTCAGATGGATGATATAGAAGCATTGGTGATGTCATCTGTAGTCCCACCGCTCACCCCTGCGATTGTTGAGATGTGTAAGCGTTATTTCGGCAGGGGACCTCTGGTTGTAGGCCCCGGTGTGAAAACAGGGATGCCCATCCGTTATGAAAACCCCCGGGAGGTGGGAGCTGATCGCATTGTCAATGCTGTGTCAGTGGCCAGCCGCTATGGTGTTCCTGCAATAATCGTTGATTTTGGTACTGCTACAACATTTTGTGCTGTTTCCCGCTCTGGTGAGTACCTGGGAGGGGCGATCGCTCCCGGTATTGGGATTTCCACTGAAGCATTATTTGAAAAGGCTGCTAAATTACCCCGCATCGAGTTGGTTAAACCCGATCAAGTGATCGGGAAGAACACAGTGGCCAGCATGCAGTCCGGGATCTATTATGGATATTTGGGGCAGCTGGAGGGTATTGTGCACAGGTTTAAAAAGGAGATCGGTGATGACGCGGTTGTGGTGGCAACCGGGGGGTTGGCTCCACTGATCTGCTCTGAAACCGACTGTGTTGACTATATCGATCCTGATATCACCCTCTGGGGGCTTAAGATCATCTATGAACGGAACAGCTAGTGTGAAAATTGGGCAACTCTTACTGAAGGAACCTGTGTTTTTGTCCCCTATGGCGGGCTTTACAGATAAGCCCTACCGGATGATCGTGCATGAATACGGCTGTGGTTTTGTCTATACTGATATGGTCAGCAGTGAGGCGATCCTCTACGGGAACCGAAAGACCATGGACCTCTTTGACCTGAGTGGGGAAAACTATCCGGTGGGTGTGCAGATCTTCGGATCTGACCCGGATAAAATGGCCCAGGCTGCTCGTGTTGTGGTGGATCATGGTGCAGCACTGGTAGACATCAATATGGGCTGCCCCACCCCCAAGATCGTGAAAAACGGTGAGGGCTGTGCCCTGATGCGGGACCTCCCTAGAGCAGCCGAGATTATCAGGGCGGTGGCAGAGGCAGTGGATGTGCCGGTGACGGTCAAGATGCGTAAAGGCTGGTCATCAGGAGAATCAACCGCTGTGGAGCTGAGCATGCTGGCTGAGGAGAACGGTGCTGCAGGTGTGGCTGTTCACGGCCGCTCCCGGGAACAGTTCTACTCTGGGAAGGCTGACTGGGGAATCATTCGCCTGGTAAAAAAAGCGGTGAAAATCCCGGTGATCGGCAACGGGGATATCACCACACCGGAGGATGCCGCTAGGATGTTCCAGGAGACCGGCTGTGATGCGGTCATGATCGGGAGAGGGGCACTGGGCAACCCCTGGATCTTTCAAAGAACAGCACACTATTTAAAAACCGGAGAACTGCTCCCTGAACCTACAGCGGAAGAGCGATTTGCAGCAGCAAGAAGGCATTTTGACCTGGCTGTAAAAATCAAAGGGGAGAAAACAGCTTTATTGCAAATGCGGAAGCAGTTGGCCTGCTATATGAAAGGCCTTTCCGGTGCAGCTAAATTGCGAGCCAGAATAAACAGCTGCCGGACCGCAGAGGAAGTGCGCTCCCTGCTGGAACAAGGGACGATACAGATAGGAGGGTGTTTATCTGAATAACGGAACCGTTGTAATGTCTGTATGTTATATTTTTACCGGTTTGCTGCTTATCGCTATCAGTATCCCTCTGGTACGGGGTTCTATCAAGATGAATCCGCTGTACGGAGTAAGAATAAAAAAGGCCTTTGAATCTGAAGAAAAATGGTATATTATCAACAAATACGGCGGCCGGAGATTGATCTTCTGGTCCATTGTTCGTTTTAATTCCCTGTTTAATTGAGATTTTTATTTATGCTAGGAAACTGTAATCTGATTTTTTCTGTTAAAGAGCGGCAAAATTTCCTAGTAAACATAAAGCGCAGGACCCATTCTGACTGTAGCAAAGGGAATTTAGTGTGGGGTTGTAGGTTATTATGTCAGCGCTGTTGTTTTAGAAAAATAGTTTTCCGGGCTGCTGCCGGGTAAAGGAGGTGTAAATCCGTGAAAAACAAACTATTACACTATTCTGTTATGTTGTTGGGTTTACTGATCGCTGCTGTTGCATGTCAGTTTTTTTCTGGCGGTACCATCGAGCCGCTGACACCCTTTGGAGTTGTGATATTTTTGGCTGCGGCATTTTTCTCTTTTGGTGATCTGACAAAGGAGCAATTTGCCCTGGGGCTTGGCAGGTTTCTGGGTGCAATCAGTTTACCGGTTGTATTCGTAGTTCTGGTTTATTTTATCCTTTCACTGTTGTCAATTCATTTAACACTGCAGCATCTCTTGGCAATCTATCTTGCAGGGGTTGCTATTATTCTTCCTTTATTAATCAAATCAAGTATGAAAGATGCTTTACGAGATCAGGTGGATGAAGGTACTGAGCGTTACATAACCTGGTCAGGTCACTGGTCCTTTTTGTTCCTGAATTTTTTGATTATCTGTGCACTGGTTCAGCCCTGGGTGCCCTTGGATCAAAATGCTCTTTGGGTGGGTGTTTTAATCGCTGGGTTAGTTTTTTGGTTAACTTTTATGTTCATATTAGAGAAAAGCAACCGCAACCGGGTGTGAGATTTGCTGTTTAAAACTTGTTCCCGTAAACTAGCGGAAGCAACATCAACAACCATTTAAATAGCCCGTCAACCAAAGCAGCCGGCAATGGAGATTGAATGATAGAGTTTATTCAGCTGCCGGGTTCTCCATTATGCCCACAAAGAGGGGCATCCCTGTCTGGAGATCCATGATGCCATAAAGAAAGGGCCGGTCAAGGGTCAATTCTTTGTCGAACTGGGGAGCGCTGGTTACTCGCACTTCGACCGAGGTAGCTGCTGAGGCTTCAGTGCCTTTCTCATCGACCCTGATGAATGTTTTGTGTTTAACCTCACTGATATAAAGGTCCTTGGTGTGCTGTTCATTCATCTGTGAGAAATCTGACTGATCTGGGTCGAAGGCGATACCCATGCCTAGTTCAGTCAGCTCATTGAGCAGGCTGTCCTCATAGTGCACTTCGAACTTTGGCATGGCCAACTGGACTGTATATTTAGGTTTTTTGGCCATCAATCTTGCCAGATCATTGAACAGCGATTGATCCTGTTCAGCCAGCCATTCCCGTGGTGTCATCTCTTTGTCAGGCAACAGGGCAAAGTAGGCGAACTTTTGATCAGCATAGGGAAGCGCAACACCTGTAGCCTTATTGATTGAGAAATAGGTCATCCGGTCGAGCCTGTGCATAAAGGGGGTTTCAATGGTGCCATCAGGTGTGTTGAAAGTGCGGTCACGGGTGTTGTTTTTGTTAAATTCTGTCTGCCAGTCAGATTTGAAATAGACTGCGTTGATCAGGTATATGACCACATCTGGGTCTATGGAGTCTACGATCTTGTCGATCGTATTATGGGTCGCTTCTTTAACCCAGTTGTTGATGATCTTTGGGGTGTTCCGGTCATTAAAGTTCAGTTTCTTTATGTCAGCAGCGAAATAGTCCGCGTTTTTCTGCAAAAACGGTTTGTATGGTGTGAAGTCTTGGTCAAACCAGATGGAGTTGGCTATTTCCAGCTTTGTTTTGCTGTCTGTTTTTTCTAAGAGATCAATCCAGCTGCGGCAGGCATTATTGATCAGGTCCACAGTCAAGCCCGGATCAGCCAGGACATCCAGCATCGCTGTTTTTGTTTCCCCATCAGCACCATTCAATGTCATGGCCAATGCCAAATAGACCGATGCCGGCGAGATCATGATATTGCCTTCATTTTCCGCCGATTTTTTAAACAGATCAACTGCGAAAGCATTGCTCTCCTTTTTGATGGCCTTGTCTATCTGGGCAGGTGATGCCGGCTGTTGAGATGGTTTTAGATCAGCCATTAAGTCGGCTGCTCCGCCTTGTGAAGCACAGCCGGAAAAGGCCAGCGACAAGCAGATGAAAACAATGAGACAGTTGAAAACTCTTTGTTTCACCGAAAGAAGCCCCCCTAGTTATGGTTTTCGGTTATTTTTGTTTCCACCGATGGAGGTATTTGTTGATATTCTA
>LFTQ01000198.1:40505-49992 GCA_001513545.1 Clostridia bacterium DTU068 | reverse complement strand
AGGTTTTTCCCTTCCTGAATCTTCACACCGGTTACATTGATTGACTCTGCTACCAGAGTGCTTCCTGCGGCAGGGCCAGCTGTTTCCAGGGCCTGCAGCACAGGTATCCCCCCTGCCAGCAAGGTTGACATAATCCTGGCAAAGCGGGCCATAACCACACGGTACAGCAAAGGTCCGATCACCGGGAGTTTAAATCTGATCCGGTCCCAGTTGCGGCTGCCTGATGGTGTCAGCAGATAATAGCGAATACCATAAACCAGCGCTATAATGGCAATGATATAGAGATACCAATATGAGCGTAATGAACTGGAGATTCCGATAACAATTTTGGTAAGCACAGGCAGTTCCATGCCCTCGGGAAAAAAGTTCATAAAGACCGGTACCACCCCGACCAGCATGGCAATAACCACAAGAAAAGCGAAACTCAACACAACAAGAGGGTAAAAGGTAGCAGCTTTGATATTATCCCTCAGGCTTTTGTCTCTATCCAGCTGATCGGCAAGTTGTTTTAAGACCTCATCGAGATTACCGCTGACCTCTCCGGATTTAATCATATTGATATACATGGATGAGAAAACATCGGGAAAGTTCATCAATGAATCAGAGAAGCTCATACCGCTGTCAACACTTTGAGCAGTCTGATTAAGCACTTGACTTAAATCCCGGTTGGTCGTCTGATAGCTCAATGTGTGCAAAGCCCTGGTCAATGGTATACTGGACTCCAGTAGTGTCTGCAGTTGCCGGCTGAACATTGCAAGGTCACCGATCTTCACTTTGCGTTTCCTCTGAAAAAGAGCACTGAAAGGTGACTCCCGCACCTCTGTTACATCCAGTACAGTTAAACCCATTTTGCGGAGATTATCTGCAACCGCTATCTCATGGTCAGCATTCATTTTACCGGTAATAGATCTTCCCTGTCTGTCCACTACCTCATATGAATAAAGCCCCATAAAACCATCCTTTCTGTGGTTTTACATCCCGCCCAGCAGGCGTTCCAACTCAGTTCTTGACACAGAACGGGAAATGGCACATTCTCTGGTTATCGTCCCTGCCATATAAAGTTCGGCCAAAGATTGGTCCATAGTCCGCATCCCCTGCTGGTGTCCGGTCTGCATAACAGTATATAGCTGGTATTCCTTACCATCCCTGATCAAATTGCGCACAGCAGGGGTAGCAAGCATTATTTCAGCGGCCAGTACCCTTCCGCTGCCATCTCTGCGCAATAACAGTTGCTGAGAAATAACACCCTGCAGGGCATCTGCCAACTGCTGGCGAACCTGGTTTTGCATATGCTCTGGAAAAACATCGATAATACGATGGACAGTGAGCGGTGCTGTTTGTGTATGCAGTGTCGACAAAACCAAATGGCCTGTTTCCGCTGCTGTTAATGCGATAGAAATACTCTCCAGATCCCTCATTTCACCGATGAGAATCACGTCCGGATCATGGCGCAGCACATGTTTCAGTGCATCGGCAAAAGAATGGGTATCTGAACCGACCTCCCTCTGCTTAACTATAGATTTTTTATGACGGTGTAAAAATTCAATAGGATGTTCAACAGTAACAATATTAAGGTCGCGGTTCTCATTTATATAATCGATCATCGCCGCCAGTGTGGTTGATTTTCCACTCCCTGTAGGCCCTGTGATCAGGATCAAGCCACGGGGTAAATTGCATAATTCCACAACACTCGATGGCAGTTTTAATGATTCAATAGTTGGGATCTCATAGGGGATCACGCGCAGAGCAACAGATAGTGTCCCTCTCTGTCGCATGATATTACCGCGAAAGCGGCTGACACCTGGTATTGAATAGGAAAAATCCAATTCCCATTTATCCATTAGTTCATGGCGCTGCTGTGTCTCCAGTACAGGAAAAACAAGGTTTTCTATATTCTTGGGGGTTAAATTGGGAAAATCAAGTCTAACCAGTTTGCCGTAAATCCTTGCTATAGGGGGTGCACCTGCTGTTAGATGAATATCAGATGCATTTTTCTCAACAGCCAGCGTAAGCAGTTTTTTTAGGTCAGCGGGATAATCCTGTTCACTACCTTCATCTTTAAAACTGCCAAAAGATTTATTCACAAGCTATCCTCCGTGCCATATAAAAATTTATATACTATTTTTTTACATGTTTTATGAATGACAGCAGAAATCAGCAAATTACCACACTTAAAAAAATGCTAATGAATTTAGGTGTCACTGATTTAGTGTCACTGGAGAAAATTGTACGTTAAAGAGTATAAACACTGGATTTTTGTTGACATGAATAAAGTGTCGATTAGCATGATGACTATGTTAAGTACCTAGGAAATTTACTCGAAAGTCAACAATATTTTGGAATTTTCTGTTCGTTTGTGTTTAAAATAAGATTTAATACCTAAATTTTTATAAAATTATATAAATACCAATGAATTATCTGATTGCCATAAAAAGCAGCAATGATTGTCCCAAGAACAATAAAGGGGCCAAAGGGTATCGGGTCTTTCCTGCCTTTCATTTTCAATAAAAGGAGAAAAATTGCTAAGATCCCTGCTGTAAGTATTCCCAAAAACATACCTAATGGACCTAAAGGCCACCCTAAAAAAAGGCCGGTGACTGCTGCTAATTTGATATCCCCGCCACCTATGCCACCTTTGCTCACCAGAGCAACAATTAATAAGAACCCTGAGGTTACCAGCATTCCAATCAGTGCTGATGTAAACCCCACATTTCCGGCAGCAGCATTCAATACAACACCCCCTATCAGCCCAATGATGACCAGAGAGTTGGGAATAATGTAGTGCTCAAGATCAATGAAAAAGACCACCATCAGCAAAAGGCATAAAAAAAGGTATTTAACAAAAACCGCTGTGGCTCCAAAATAAAAGAAGAGCACTGCGGTAATCACACCGGCCAAAAGCTCAACAAGCAGATATCTAGGAGAGATGGGCACACCGCATGCCCGGCATCTCCCTAATAGCAGAAAATAGCTGAAAACAGGGATCAAGTCATACCAGGCCAGGGTCTCCCCACAAACAGGGCAGTGTGACCGGTCCAGCGCAATAGACTCACCGCGGGGCAGCCGGTAGATGACCACATTGAGGAAACTGCCGATGCACAGCCCGATGAAAAACAGTGTGATCAGCCAGAAGTAGGCAAGCCCCTTTTCCATAATTGTACCCCCTTATCAATAATTGCTAATCTCAACATATCACTTCTAAATAAGTTACTCAAGCAGTTTTTAGCGAAAATAAACTTCTTAATAATAGTTATTGTAAAAAATCATAAACGACCAAAAAAAATAATTATATCTATGCACAAGACCTGCAGCCTTTGGCCACTAAAATTTGTATCGATCTCGTTATGGTTTTTGGTCGCTCACCCTTACCCTTCCGGTAATGGAGGCAATGATCACATATTTGCGCTTTCCGGTGACTGGATCATATAGGGTAACAGTACCACCCTGGGGGCTGGGGGATCCCTTGGCAGAAAAACGGAGCACATCCCCGGGAAAATTGGTGTGCTCCACTCTAATTCCTGCAGGCAGAGATCTGCTTCCGATCCTTTTTGGTGATGGATAGGCTGATTTTGTCATTTGATAATGGTCTTTAAAAAAGGTGATCAGGTATTGGGAACTGTAATCACATAGAGCCAACTGCTGCAGTTCCCTGATATCAGCAGCCAATAGGTGGGATGAGCTGACCAGGTTGAACGTGGCGATTCCTTTGATGGTCAGGGGCGCTGTTGTAACAGCCATCAGCCCGATTATCAGCAGCACCACTGTCAGCTCAATCAAGGTAAAACCTTTTGATTTACATAACCCCTTTTTTACCCTAGACAATCAGCTCAACCCCTCTTAGACCGGTCATTGGGCGCGAGTTGCAAATCGGTCCGCGAAAAAATTACTGATTCACCTTCCACGATAAAACCCTAATTGTATATAAAGATGGGGGATCTGCGGGAGAGTTTATCTCAGCCTCAACCCTTAGGATGCAGCGGGCCTGTTGAAAAATCCCCAAACTCTCCATGGTGATGCTGTACTGTTCTTCACTGTCCCCTGCTCTGGAAACCTTCACATAACCGATCATTCCGCCGGCATAATCAGCAGAAATATAATCAGGTACAAGATTAACGGTTTCAGAGGAACCCACTGCTGACAGGTCGATGCGGCCCGATCTGATAATGGAGAAAGCCTGTTCTATTCCAGCCTCTGCTGTGTAATAGGCCTTCTGCCGGCATATTTCTAGTCCGGCATTTCTGCGGGATGAGATGGATAGGGCTAAAGCTGAACTGCCTATGATAAAAATATAGGCTGTCAAAATAATGATCAAAGCCAGCCCCATACCCCTTTGATCTGTCAAGAGATTTTTCATCAATGATCGTCACCTGACCCGTAAGCTAACAGCTGTTGTCAACTCCTGTGTCCCACTGATGCCATTCTTTCCTTTTACTGTTATATATGCAACAGCAAGCTCTGGACAGTACTGAAATAAAACATCTTCAATATTGCTGGCAAAGGGTAGCCAAACACCATTGATATAGGTTTCCAGTTCCCTGCTATAGGGATCATAACGAAACCCTGCTGTGCCATCAGAGTTGTCAAAGGAAATTTTGCGGCCATCATTGCTGATCCTGACCGTTGACGGACTGGCGGCTTTGAGTTCTGTGCTCATTTTGCTGAGAGCAATTCTGAGGCTTTCCTGTACTTCCACCTGCTGACTGGTAAGTGTATAGCTAGCTGCACCCCTTGCCTGAATATAGGCTATTACTGTAAAAAGAAAAGCAAAGATCGTCAGAGCAATAATTATTTCCACAAGGGTGAACCCCTGCTCACGCACGCTACCACCCCGGCATATCAGCAGTCAGGGAAATCTCCCAGGAAACTGCATGTCTTTGATCAATATAAGTAACAGTAATGGTCAGAGTATCATTGACAGTACGGCAGGCGGTGATTTGAAGGTGATCACGGTATGACCGGTCCCGCAGCAGCACATAATTGGTGCTCCCCTGAACCGGAACAGCTGACCAGGCTGGTTCAACAAAGGCTGTTTTTGACTCCGTGTCAAAAGCTGTTATTTTTCTTACCTGCCCCTCCCCTGCACCTGAGATAAGGGCGATCATCAAACCGCTGCAGTCGATCCTTTCAGCTTCCAGTATAATAAAATGCTCACCACCGCCTAGAGCGACCCCATGCCGGCTTTCAGTGGTGGCTTTGATCTCTTCCAGGACACCCTGAACAGAGTGCAGAGCTTTAATATCATGAGCAGCATGGACTGCATACAGGTTGCCGGCATTAAACAAACTGATCAGAGCCGGAGAAAGGAGCGCCAGGATGAGGAGAGCGGCAGTCACTTCCAATAAAGCGCTTCCCCCCTGCGGATTAGTACCAGGCCGTTCTTGATGCCTAATAAGCCTGCAGGCTGCTGCGTGCATGTATTTCCTCTTTACAACATCAACAATTCTAATATGGGGGATCAACAACATCCGGTTCTTGGGACCTTCCCCATTTCCCACTGCCGGCAACAACCTTGTTTTGGTGAACCAGTGCAAAACCCGTATGAATAACATAGCAGTTGTTTTCGCCCCCTTCTGTTGATGAAACACTGATCACATAATTCTTTCCCCATGGATCAAGAGCTGCTGTGTCAATACCTGACAACTGCAATTCCGCTGCTGTGCTGGGATACACACCATTCCCGGCGTAAAAGCTGTCCATGGCACCCTGCATAACAGAGATCTGGCTTTTGGCTTTTGTGATTTTAGAGTTTTCGATATAGCCGTTATAAAAGCCAATCCCCCCGGCGATCAACAGGCCGATGATCACCAGCACAACGATCATTTCCATTAGAGTAAAACCTTCTATTTGAAAAAACAGCTGTTTTTTCACCTGATCCCCTCCCAAACTTACTGTAGTGTTCCGGAAAGGCCGAAGAGAGGCATATAGATAGACAAAGCAATAAATCCCACCAGAAGGCCCACACCTGTGATCAGCAGCGGTTCCATCAAACTGGCCAGTCTGACAATGGACTGTTCCACATCCTGCTCATAATAGTGAGCGATTTTGTCCAGTATTTGTTCCAACTCCCCGGCCTCATCACCGATGGCCAGCATACCGGTAACCATAGCAGGAAAGATGCGGCTGCCATTCAATGTATGGGCAAACCTTTCCCCTTTTTGGATCAGAGAGGATGAAGCACTTAATTCTTGAGCTGCAATGCTGTTTCCAATTGTTTTTTCCACAACAGACAGTGATTCCAAAAGGGGGATCCCGCTTTTCAGGAGAAGTGAAAGTGTGTGGGCAAACCTTGATATAATAACCCCTGTAGCCACAGAGCCGAATCCAGGTAGCTGAAGCCATATAAGATCCAGCAAAAGCCGGTATTTTTCCGTCCTCTGTGCAAATTTCAAAAGAACAACTATCAGAAATAAGAGTATTAAAAGTACCAGCCAGTGCTGACGCAGCAAAGTGCTTATTGCAATCAGGATCTGGGTTGCTGCTGGAAGGGCGGCCCCTGTCTGATCAAAAACATCCACAAAAACAGGGACAACATAGACCAGAAGAACAATTACAGAAAGAAGTGCGCCTACTGTTACCAACAGAGGGTAAGCCAGGGCTGATTTTATCTTTTCCTTAAGCACTGCATCCTTTTCAAAGCTGTCTGCCAACCTCTCCAGGGTTTGATCCAGCGAACCGCTTTCCTCAGCAGCCATCAGCATATTGATCAGCAATGGGGGCAACTGCTCACTGTTGGCACTAAATGCCTCAGTGATGCTCTCTCCTCTCTCCAGAGAAATCACCGCTTCCTCTGTGATCCTTTTCAGCTGCGGATCTTTGACCTGCCCCATTAAGATCCGGAGACAGTGCGGCAGTGATAATCCGGCCCCACTCATAATCGCAAACTGGCGGCAGAAGACAGCCAGTTCTTTAACCCTCACTTTTCTTGTGAACAGATCCAGTACAGGCTGACGGGCTCTACTTATCTTCACTATGATCAGATCCTGCCTGCGCAGTTGCTCAACTGCATCTTCAAAGCTCACTGCCTCTATCCTGCCGCAGATGATCTTCCCATCCTGATCCCAGGCTCTGTATTCATAAGCTGCTCCCATCCAGTACTCCCCCTTTTGACCGCAAAACAGCAGCTTTTAATCCCTTTAACAGCCTATTATCCTCACCACAGACCCGTACAACCTCCTGAATTGTTGTTAACCCCTGCACTGCTTTATTAAAGCCATCCCTGCTCATGGGGATCATACCTTCCTTGAGGGAGGCCTCCCTTAATACAGCTGCTGATACCTGCTGCAGAACGAGTTTTTGTAAAAAAGGGGTCATTTTTAAAACTTCATGGAGGGCGATGCGCCCCCGGTAACCGGTATGGCTGCACTTAACACAGCCTGGAGGATCGGAAAACTGCTGTATGTCAGCTGTTTCTGGCAGAGTATACCTCACATCACTTATCTGGCGGCCTCCCCGGCAGTGTTTACAGACCCGGCGTACCAACCGCTGTGCAACCACACCCAATAGAGATGAAACAACCATAAAGGGCTCCACACCCATATCGATCAGTCTATTCAAAGCACCAGGGGCATCATTGGTGTGCATAGTGGATAAGACCAGGTGGCCGGTAGTGGCTGCACGCACAGCTATTCTGGCTGTATCTAAATCACGGATCTCCCCGATCATGATCACATCCGGGTCCTGCCGCAAAATCGATCTTAGATATGTGGAAAATGTTGCCCCTGTTTTGGTATTGATCTGTGTCTGGTTAACACCCTCAAGTACATATTCAACAGGATCCTCTACAGTGACAATGTTCTTCTCCACACTGCTGATACTTTTGAGTGCTGTATAGAGGGTTGTGGATTTACCGCTGCCTGTCGGTCCGGTCACAAGCAGCAGGCCATGGGGCTTTTGTAGAAAGCTTTTGACAAGCCTGTAGTTTTCCGGAGAAAAATCTAGGTTTTCCATTGTGTAGTAATTGATCTGCTCTTTATTAAAAATCCGGATAACAACCTTTTCCCCGAAAATTGTCGGTACAGTTGATATCCGCAGATCCAAATCGATATTTGAGAGCTTCAGTTCTATGCGTCCATCCTGAGGCAGCCTGCGCTCTGTAATATCCAAATTGGCCATTACTTTCAGCCGGGAAACAAGAGGGTTGAGGATTCCTTTGGGGAGCTGGAACTTTTGGTGTAGAATACCGTCAATCCGAAAGCGTACCTGGGTTTTATCCTGAAAGGGTTCAATATGGATGTCACTGGCTTCCTCCTGAACAGCTTTGATTAACAGGTTGTTGACCATTTGGATCACCTGGGATCCAGGATCTGTACCCTCATCGATCTGAGCTGTCTCAAAACAAACTGGAGCAAACAGTTCATCAACAACTGCTGACACACTCACCTTGAACACCTCTGCCATTGTTCATAATGGTTAACACGTTCCCACATCGGGTCAAACAACCGTTGTTTACAACAGGATTAGCGATTGATAGCACTGATAATCCTTAATTTGTTATAAATGGTAAAATGATATATTCTTCATAATGGTGTTATTTCCTTCATCTGTTATAAACCTTTACAAATAAACAAAAACGCTGAAATATCAGCGTTTTTGGAGCATTTCGTGATTATTCATCAATAAATACCCATATTAATAAATAATTCCTATTCTATGATAATAACCATAAAAATACTCGAAAAAACTCCTGTTCTCAGCTTTCCCCTTTCTTGCGGCATTTTTCTATGGCTTCTCTGATCTCACCTTCTCCCACATCATCAAAAAGCGCTGCTTTCCCCAATCCCAGAGGGAGCACAAAACGAGGTCTGCCCGATTGTGCTTTTTTATCTCTGGAAAGGAGAGGGATGATCTGATCTGCATCAAAAGGAATAACTGTTGGAAGCCCGGCATTGTCAAGGAGCTTTACCAAGCGCTGAGCTTCCTCCCTGGTCAGCAGACCCCTGCCTGCGGCTATCTCAGCAGCAGCAACCATTCCCAGGGAAACCGCCTCCCCATGCCGGTAGACCCGGTAATCGGTAATAACCTCCAGGGCATGGCCTATAGTATGCCCAAAATTGAGAAGAGCTCTTAAACCCTTTTCTTTTTCATCTTTTTCTACAATCCTGCCTTTGATTGAACAGGATTTCTTTACAACAGCAGAGAGCAGATCCAAATTCAGCGCATTGATACCTTCTAAGTGCTCCTCCAAATAGGTAAAAAAGCCTCTATCCTGTATTACACCATATTTGATAACCTCAGCCAGACCTGAGCGTACCTCACGGGGGTCCAGGGTTTTTAAGACCAGTAAATCGATGAAAACCAGCCGGGGCTGATAGAAGGACCCGATCATGTTCTTGCCCAAGGGGTGGTTTACTGCAACTTTCCCTCCAACTGAACTGTCCACCTGTGCCAGCAGTGTTGTAGGCACTTGTATCAAAGGGATCCCCCGCATATAGGTGGCAGCCACAAAACCTGCCAGATCTCCGATCACACCACCACCCAGCGCGATCAC
>LFTQ01000198.1:12633-40356 GCA_001513545.1 Clostridia bacterium DTU068 | reverse complement strand
TCCCCCTATTTAACCTGCTGTTTATCATAACACCCACTAAAGCTGCTTCAAGGATCATACCCAACGCATATCGATAAGCCGGAAATCTTCTTCAATCGGCTAAAGCACACCAGCAAACTGCGCCCTTTGTAGTGCAGCCGGAAAATCTTCAACCGGCTTAAGCTGCTTCAAGGATCTAGTCATTTGTCTGCAGCAGGGATACCCAATTGCCTGATAATCTCTTCTGCCACCTGGCTCACACTGAGGTCAGATGTATCGATAAAGAGATCACAGTTCCGGTAATATTTTTCTCTTGCATCTAATAGTTCTCGGATAGCCTTTATTTTATCATCTGCTTGCTGTAGCAGTGGGCGGGTTGCTTCATCTTTGAGGCGGTCTACGATAACCTCCGGCCGTGCTGTAAGGAGAACAATCCAGCCCCTACTCCGCAGCGCTTTTATATTCTCCGGGTTTAATACAACACCGCCTCCGGTGGCAATCACACAATTACTGGAGGCGGCAGCCTTTTTAACTGCCAGCATTTCCTCCCGGCGAAACCTATCTTCACCATAGAGACGAAAGATATCGGGAATTTTCATGACCGATTCTTCTATCAGCTGATCTGTATCGATAAATTCCATCTGCAGCAGTTGGGCCAGCTGTTTCCCTACAGCTGTTTTACCAACCCCCATAAAACCGGTCAAAACTATATTGGACTTTAATTGATCCCCCAACATGATCAACCCTTTTAGAATATTGGGCTAAAGAGTACCACCTATAATATCACGGGTATCATCAATGTACTCCTGCCAGCGCTTTTGTATCTCACTAAAGCTGTCGCCACCGCATTTTTCCATCACCGCTTCAGCCAACACCCAGGAGACCACCGCTTCTCCGATCACTGCAGCAGCAGGCACAATACAACAGTCACTCCGTTCTACTGAAGCCAGGCTCTCTTTTCCGGTTCGCAGGTCCACACTGGCTAGGGGTTTAAACAGAGTGGGAACAGGCTTGACCACTGCTCTCAGCAAGAGGGGTTCACCATTGGTAACTCCGCCCTCAAGCCCCCCCGCCCTGTTGGTGGGACGGTAGATCTCCCCTTCAGGGGTACAGTGAATCGGATCATGGTAAAAGGAACCGGGCAGCCCAGCTCCTCTGAAACCAAGGCCGAATTCCACCCCTTTGACCGATGGGATCCCCAGTAGGGCAGCAGCCAAACGTGAATCAAGGCGCCGGTCCCAGTGTACATAACTCCCTAGTCCAGGAGGAAGGCCGGTACAGATCACTTCAAAAACACCGCCCAGTGTGTCCCCATTTTCTCTAGCCTGATCGATCTCAGCCATCATCGCAGCAGCGGCTTTAGAATCGGCACATCCCACAGGGGAGGCAGAAGCCTGTTTCATAAATTCGGCAGAAAAAATTCGATCACCATAGTCAGCTGCTTCTGCCTCTCCGATCTGCACCACATGGCTGAAAACTCTACATCCCAGTGACTCAATCAGAATCCGTCCAACTGTGCCCACAGCTACCCTGATGGCTGTTTCCCTGGCACTGGCCCTTTCCAAAACATTGCGCAGGTCATGATGGCCGTATTTGATAGCGCCGGCCAGATCAGCGTGCCCTGGCCGGGGCCTGGTCAGCTCTCTTTCTTTTGCTTTTTCTATTTGAAACTCTCCGGGGTGGTTGGACATAATCCCCTTCCAATTCTCCCAATCCAGGTTCTTGATCTGCAGAGCGATAGGGCTTCCCAGTGTTATGCCCTGCCGCACTCCGGATAGGATTTCCACTCTGTCTTTTTCAATTTTCATCCTACCCCCGCGGCCATAAACAGCCTGCCGCCTGGCCAACTGTTCATTAATCCTATCCCCTGATACCTCAACACCTGCAGGGTACCCTTCAATAACAGCACATAAAACAGGGCCATGTGACTCACCTGCTGTTAAAAAACGCAGCATACCTATCCTCCTATTTCCGTTGAAACTCGCTATCTTCATCTACAGCCAGTGCAAGCCTCAACCATATCTATCTTCACCTTTTCAGTGCTTTCAGCACAGCCTCCTCCATTAAAGCAGCAGGGGGTTTTTCCCCTGTCCATAACTGGAAAGCCAATGCCCCCTGCCAGACCAGCATCCCTACTCCGCTTAGAAACCGGCAGTTTGCAGCCTCAGCCTCCTCCAGAAGCCTTGTTTGCAGCGGATTATATATGAGATCACAGACCAGCAGCCTCTGATGTAGTTGGTTCCTGGTGAGAAGGGGCGCTGAAGTGTGGTTGGGGTACATACCCACAGGTGTGGCATTGACCAATAGCTCCGCGCCCTTCAAGGCTGCTGCCAGATCAGAGGACAGATCACCCACACCTGTAGGAACCTGGTAGGCCGCTTTCAGGTCTTGAGCCAACTTCTCCGCTTTCTCCACACTCCTGTTTAAAATATTAATCCCTGCTGCACCTCCCTGGGCTAAAGCAAAGGATACAGCCCGGGCGGCACCTCCCGCTCCTAAGATCACAGTATTCTTCCCGGAGGGATTGAAACCTGCGGCTTTGAGGGAAGCCAGGAAACCCGGTGCATCGGTATTATAGCCGCACAAACGACCATTCCGGTTGACAATGGTATTGACCGCACCGATGAACTCAGCCTCCTTCTCCACTTCATCAAGATAGGGCAGAACACGCTCTTTGAGGGGAATGGTCAGATTAACACCACCCAGGTGCAGAGCCCTGACAGCTTGAACAGCGCTACCGATATCTTTACTCTGAACCAGAAAAGGCAGATAAACGCAGTCCAATCCCAGTGCTTGAAAGGCTGTATTCTGCATTATCGGGGAAAGAGAATGCTCCACAGGGTCACCAAACAAACCATATACCTTTGTCATGCCCTTAATCCCCATTATACCCACTCCCACATCTCTGACAGGTGACCCATATTGTTTTGCATATCATAAAATCCTGAAATCTGTAATGCATAATTTTTCCTTCCTCCGGTGATAATAATGACAAAATGCAAAAGGAGGTATTATATTGTCATCTCACGTTCTCAATGAAATGGAAATCGCACCTATTTCCACAGAAGAACTCAACAAACTGCAAGAGGCTGAAAAAGCAATCAACAATATGGGAGGCGGTACTGAGGAAATCTACCTGCTCGCATTAAAGAGGCGGGGGCAAAAATAAGCCCCCCTTCTTTATTTAATTTAACTCCTTTTTAGTCCACCACCCCTGGCCCTTATGCCTTATTTCAAACCTACTCTCCTCTTGTTCCTCTCCAGTATGATCTTTTCAATCAGCCGCACCAGACGGGTGCCTACAAATTCCTTTTTGCTGATCGGTGATACCAGAACCGTAAATAAACCAAGCCGGTTTCCTCCCAAAATATCTGTGAAAATTTGATCCCCAACAACTGCGGTGTGCTCCGGTTTGGTATCCATCAGATCCATCGCTTTTCTGAAACTGCGGCGGCGCGGCTTTTTGGCCCAGGCAACAAAGGGAATATCCACAAGATCCGCTATTTCCTTAACCCGAAGATCGGAATTATTAGAAACAAAACACATCTTAAAACCGATTTTTTTTGCATTTTCCAGCCAGGATATGGTCTCTCCGGAAAGCTCAGGATTGTTCCACTCAGTTAGAGTGTTATCCAGGTCAAAGATGATACCTCTGATTCCGTTAGTATATAATTGTACAAGGGGGATATCAAAAATAGAGTTGTATGTTTTATTAGGCAGAAGAAGGTTCATAGAAAATACCCCTCAATTATCTTGATTTTTATTATTTATAAAGAATAATAAACCAGTTATCAGGTCATAGCAAGTCAGACAGGCACCATTTATTCTCTCCAACCATATTATTAATAGGTGAATAATAAACGGAGGGGATCTATGTGTCAATAGAGCTGTTCCTAGCAACAGCTTTCTCTTTTCTTCAAGGACTCGTCCTGCTGGGAGGGTATATCAGCAACAACGCATTCCCCAGACCACTCTCTGAAGAGGATGAAGCCTTATACCTGCGCCGTATGGAAAACGGTGATGAAGAGGCAAGAAATATTCTCATCGAACATAACCTGAGGCTGGTAGCTCATATCATTAAAAAATTTGACAGTGTGGGTGATGACCCTGATGACCTGATCTCTATAGGAACCATCGGTTTGATCAAGGCAATCAATACCTTTAATACTGATAAAGGAACAAAACTGGCCACCTATGCCGCCCGCTGCATCGAAAATGAGATCCTTATGACAATAATCTAACGGATAAACACACCAGCATATCCAGGGTCTGCTTTCAGCACTATGGTCAGCAGCATGCCGCTCAGGTTTTTTCCTGAGGAACCCGGCTCAGGCCTTCCCTTGACCATGATCTGTGAAATTAAGGCCCTGATCAAAAAACTTTTATCGTTAAAACTGAGTTGATCGATCCCCTCCAATAGCTGACGTGCCAGTCTGTGCAGCTCTTTTTCCGCTATTGTTTTTCCTGTGCTTTCAAGCCGCTGTTCCAGTTCCAGTTTTCTCTTTTTTAATCTCTCCTCCCGGCTTTTAATAGTCTGCAGCCTTGTCCTGGTTTTCTCATCTAACACCAGGAGGCCGGCAGCCAGGGCTGATGTAACAGATATCCTTCCCTTTTCTATTTTGCTCAACCGCTTTGTCAGCAGGTCATATTCCTCTTTTAACTCATCGATACTGCCTGCTGCAGCCGCTTCCCTAGCCACAGCCAGAGGGTCACAGAAGAAACCTTTAACCCGTTCCCAGACTGATCTTTCCAGAAGATCAGCTGCTACTGTCTTGGCCGGACGGCACCCCTGTTTTTGTGACACAGCCTTGGAACGGCGGCAGGTATAACTGCGCCTTCCTTTCCCCCACCAGCTCAGATAGGCACCTCCCATAGTGTTTCCACAATCAGCACAGATTAATAATCCGGACAGAAGATAGCTGCTGCTCTTTTTTGACCATTTCCTCCTGATCAGATGAAGTTTATCCTGGGCCTTCTGCCAGGTTTCCCGGTCTACTATAGCTGGAACAGGTATAGTGATCACCTCTTCATGAGGCCGCTTTTTCCCATACTTCCACTCACCCTTAAAAACCGGATTGTTTAAGATCTGCTTTACCACCTGACGGTGCCAAAAATCCTTCCCCCTGCGTGTGGGAACCTTTAATTCATTTAAGCGGTTGGCCACCCCTGCTATTCCGATCTCCTCTTGTGTAAACCAGCGAAAAATTCTGCGCACAACATCAGCTTCATCATCATCCAGAGAAACCTCTCCTATGGCAGGGTCATATCGATAACCATAAACATCAAAATTAACAGGTATTCCACCTTGCCGGGCCTTCTGCAGTTTGCCCCGTGTGACCCGTTCCCTTATTTTTTCTCTTTCATATTCAGCAATAGCACCCTTGATGGAGTAAAATAAGCGGCCTTCCGGTGTTGTTTTCCACTCAAAATCGAGAAACTCCAGCCTGGCCCCTGCTTTTTCAAACTCTTCACTGAGCAAAAGCTGATGTGCCAGTTTGCGGGAAAGCCGGTCAGGATCCCTTAAAATAATACATTCAACCTGCCCTGAATCAACCGCATCCCTGAGTGCGTTAAGACCCGGACGATCCAAAACAGCACCTGAGACCCCTTCATCAGCGAAGATTAAAACCTCGCCTGCACCTAACTCTTCGGCCCTTTTGCAGCAGGCTTCTTTTTGTTCGCTGAGACTATATCCATGGACTGCCTGCTCTTCAGTGCTTACCCTGATATAGACCGCGGCGCGCAATCCTTTTTCCCTTCTTTCTCCATTAACTCCAGCACCTTTTTACCCAGAAAACAAAAAGCAGACTCTACTCCATCACCCCCTGCAAAAATAAACCGCACTTCCGGATCATTCTGTCTCTTGTCTGTTTTTATGGTTTGATGCTCTTCCATGCTAAATGCCCCCTTTCTCTGAATTAATACGAATCCCACAGATTGTCCTATGCATGAGCAAAATTCAGCTGAAAAGCATCATATTTTTTCTGCTTCAGGATAATCTACAATTGAGGAACAGCTGACCACCGAAACATCATCATTTTGGTTATGAAACGGCTTTTATGATAACAGGATAAAAGGGGGGATTTTATTGCAGTTAAAACCGGGTGAACGAAGTATTCTTTCTTACTTTCCAACATCTAATAAGGCTCAGCAAGCTGGAAAAGAACTGCTCAGTGCAGGGTTTAAAGAAATACAAATCGATAGAATTTCCCGGTATGGTTTCAATGCAGATGCAAATTATGACAATCCCATTAATAATGCAGATACTTTAAGCGGGTTAACTCACTTTTCTGCAGATGGGGAATCCAGGAATACTCTCTTGGCAGCTGATCCTTCAGCTAGCGGCTTTGGGGACAGGGACCATGGAACCGCCGGAGGTCAGGCCTTTTTGTTAACACTTGTTACAGGTGATGAGCGAGTAGATGAAGCTGTAGAGATCATCAAAAATCATGGTGGTACAGTCTAAATGTTATTATATTCCGCAGAACTGTGTCATAAGCTTGGAGATCCTCATGTTCCTGCGGGCATCAAAGAAGAGCAGAAGTGAGGTCTTCCTTTACGACCCTATTGGTACAGATAAAGAGGGTAATGAGATAACCTTGATTGATATCCTGGGAACAGATCCCGATTCTGTATCTGAATTGGTTGAGAAATTTTATGAATCCCGCCGGCTGAGGGAAAAGCTAAAAAAATTAACCAAACGGGAGCGAAAGGTTTTGGAACTGCGGTATGGCCTTGGCGGTGGGCACCGCAAAACACAGCGGGAGATCGCCCGTTTATTCGGAATCTCCCGCAGTTATGTCTCCCGCATTGAAAAAAAGGCATTGACCAAACTGCTTAATGAACTGACATCAAACAGCTAATAACAGCTGTAGAATAATTTTCGCTGTTACCGTCCACAATAGAAATGAAAAAATCTATCAAGGTAAAGGAGCGAAAAATATGAATCAAAACCAACACATTCACTGTTTAGTTGAGAACTGCCACTACTGGGGTCAGGGTAATGTTTGTCAGGCCAATGAAATCATGGTCACCACTGATGAATTTGGGGCAAGCCAGCCCGATGAGGTAGATGCAAAACGGGCCTCTGGTCTTTCCACAACACCTGCAGATAGCTGTATGGATACCTGCTGTAAAACCTTTGTTTCTCGGGATGGAGATACCAAAGTTGATGGTGTTCAAAAAATGTCATGATGGAGTGTCAGCAGTTGAATGAACAAAAACAGGATCCTGCAGAGCCCCTATTAGTACACGAAGATACAGGTTCGGCTCCATTCATCGCAATTAATAAACAACGAACCAAAAGGATAAAACTGAAAAAAAGGAAAAAATAATAAGCTCAACCCCTGTTATTCCTCAAAAAGACAGGGGTTGGATTTTGGTCTGCTGCAGAGCAGCGATTATTTCATTGAACAGAACTGCAGCAGATTCCCCCCCAGAGCCTCCCTCCTCTACAAACACAGCTACAGCCAATTGGGGTTTATCAAGGGGGGCATAACCGACAAACCAGGCATTGTTAACAGGCTGCCCATTTTCATCCTTTTCTCCGGTTTCTGTTGAACCTGTTTTACCGGCACTGCCCAAAACAGGGACATCAGCCTTTTTCCCTGTTCCCTCCTTAACCGTAAGCTCCATCATTTTCTGCAGTTCCCTAGACACACTTTCAGGGAGCACCCTGGTGGGAGCAGGTCTGCTGATCTCCCTGACTGTTTCACCACTTGCATCACAAATTTTTTTAACAAGAGAGGGCTGCAGATACTCCCCTCCCCTGGCAACTGTAGCTGCCAGTACAGCCAGGTTAACAGGGCTGATTTGAACCCCCTCCTGTCCTAAAGCAGCATTCCCCAGCTGTCCATCATATTTTCCGATCTTTACTTTTCCCCCCGGTGTTGTGGGTCTTTCATAACCTATCATGCACTTTGTCAAACCCAGCTGTTCTGCATAATCCTCCAATCTTTCCCGGCCCAGGCGCAGAGCTACTTCTACAAAGACCTGATTACAGGAGTTGGCAAAAGCCTCTCTAAAAGAAATCTCCCCGTGGCCGTCTTTTTTCCAGCAGGAAATGGACTCGCTGCTTGCAAAAAGATATTTTCCTTCACATGTAAAGGTCTCATCAGGAGTGACAACCCCTTCTGCCAGAGCGGCGGCCGCCACCACAATTTTAAAAATCGAACCAGGATGGTAAAGTTCTATGCTGCGGTTAATCTCTTCCCCAAAGAGCGCGCCTTTGCTGTATGAGTAGGACGGGCGGCTGGCTAATGCTCTCACTTCTCCTGTGGGAATATCGATCACAACCGCGGCTCCCTTCACACCTTTTCCATCTAATACTTCCTCCACAACCTGCTGGACTTCAAGGTCCAATGTGAGGACCACATCATTCCCTCTGGCAACAATCCCCTTATCCCCCCTCAATAAAAGCTTTCTGCCGGGGATCGGCTTACCCCGGCTGTCCACCACAACAGCCAATTCCAGAGTGGGCTCTGCCGGAGACAGTTCCTCATTGTAAAATTTCTCAATCCCGCTTTTCCCCTGTTCCGGTTTTTGTTGAAATATACTGCCGCCGGTATAGCCCACAATATGCTTGGCTAGAGCATCAGAACCATGGCGCTGGTCATATGCAAACGAATAGATGCCAGGTATCTGTTGGGATAATATATTTTGTGCCTCACTTTCAGTTAGGGTAATGTCCGGAACAAAGGGGTCGCCCCTTTTCAGATTAGCCTCAAAATCAGCTGCCAGTCTCAGTGCATCATCTTCGGAGAGCATAAAGATCAGTTGTTGGCAACACTCCCAAGGATCAGATACCAGAGAAGGAAAGACAACCATACGATAGACTGTTTGGGAATCCAGTAGTGACCGGCCCTTCAGGTCTTCGATATCTCCTCTGAAAAAGTTGCCGATTTCATAACTGATAATCCGCTGCTCAACAGCTTTTAAAGCCAGTTCTTCACCTTTAGCCAGTTGTAGATAGACAAGTTTTCCCTCCAGGAGAAGAAAAACCAATAGAAAACAGAAGAAGAGAAGAATAAACCGTGATTCTCTTCGATAATACAATAAGGCACCTCCCCAACACCCTTGTTAATATAGGGTGCTCCAGGTGGTGTCATCTTATACATAAAATACCATTAATAAACTATTAGGTAATTAATTCTGAAAACGCCTTGATGCTTTTTGGTGTTCCTGAAAGGTATTGCTGAAATGATGAGAACCATCCCCTTTGGCAACAAAAAACAGGTAGTCAACATCTGCCGGATAGAGGACAGCTTTAATGGAGGCCAGACCGGGATTGGCAATGGGTCCCGGTGGTAATCCTGTATGCAGATAGGTGTTATAAGGAGAAGGATCCTGAAGATCCTTATTGGTCAGCTTTTCCTTTTGTTTACCTAATATATATTGAACAGTGGCACAGGACTCCAATCTCATACCCTTATCCAAACGATTTAAAAATACAGCAGCTACCTTGGGGCGTTCCTCCTCCAGTTGGGCCTCCCGTTCCACAAGGGAGGCCAGGATCACAACTTCTCTGACAGTTAACCCCATTTCATCTGCTCGCTGCTGTAATTCGGAGGTGAAGACCGATTGAAATTTATCCAGCATCATTTTTATAATTTCTTCCTCGGTCATACCCGGCCTTAGTTGATAGGATGCGGGAAAAAGAAAACCCTCCATGCGCTGGGGGCCTGTCCCTGTTACACCCTCCAGAAAAGGGTATTCATAGTCAGCCATTAGCGCATCCTGGAATTGATCAGGAGTTAATATCCCTTTTTGGGACAGCAGATCCCCAATCTGTTTCACAGTGTAACCTTCCGGTATAGTAACAGTAATCGTAGCAATCTTCCCAGTGCTGATGCAATCAATAATTTCCTTCATGGACCAGCTATTGCTGATCTGGTATATACCTGCCTGCATTTTTTTATCCTGTCCGGTCAAAAGCCCATAATAGACAAAATATTTGCTGCTTTTGATCAAATTGTTGTGTGCCAAAGTTTCTCCTATTTCCTTTAAATTAGAACCAGGGGTGATCTCAACTGTAACTACCTGAGCATCAGAAGGTGATGTGCAGATAGGTCCTGCCAGCCATTTCAGATAATGCCAGCAGCTTATAGAGATAATCATAACCAGCAATATAATAAAAATCCCAAAACGCAGGGGATAAGCAGCAGGTTTGAAAAATGAAAGCAGATTCTCTCTAATGTTCTCCATGGAAGGCATAGCCAGCTTCCCTCTCCTATTTTTTTCATTATAGCAACCTTAACAAAGATTGACAACCTTCGACATAATGGGAATGGAAAAACGTTCGCCTGCCAGTTGAGAGGAAAATAATACTTCAATCCTCTTTTCTGGTATAATATAGTAAGCAATTTTTAAGGGGTGAGGGTTTTGGATCAGGGAAGAGCAGAACTGAACAGAGGAGGCCATGGCCCAGATACTGAAAAAGCGCTGAAACTATTGAAGAACAAAGAGAACCAGCTGAAAGTCGTTGATCTGGCTTTTCCCTTCAGAGACAGTGTGATCTCTTTTATCGGGATTACAGACCGGAACCCTGAACGCAATTTAGGGGATTATCAGAACATGGGATATTTTCTTCTCAATGAAAAGAAACAGAAAGCAGTTGTTATCGACCCCGGTCTGAGAGAAGCTGATTGGATCAGGGATGTACTGGGAATCCAGAAGTGTGATGTTATTTTTTCACATTTTCACCTGGATCACTGGATCGGTTATGAAGCATTTCCCAACGGGCATTTTTTTGCTTCCTCATTATGTAAAACCGTGCTTACCCAAATGGTAGGAGCAGAGAGAACGGGTAAAAGCATTTTTGTAGAGGGCCGTCTCAACGATTATCACCGGCGCCCGCTGCCTTTAAGAGCGGTCAATGACGCAGAACGCCTCCTTCCTGTACGGGAAAGCATTAACACAGTTACCGAACTCCATCCCTATATTAACTCCGACTTTGGTTTGGAATTCTTTGAACTGCCCTACGGGCAGACCGAAGGAACCCTTTACGGCCTGCTGAATGCTGAAGGGCTCAAAATTCTTTTTGCCAGCGACCTCTTTGTAATGATCAATAACCGAATCATGGTTGAACCCCACTATGCCTTCAAACCTGAAATCATGGTGATCAGCGATATTATTATCATGCTGCGGGCTATTCTGGGAAAAAGATTGCAAATCCACATTGATGAGATAACCGGCAATTATATGAAACGGATTGCCTGCCCAGATCTGCTGGCTATGGGGCACGGTGTTTTCGAGTTTTCCAAATACCGCTCAGAACTGGATCACCTGCTTGACGAACTGGAGGAGTTTCTCCGCATCTACAAAGAACACATTATTTAAAAAAACAGAACCGGTGACAAACAGCTGATCACCGGTTCAACGTGTAAGCCTGTTCCCCTTATCGCGCGGGGGGACAGTCCCGGTGATCGGAAAACAGAACCGGTGACAGACAGCTGATCACCGGTTCAATGTGTAAACCTGTCCCCCTGATCGGTCGGGTGGTTAAGGTTCTGAAGGTTCTTCAGGCTCCTCTGGTGTTTCCGGTTCTTGTGGCTCTCCAGGTTCCTCCGGTTGTTTTGGATCTTCAGGTTCCCCAGGTTTCCCAGGATCATCTTTACCATTGCCTTTAGGTGGATTCGGTTTGGGTGCCGGTTTGGTGCCAACTCTCACAACCCGGTTTATTGGCCGATAATAGTCATTGGAAAGCAGGTGTTTGGTACCATTGATTATCCTGTAGGCACTGACCCTGTATCCCTTTGCCCCGCTGTTCTCCACTACTGTCTTCCCTTCCAGTAGATTGGAGTCTTTTTTGGTGATCACCTTGGGTGGGATGACACTATTAATAGATGTCTGCAGCTGCACCCTTTTTTTCTGCTTGGTGTTGCCAAAAATCTTCATGGTCAAGACACCCCTGCCCACATGAGTCTTGATATAAATATAGGAATCCATATTATTGCGAAATTTCAGGTCCTGATAACCGTATGATACAGCGGCATCACGACCGAGGGGTGCATAAGCGATAGCCAGGGAGTGGTTGCTCCTCTCCACGATCTCAAGACCGGCAAGGAGAACAGCATTATAAAGGGTTGTAGATACCTGGCAGACACCTCCACCCAGTCCGGGCACAAACTCATTGGCTTCAATAATTATAGCCTCACGGTAACCCCTTTTTGCAGTACGGGGACCTACCTTAACATTAAATGAGAACACTTCCCCAGGTTTGATCAAAGAATTGTTCAATGCTTTAGATGCAACAGCGATATTATGAGATCTGTTAATATTGCTGGCATCAAAACTCGTACTGTATGTGGCAAGCAGCCCATTGATGCCCATTGCCTGAACATCTTCTGTGGTAACCTCAGGTTCTTTCTCTCGAAACTGTAGTTCTACCGTAGCTGTAAAAGGCTTATTAAAGGAGAATAAATCCACAAAACTGGACTCCAGATCAGCGGTCAATCCGGGTTTTCCCGGTATAATACTGATCTGGTCCCGGTCATCGATGACCAGACGGGCGTTCTGTGGCTGATCACCAATACTCTTTGTCAATGGTTCCAACACTTTTTCTGCTGTACTGTAGTCAACCTTAACTTCCTGATAGGGCACTTCTATTTGATGCTGATAAGCGTTCCAGAATTGATCAAGCCGCTTGATCAATGACCCGGACTTGCCTAGAAGGTAACATTTATCAACTACTTTTTCGGCATCCATGGAAAAACCAAGCTCGGCCCTGGTTGTCTCAAGCTTGTTTTCACCTGCTACAACCTCTATTGGAGCAGATAAAAACTCCTGCTGGGAAAGCTCGATCTTTTTGCGAGCTTCTTCTTTTGTCAGGCCGCCAACATCGATCCATTCCACCCGCACACCGGGCAGAATTTTGTCTTTATAAGACAAAAAAAGAAATGATACACCACTGACCACAACCACCAGCAGAACTGCAGCAATCCCTAATAACAGCAGTTTCTTTTGCAAAGGTGTTCTCCTCCCCTTTTCCTACCTTATCTAATAATACGTAGGAAAACCCCCGATGTTACATGGATTTCACATATCTTCATCTAGATTTATTTCCCGGTAAGTATCAACTACACGTTCCCATTCCTCTTCATCTTCTATTTCAGATAAGTATTCATCTCCATCCTCATCTCTGGATAATTTAAAAATAATCTGCTCATCCTCATCAACAGGTTGAAGAATGACATATTCCTGGTCATCCAGTTCAAATCTATCTATAAATATAAATTCATGCTCCTGTCCTTCTTCATCTTCGAGTATCAATTGATTATCTTCTTCCCGGTCAAAGGTCATAATCTCAACACCTCCATATTTTTTAAGCCCTCTTATTGCCTGCATTTATGTTCATTATTCCCTCTGTCAGCGAAAATACGCGGTTTCTCTTACCCCTGCGCACCCCCTTGTTTGCTGCGCCAATCAAGATAGTTCTCAAGGATCAAGCAGGCTGCTACCCGGTCAATTACCTGTTTCCGCCTGCGCCTCCTCACATCTGCCTCCAGCAGAGCGCGTTCCGCTTCTATTGTTGTTAAACGCTCATCCCAGTAAGAAACAGGTATGCCTGTCATTTCATGAATCTTCTCTCCAAAAGCGACATAAGATGAAGCTTCCTCACTGGGCCTGCCATCCAGGTGTTTTGGGAACCCGATTACTACCTCTTGGACACCATATTCCTCAATAAGAGCACAAACAGCAGCCAAATCCTCTTTTTTATTTTTGCGCTTAATTGTGGTCACCGCATGTGCTGTAATCCCCAATTCATCACTTACAGCCACACCGATCCGTTTCGAACCCATATCAATTCCCAGTATCCTCATAAAACACTCCTAATAAACTTTAATATAAAAAAAGGGGCATGCTGCAGCACAATACCCGCACAGCAGGCACTCCTCCTCACGAACATGAGCCTTCCCATCATCCCCCAAAAATAGGGCCTCCTGTGGGCATTGTTCAGCACATTTCCCACATCCCTCACACCAGGGATCGATACGGAGCCGCCTCTTTTCGCTGCCCATCAATTTTTCTAGTTGATCAGGAATCGGCTGCCCTTGCGCTGCCAGAACATTGATATCCACTTCCCAGCGTGCTTTCATCCCAACAGCCACAGCTGCTGCAAAAGGACGGCTGAATGCATAATCAAGGGCTTCTCTGGCTTGAGGCAGGAGATTGCCTCCCCCCAGTGCCTTCATCAGATAAATACCCTTACCTGCAGCAGCCGCTTCGGTCAAAACCTCCTCCATCTCCTGGAGTGTTCCATCCTGAATCCCCAGCCCTTTGATGTTAAAAAGAGGATGGATCACATCGATCTCGGGCAACTCCAGTGCTCCCCGCACTCCTGCGATCCGGTGGGTCGAGATCCCTACCGCTCTTACCAGCCCCTTTTTCTTGGCCTCCAGCAGATAATCCAGAGCTGCTCTGTGCCCCCTAATGGTAAGCGCTGATTCCTGCTCATGGAGAAGAAAAATATCGATATAATCCCGGTCAAGCTCTCGCCTTGCTCTTTCCAGGCTCTGTTCCATTTCTTTCGCTGTCACAGCATAAGATTTTGTAGATATAATCAGTTCTCTACCGGGAAAAGAGCGAAGCATCCCTCTGAGATAAGAGTAGCTTTCATATATTTCAGCAGTGTCAAAAAAATTAACCCCTTGCTCAACGGCATATTTGAGAACATCTACACCTTCAGCAAGAGGCAAATTTGCCTGCAGGGGTCCTATGGTTAATAAACCAAAACATAGGCGTGACACTCTGATACCGGTTCTGCCCAAATTTCTGTATTCCATTTATCGATTTTTCTCCAAATAACTGGTTATAAGTTCTTCCAATAGTTCATCACGCTCATATTTCCGAATCAGATTGCGGGCATTGCGGTAATTGGTGATATAAGCAGGGTCTCCAGAGAGAAGGTAGCCTACCAGCTGGCTGATCGGATTATATCCCTTCTCCTTGAGAGCCGTATAAACTATCAGCAAAGCTTCCTGAGCGGAAACTCCTTCTTCACCGCGAAATTTATACGCCATTGTTTTATCAAGCTCATCTGACACCATCCTGTAGTCACCCCTGGTTTGATAGGCATAGTTCTTTATATTCTATAATAATTAAAACGATCCTTCCCGCAAGGTAAATTTTTCTAGATTATGAGTTCAGCAGATCACGCACTATCTCCAACCCTTTTTTCAAAGCCGCATCCAATTTTGCTGGATTCTTTCCCCCAGCCTGAGCCATTTCCGGTTTGCCGCCGCCACCACCATCCACTATGGGGGCTATATCCCGCAGCAGTTTCCCTGCATGGAGTCCACGGCTTTTTACCAGATCCTTGCTCACAAAACACACAAGGCCAACTTTATTATCCAGCGGGCTCCCCAGGATAGTCACACCTGAACCCAGGCGATCCTTTAAAAGATCCCCCAGAGAACGGAGAGAATCCATATCCGGCACATCTACCTTGACAGATAACAGATTGACTCCATCCACACTGACAGTTTGAGCCAATAAAGAATCAAGCTGGCTAACCATCACCTTATTGCGCAGTTGTTCAATTTCTTTATCCTGCTGATCAAGCTGCTCCAGCAACTGCTCCAGCCGGGAGACAAGCCCATCAGGATCCGATTTCAGCAGTTCTGCTGCTGTTTGTAATACCCTGGCCTTATCCTGCCAATAATGGAGCAGGTTCTCCCCGGTCAGAGCCTCAATGCGCCGCACCCCAGTGCCGATACCGCTCTCTGAAACAATATGGAAAAATCCTAATTCACTGGTCCGGCGCACATGGGTACCTCCACACAGTTCCTTACTGTACTCCCCAATAGCCACTACCCTTACAGTATCACCATATTTCTCACCGAAAAGAGCGATGGCCTCCTGAACCCTGGGGTCATTGTGATCCGCTTCAAAGACATTGACTATGATATTATTGATTATTTGTTCATTTACCGATTCTTCCACACGGTTCAGTTCTTCATTTGTAAGGGGAGCAAAATGGGAAAAGTCAAAACGCAGCCGTTCCGGTGTGACCAGTGATCCCATCTGCTGTACATGATCCCCTAGTACTGTACGCAGTGCACTATGCAAAAGGTGTGTTGCAGTATGGTTGCGGGCTGCTGCCAGCCGGTTCTTTTCATTTACCTCTGCCAGCACAAAATCACCTTTATGCACAGTACCACGGCTGACAGTGCCATAATGGACAAACACCCCATCAGCAGCACTTTTTGTATCATTAACTGTGATCTCACCATCAGGCCCGATCAGGATTCCCTGATCTCCTACCTGGCCGCCGCTTTCAGCATAAAAGGGTGTTTGGTCAAGAACAACCTGGACCTGTTCCCCTTGAGAGACCTCTTCTTTTTCAGCTCCCCCAACCAAGAGGGCAAGTATCTGAGAGCGGGTGGTTAATGTATTATATCCTTGAAAATCAGTTTTGCTGCACTGATATGTTGTGCAGACACTGAAGCTGTCTGATGGCATAGTTTCCATCCAGGCAGCTCTTGCCCTGGCGCGCTGTTTTTCCATAGAATCCCTGAAACCATCCAGATCCACATTTATGCCACGTTCTGCCAGAATCTCCTGGGTTAATTCCAGCGGAAAACCGTAGGTATCATAGAGCCTGAACGCGATATTGCCGGGAAGGCTTTTTTCGCCGGTCTTTTCGAACTTTGCCAAATAGTCCTCCAGGATCTGCAGACCCTGTTCCAGTGTTTCACCAAAACGCCTTTCTTCCTGGGTAACGATTTTTTCAATATATTCAGAACGGTCTCTCAGTTCCCTATAAGGATCCTGATAAAGCTCAACGGTTTTCGCAGTAAGCTTATGCAAAAACAGATCATCTATCCCCAGCAACTTCCCAAAGCGCAAGGCACGGCGCAAAATTCGCCGCAGCACATAACCGCGCCCTTCATTAGAGGGGATCACACCATCTGCAATCAGGAATGCCACCGCTCTGGCATGGTCAGCGATCACCTTGAGGGCAACATCAGTGTCAGGGCTGGCCCCATAGCTGACTCCTGAAGCCTTAACAGTCTCTTCTACCAGAGGGAAAAGCAGATCTGTTTCAAAATTATTCGGAACATTCTGCATCACTGAAGCAATTCTTTCCAGACCCATCCCAGTATCGATATTTTTGCGCGGCAATTTGCTGAGGCTGCCGTCTTCTTCACGGTTAAACTCTGTGAAAACCAGGTTCCAGACTTCCAAATACCTGCCGCATTCACATTCCACTCCACAATCAGGAGAATCACACCCACGCTCAGGGCCCAGGTCCACGAGAATCTCCGAACAGGGACCACAGGGCCCTACAGAGCCTGCCTCCCAAAAGTTGCTTTCCTTCCCCAAAGGAACGATCTTATCCCTAGGCACACCGATCTCCTGATGCCAGATCTGTGCAGCCTCATGATCATCATGATAAACAGTGATCCAGAGATCCGCAGGGGGTAGGCCCAGTTCTTTGGTCAAAAACTCCCAGGCCCAGGCTATTGCCTCCTTCTTAAAGTAGTCCCCAATGGAGAAATTCCCCAGCATTTCAAAAAAAGTATGGTGGCGGGCTGTTCTTCCCACCTGTTCCAAGTCCGGTGTGCGCAGGCACTTCTGAGCAGTAGCAATTCTTGGGTGCGGTGGCACAGCTTTTCCCTGAAAATAAGGTTTAAAAGGCACCATACCTGCAACGGTCAGCAGTAAACTGGGATCATCCTTGGGAATAAGAGACGCGCTTGGCAAGATCAGATGGTCGCGTAAACTGAAATAATCAAGAAATTTTCTTCGTAATTCCGCTCCAGTAAGCAATATTCAACACTCCCAGGATTTTCTCATTATCAAAGGTCATTATAGTATACATTTTCTTTTAATGTCAATAAAATTGGTGTTTATGGCTGCAACCGGCATAGGCCACTAAATTAATTTTTCCCAGATAAACCCAACTATAACTTTGAGCAGGCCGGCTGCAGGTACAGCAAAGATCAGTCCTAAAGGTCCTGCCAGCAAGCCTCCGATCAGGAGAACAAAGACCGTAGCCAGAGGATGCAGTCCAACCCGTTCACCTAACAAACGAGGGGTGAGTAAACTGCCTTCTATCTGCTGCACCAACAAAAAAACACCCAGCATCAACACACCCTTCCAAGTGCTGATGGAAAGAGCAAAACCAACCACTGGAATTGCTGCCAGTACAGGGCCGAAAACCGGAATTAGGTCAGCGATGGCGGTAAAGATCCCAATCAGGATGGCAAAAGGTATTTTGAGCAGAGCAGCCCCTATCCCTGTGAGGAGACCCACTATTAAAGATATCAGCAGATGTCCCCGCAAAAACCGGCTGAAGATTATGTCACCTTCACGCAGTAAAAAAACCAGATCACCGCGCAAATTAGGGGGCAGAAAGGCCAAAAACTTTTTCTTCAAGTGGTCGAAATCTCTGATGATATAATAGGCCAAAAAGAGAGCAAGCAGAAAACTGGGCAGCAGGTAAATGCCCTCAATCAGCATCTGAGCAAAACTACGCATCCCCTCAAAAATAGAGCTGCGGAGATCACCGATGGTTTCCTTAAGAATTTGATATGCTTCAGGGGGCAGATAAGTGCGTGTCAGCAGTTTGTCAAAAAAACTCTGCACCCTTTCCCATGTTTCAATATAAACAGGGATTATACTGGCAAAGGATTTCAATTCCTGATATAAAGCCGGTACAAAAAACCCAAAAAAAATGCCGGCAATAATCAATCCTGCGGCATAAACAGTTAAAATGGATTTTGTTCTGTTTACCCCCCTGTTTTCCAAACTGCGGACAAGGGGATAAATAATGTATGCCATAATAATGGCTAAACCGAAAGGTACAAATACAGAGCGTACATAATAGAAAAACAGCCCTCCAAATAGCCCCACAACACAGAGAATAAGGATGCTCAGGGTCCGTCGCTGCATATGAATATCCCCCAAAGGTTAACGGCGCATCATCTCCAGCATTCCTCTGGATATACCGCGCAGGACACGCCTGGCACTTTCCCCCATCTCCTGTGTTTTTCTCATTTCATTTCCCTGACGAGATGAAATAAATGCCCCCAAAACCGCCCCAAGCAATCCACCTGTCACCAAACCGCTAAGATAACTTCGCTTTGCCATGATCCTCACCCCTTGCTGTAAATCTTAGAGAAGCAATTGTACATTCCAAACACAATTTAAACCTCATCTGCATTGATAGACATCAGATTCCCATCCTCACAGATCTCATAGACCTCTCCTTCTCCCCGAGTGCTGAACTCCACATAGCAGGACCAGCAGTAATACTGATCCGATCCTACCTTACCGGTTTGTTTACCATTGCATATCGGACACTGCACCTTGATCACCTCTATCTGTGCCGGTAAAACCAGCAATAATCGCTTCCTTTCCCCATGTGGCTACCATTTCCGGAGACATAACCATTCTGCCGGTCAGCAGATCACCCACCAGACCTGTTGACAGTTCATAACCCAACAGCTTTCCCTCATTGACATCGAATATTACATCGTTCAGTGTGCCCAGATTCTGCCCGTCCTGGGTCAAAACCAGTTCACCCTCTTTTTGGTTTAGACTTGCGGCATCCAAATGCTCTCTCTCATCCTCCAAAACATCCGCACTTGACACAGTTACTGCATCTTTACCGATGCTGTTGATATCGGTAAAGGAAAGGTGGCGATTGTGATTGAAACCACCTTTTTCCTCTACCACCAGGCAGATTATTTTCATTTTAGGATGACTCCACAGAAGATCAGTCACCACTCCTATTTCTTTTCCTGTGTCAAGGCTCACTACCGGCAGTCCAATAATCTCCCGAGCCTTATACAACTGACACCCCTTCTCCATTTAAGAACTTATGGTTTTAATATTATTACCGGTTTGGCAAAAAAAATGCACCCTCAACGGGTGCAGGGTTATCAGGCTGGGCCTTTGATAATGCCTCCCCCAAGCACAAGGTCATCCTCATAAAACACCACCGCCTGACCCGGTGTTACTGCTCTCTGGGGCTCCGAGAATTCCACACGAACCTTCCCATCCTCTGCAGGGGAAATAACAGCTGGTACAGGTTTTGAGTTATAGCGGATCTTCACCTGTGCCGGGTAGGCACCATCCAGTGATTCTAAGGCGATAAAGTTCACATCCCCTGCCACAAGCCCACCACTCAGTAATTCATCTCTCTTCCCTACAATAACAGCATTGCGCACCGGGTCCAGTTTAATGACATAAGCCGGATATCCCAAAGCAATATTGAGCCCGTGTCTCTGTCCGATTGTATAAAATGCCACTCCCCGGTGCCTGCCCACAGGGTTTCCCTTTGTATCATAAATAATACCCGGTTGGGCTGCTTTTGGAACACGCTCTGTTAAAAAACTGCGGTAATCATTGTCCGGAATAAAACAGATCTCCTGGCTCTCCTTTTTTTCAGCCACTGGAAGCCTCACCTGATGAGCGATTTCTCTCACTTCTTCCTTCCGGTACACTCCCAGCGGAAATTTCAGCAGGGGGAGTTGCTCCTGACGGAGGTTATACAGCACATAACTCTGGTCCTTGCTGGGATCAAGCCCTCTTTTTAAAACCCAGCGGCCGCGCTCTTCATCATAAGAAACCCGCACATAATGCCCTGTTGCCAGGTATTCTGCTCCAAAAGAGCGTGCCTTTTCCCATAGTGCTTGAAATTTAATGGTTTTATTACAGATAACACACGGGTTTGGGGTACGGCCCTCAAGGTATTCTCTACAAAAGTAACTGATCACATTTTTTTCAAAGACATCCCTGAAATCACAGGTATAATGAGGGATCTCCAGGTGTCTGGCAACTTTTTGGGCATCTTCAACAGCAGGCGGCAGACAGCTCTGGCCAACTACCATAGTGATGCCACAAACATCATACCCCTCTTTTTTGAGCAGGTAGGCGACAACAGAACTGTCAACCCCTCCGCTCATAGCCACAAAAACCCTACCATAACTTTTTGCAACCATTAGATTAGGAATCTCTCCTCAACATATTTACGATGTCCACCAGATTGTCCAGGACATATTCGATATCCCCTACAGTAGTAGAGCGCCCCACAGTCATCCTTATGGTACCTGCTCCCTTCTCAGGAGAAAGGCCAATAGCCTCCAGCACATGTGACAGCTGTGATGAACCTGAACTGCAGGCAGAACCTGTCGAAACAGCGATCCCCCGCTGATCAAGGCCTGTGAGTAGGCATTCCCCTTTGGTTCCCTCGATAGTGACATTAACATTATGGGGGAGCCTTTTTTCCGGATGCCCGTTTAGCCTGGTCCCAGGGATCCGCTCCCTGATACCCTGGATTAATTTCTCACTCAGCTTCCTGTACCTCCTGCTTTCAGAGGCATGTTCATTTGCTGCCAGTTCTGCTGCCTTTCCCAGGCCTACAATACCGGGGATGTTCTCTGTCCCTGGGCGCTTGCTTCTCTCCTGTCCTCCCCCGTGCAAAAGGGGCTCAAGGGCTGTTCCTTCCCTGACATAAAGGGCGCCTGCTCCTTTTGGCCCATAGATCTTATGGGCTGATACAGAGAGTAAATCAACCCCCAGTTGATCAACATTTAAAGGCAGATAGCCTGCGGTCTGAACAGCATCAGTATGAAAAACGATTTCATACTCTTTGGCGATCTTCCCAATCTCCTTTATGGGCTGGATGGTGCCGATCTCATTATTGGCATGCATAATAGTAATCAAAATAGTATCCTGTCGGATAGCTCTCCGCAGCTCATCTATATCAACCATCCCATAATGATCAACAGGTAGAAATGTTACATCAAACCCATTTTGGGACAGCATTTCACAGGTATCCAGCACAGCATGATGCTCTATAGTAGAGGTTATGATATGCCTACCCCTTCCCTGCAGTGCCCATGCAGTACCGATAACAGCCAGGTTGTCAGCCTCAGTGCCTCCACTTGTAAAAAAGATCTCTTCAGGTTTGGCATTGAGCAAGCGGGCTACCCGTCCCCTTGCTATTTCCAGGCGCTGCTTAACAGCCCTGCCGTAAAAATGAAGGCTGGAGGGATTGCCAAAATGTGTTTCCAAAACAATGCGCATTTCTTGAAAAACTTCCGGGTGAACAGGAGTTGTTGCTGCATGATCCAGATAGACATGTCTCTTTGGAGTCATCATTCCTACCCCCTGTCAATAATTTCAAGTGTTTTCTATATATTATTAATCTTTCTTGTTATGTGATTGCAAAAATTCAAGCCATGTTTTGATCTGTTTTTCCCTGCCGGATTCTGATGGCTCATAATACCTCCGTCCTATGAGAGGGTCAGGAAGGTACTGCTGCCGAACATAGTTGCCTTTAAAGTTATGGGGATAGAGATAACCCTTACCATGGCCGAGTTTTTTAGCACCGCTGTAACTGCTGTCCCTCAGATGGTTTGGAACAGTGCCGATAGCCCCTTTCTCCACATCCTGCAAAGCCTTTCCTATCCCTTTATAAACACTGTTGCTTTTTGGAGCACAGGCCACATATAGTGCTGCTTCAGCCAGGATCAACCTTCCTTCAGGCATTCCTACATGCTCCACTGCCCGTGCTGCTGCCTCAGCAACCACCAAGGCCATTGGGTCCGCCAAGCCAACATCCTCTGCAGCATGGATAACGATCCTTCTGGCGATAAAACGGGGGTCCTCCCCAGCTTTCAGCATACGAGCCAGCCAGTGCAGAACAGCATCTGGATCAGAACCGCGCATAGATTTAATAAAGGCAGATATCACATCATAATGCTGATCACCATCATGGTCATAGACCACAGGTGTCTGCTGAACAGCAATTGCCGCCTCATCCAAACCGATGCTGATTACCCCATCTGCTCCCGGTTCTGCCAGCTGCACTGCTACTTCCAGAGCGTTAAGCAGTATTCGGGCATCTCCTCCTGAAACACGCACCCAGTGGTCCCTGGCTTCCGGAGCAACATCCAGTTTCAGTTTGCCCAAACCCCGATCACTGTCTGATAATGCCCGATCCAAAATTTTATGCAGGTCCTCTGATTTCAATGGATAGAAAGGAAGAACCCGGGTTCGGGAAAGAAGAGGAGAATTAATGGAAAAGTAGGGATTTTCCGTTGTTGCCCCGATCAAAATCACTGTTCCCTGTTCCACAGCCGGCAGGAGCACATCCTGCTGGGCTTTATTAAAACGGTGCAGTTCATCTATAAACAAAATGGTTTTTTGGTTGTACAGCTTCAGTCGATCCCTGGCATCCTGTAGGATTTTGCGCAGTTCTCCAACACCTGTGCTGGTGGCATCAATCTGTATAAAAACACCATTAGTTTCCCGGGCTATGATACCAGCTAGGGAGGTTTTTCCTGTGCCAGGAGGGCCAAAAAAAACCGCGGAAAAGGGGTTATCCGCCTTAAGTGCTGAATGAAGCAGCCGGCCAGGAGCGACCAGATGGTCCTGGCCGGCAAATTCCTCAATGGTCTGCGGTCTCATTCTATATGCCAGGGGGCCGTCATGTTCCAGGGCCCTTTGCTGAGCATAGTCAAACAGGTCCACCAGATTCACCCTCTTTATCACTTCACAGCATATTGCTTTGCTCTAGATTACTCCCCTGTGTGTACTCAACCGGTTCAGACCAAGTATGGTTCCAAGGAACGTATGATTTCACTTTTCGGGCGGAACCCGATGATCCTGGTAACCTCCTTACCATTTTTAAACAGGATCATTGTCGGAATATTCATAATCCCATACTTTTCTGCTGTTTGTGGATTTTCATCTACATTAAGCTTGCCAAGCCGCATCCGCTCAGCATTTTCCTGTGCGATCTCCTCCAGTACCGGTGCAACCATACGACACGGCCCGCACCAACCTGCCCAAAAATCAACAAGAACAGGCAGATTTTCCTGCTGTAGTTGTGTTCCAAAATCCTGATCTGTTAAAGTAAGAATTTCTGCACTCACCACAGGCCCTCCTTATCCTGGCTTTTCCTTCAGAATATAATTATACCAGCAGCCTGTCAACCCTGTCTAAGTATTAACTGTCGGTTCTTCCTCTGGAGGGGAGTCGGGTGGAGCTATTTCAGGTCGTTCACTGCCCGGATGCAGAGGAACAGGTGTGGGCTGCGGTATTTCTAAAGGGCTCATATCAGGATGAGGAATACGAAAATTGACCATATTTATCACCTCTCCTTTAATATTCCCCAGGAGAGGTTATTCATTCTATAATAGTTTTTCAATATGCTTTAGTCCTGACCCATAACAGAATCTATTCCGTATTTTTCAAAGTGTTCTCTAAAATTACTGATCACTTCCCTGGAAACACCTGTCTGTTGAGCTATTTCATCATCTGTTTTTCCCTTTCTTATATCATCCAGAAATCTGTCGATCTCCAAACCCACTTCTTCCAGCATTAACTGCAAACTGGGCTGTATGCTCCAAGGAGGTCCAAATCCAGACATAATGTTCACATCCTTTTTTAAGTTTGCTTTCCCTATGATTCACTATATAATATTAATGTTGAAGAAGCAGAGATCTTATTCGTTTTTTTTATTCCACTGTAATAATAAACCGCAGTTATGAAGAACCGCAAAATCTCCTGGAGGAGCCGCTTTTTTTAATATTTTATTAGGGAAAGGAGAAACAAAATTGAAAAACTACCTCCAACTGACACGGCACACCGGCAATAACTCTCTTTTCTTGGCGGTGGAAATGTCTCTTATCTCAACCCTGCGCGGCAGTCCTTTCCACATACATGCAGAGGGACTGCGGGGAACGGGAAAAACAACCATCATGCGTTCTGTGAAAATGATGCTGCCGAAAATTACCCGTATCAAGGGGTGCCTTTATAATTGTGACCCGGCTGACCCCCACTGTCCGCAGCATAAACACATGACACCGGAGGAAATTGCCAGCCTGGGCACAGAAGAAATCCCCGTACCTTTTTTGGAAATATCACATTCAGCAAAGATCGGAACAGTTGCAGGAACCATAGATCTCAGCAAACTTACCAATCCCAACCAACCGGAGGCTGCCCTTTTACCCGGGATCATCCCTCAGGCACACAGAGGTATCATCTTCATTGATGAGATAAACCGCCTGGCAGATACCTCTCCTGAGATCACCGATGTTCTGCTGGATGCCATGGGAACCAAGCCTGGCCGAGTCCAAATCGAGGAAACAGGTCTTCCCGTTGTAGAGGTTCCTGTTTCAGCATCAGTTTGGGCTGCATCAAATCCCGATGAGGAACCAGGACCGCTGGCAGAGATCCGCAGGCAACTTTCTGACCGTTTTGATCTGGTAATCCCTATCGGAAGGCCCTCTACAGCAGAAGAGGTGGTAGATATCCTGGAAACAAATGAAACCACCCAACAACAAAATGACCGTGAGCTTTCTCCCCAGGAGAGAAGCCGTTTGGAACAACTAAAAAATAATTTAGAGAGCATTGCTCATCAGGATGAACTGAAGATGCCAGAGTATCTGACTAATTTCCTGGCTAATCTCTATATCAACTACAACCTGGAGAGTCTAAGGGCACTGGAAGCAATCCGACAGGCTGCACTGCTTCACGCCGCGCTACGCAAAAGAAACCAGATAATGATCAGTGACATTATCACAGTCCTTCCTCTTGCTCTCTATCACAGAGTGAGTTCTGCTACACTGACCGAAATCATGAATACCGTAAATAGCAACAAAATGATAGGAAGCAGTGAGAAAAAAAATGAACCAGCGTTGAGACTACCTCGCTTATTTCAGCAAAAACCAACACAGTCTCAACCCGATGATACTCCACCGCAAAGGGCGCGGTCTTTGCGGAACCTCCCGGAGGATGAGTTGATCAAAAAAGAGAAGCAATAACAGAGCAGTGATAAAATGTCTGATATTTTGATTTTAGATACATTAACACCTAAACAGCTTGAAGAAATTGAACAGCAGATAACCACAAGCCTAGCGCAAAAACAGGGATTCATACTGGGTGAATCCACTGTGGTCAGCTATTGCCTGCACAGCGTCAACCCCTTTCACCCGGAGGAAATAAGAATCCTTACCAACAAAGATGCGGGGCAGTCATTAGTACAGCAGAAAAACCCCGGCAGGGTTATACATATTGACATCTACCATGAACCAGCGGTGGTCAAAATCAGACCCCTTGTTTTATCACTTGCTCAAACAGTAAAAGCTTATCTCCACTATAGCCTAAAAGGAAAAGATATAGAATCATTGTTGCGCAGCTTGTATAAACAGATAGCAGTCCGTACCGGGGATAACTCTATTAGTCTGGAAGAACTGCTCAATCCCATGGAAAAACAGGTCACTGATAGCACAGAAGATGGTGGGAAGAAAAAAAACCATGTGCATCTTCTGGTAACTGATCTTTTGCCTGCCCACTACACACTGATCCCCTGTCTGGTGGACGCTGTAGAATCCGAATTGCACAAACAAGAAATCGAGATCAGAAAAGTAGAGAATATTATTCATGTAGAAAAGCGTGAAGAGACACAGCCATTGACCTTTATCGGACTGCGTCCAGAAGATTATAAACTCTGGAACCTGGCCATGTCACTTTCTACAATATTAAGCGGACCTGATGATGTGATTGAACTGCTGCAGAACTTTCAGCCTGGTCCCTTCCGTCGCAAACAGCCCCTTTCCAACCTGCGCAACAGAAATGGTAATCTGCGGGGGCTGATCCTGGGAATGTCGGAAGTCGGCCTTATTAAAAGAGGATGGTTTGCTGATACCCTGACCAAGGAAGGGCATGAACTCCTTAATTTTATGCTTCAGCACAAAAATGAACTGGAAGCCCAACTGCGCCGTATGATTCGCAAACTGCCTGTGCCCCAGGGAAAGTACAGATCAGTTCGCAACACTCACCTCAAGAGCAGGCAGAAACAATACAGTTATGTCAGCAAAACAACAGCATTGATGAAAGACACATGGCTGGGCAGTATCGCCATTCCGGAAACCATGATCGAGGCAGCCAAGAAAAAGGTTATCGAAAAACGTCCCTTCTACCGGATTACCAGAGAGGATATCAGGGTACATGAACAGGAGATTACCCAACCTGTGGATATGTGCCTGGTTCTGGATGGAAGCGCCAGCATGGTGGGGCCAAAAATGAAGGCCTTACGGTATCTTGTGGAACACCTCTTTCTGGTAACCAGGGACAAGGTCTCTGTTGTGGTTTTTCAGGGGCGGCAGGCCCGTGTAGCAGTGCCTTTTACCAGAAATTATTCCCGCCTCAAGGCCGGATTAAAGTCACTCCAACCACAGGGGCTGACACCCTTGGCAGATGGGCTTGTTCAAACCGTCAAATTGATCAAAAACCGCCAGGTGCGCAATCCACTGCTAATTCTGATCACAGACGGCGTTCCTACCACAGGGAAGTGGACAATTAATCCAAGAGAGGATGCTCTTAAAGCAGCAGAGATGATCAAAGAGACCAGAGCCAAACTGATCTGTATAGGAGTTGCTTCCAACCAGGAATTCTTGGAGGAACTGGCGGAAAAAGCAGACGGAAATGTCTATATTCTGGACAACCTGGAGGATCACGCCACTCTGATAGAAATTGTCCATAAAGAAAGAAGGAACCGCAGCCGTTAATTCTTAGCTTTTTTCCCACTCTGTTCCAGGTATAACCATAAAACTGTTATATCAGCAGGTGAAACACCAGGTATGCGAGAAGCCTGACCAAGGGTGCTCGGTTTAACCTTTTCCAGTTTTTCCTGGGCCTCCCGAGACAGGCCCTGCAGATTATGGTAATCGATCCCCTCATGGATCCGCTTGTTTTCCATCTTTTCCATACGGGCTATATGTG
>LFTQ01000198.1:0-12568 GCA_001513545.1 Clostridia bacterium DTU068 | reverse complement strand
TCAGCCATCTGCGCTCCTTTTCCAGCTGTTCCACCTTTTCCGAATAAATCCGGTAGCGCTCATCTGATACAAGCCCCACTTTCCTGCCGATCTCTGTTAAGCGAAGATCTGCGTTATCCTGGCGCAGCAGCAGTCTGTACTCCGCCCGGGAAGTCAGAATGCGGTAGGGTTCACTAATACCTTTAGTGATCAGATCATCTACAAGCACTCCGATATAAGCTTCAGATCTTTTGAGCACCAATGGTTCCTTTTCCTGAACATAGAGCACAGCATTAATCCCTGCCAAAATACCCTGAGCAGCTGCCTCCTCATAGCCTGAGGTTCCGTTGATTTGCCCGGCTGTAAAAAATCCTTTAATTCCTTTAGTCTGCAAACTGGCATCCAGTTGAGAGGGGACCAGGGCATCATACTCAATCCCATAACCGCTACGGATGATACGCACCTGTTCCAAACCGGGTATAGTGCGCAGTACAGCCAACTGTATTTCATCAGGGAGACTGGTGTACATCCCCTGGACGTAGTATTCATCAGTAAACCATCCCTCAGGCTCAAGAAAAACCTGATGGCTGCGGCGGTCCGGAAAATGCACAACCTTGTCCTCAAATGACGGACAGTACCTGGGCCCAACACCACGCAACTTTCCTGTATAGAGAGGAGATCTGTGCAGATTCTCCCTCACGATCTGATGGGTGCGCTCATTGGTATGGGTCAGCCAACAGGAGAGCTGCGGCCTTTTTTCCCTTTTGGAAAGTGCGGAAAAAAACAGCGGTTCCTCATCACCCGGATGTTCAATTAATTTGGAAAAATCGATGCTTTTCCGATCAACCCTAGGAGGTGTTCCAGTTTTAAAGCGGACCAGTTCGAAACCAAGATCACACAGCGACTCCGCCAGTTTTTGAGGAGCCAGCTGTCCATTGGGGCCTCCATCATAGGCAGCTTCACCAATAATTATTCTGCCCCGCAGGTAGGTTCCGGTAGTCAGCACAACCGCCTCTGCCCGGTAGTTGGCACCTGTTTGGGTCACAACACCGGTCACCCGGTCACCAGATATAAGAATTTGTTCCACATTTCCCTGCTTTAGCTGCAGGTTCGGTGTACTTTGCAGTGTTTTAAACATCTCCTGCTGGTATCCCAGTTTATCAACCTGGGCACGCAAGGCACGCACCGCAGGGCCCTTTCCTGTATTAAGCATCCGCATCTGAAGAAAGGTTTTATCTGTATTTAAACCTATTTCTCCGCCAAGGGCATCAACCTCCCTCACCAAATGGGACTTACCAGGCCCTCCTACCGCGGGATTACAGGGCATCAATGCCACATAATCAAGGTTTAAAGTGATCAAAAGTGTATTACAGCCCATCCTTGCTGCTGCCAGAGCAGCTTCACAACCGGCATGTCCTGCACCGATAACGATCACATCATAATTTCCTGCTCTATATAATTCACTCATCATTGTTACCTCCAAAAAAAATACAATATAAACAATAGCATTTTCGGGCATATTTTATCACTAGATACCTTCTGCAACAAGGCTAAGCAACATCCATAAAATTAGTGTTTATTATTTAGAGATTTGATAAAATGTTAACAGCGATGGTAAATAAAACCCTTTGTAAAAGATGTTGGAGGGGATTCAATGATCCCGCTGCGCGACAGCACCCGTTCACATACTTTTCCTATTGTCAATTATACTCTGATAGCCATCAACTTCCTGATCTTTTTTCGTCAATTGACCTTTACCGACCAGGAATTAAACCTGTTCTTTTATACCTATGGTCTGATACCTGCCCAGGTAACACAGCATTTCGCTGCAGGCGCTGCTCTCCAGTCAACACTGCTCCCTTTTATTACAGCCATGTTTTTACACGGCAGCTGGCTGCACCTACTGGGTAATATGCTCTATCTTTGGATTTTTGGTGATAATATAGAGGACCGCATGGGGCATTTAAAATATCTTTTCTTTTATCTGTTTGTTGGTATCACCGGCAGCATAGCTCACATCCTTTCCTCACCCGGATCCGATATCCCCATTATCGGTGCCAGTGGTGCCATTGCCGGTGTGCTCGGTGCTTATTTTCTCTTATTTCCCAGGGCTAGGATTCTTACCCTGGTACCCATCTTCTTCCTGATCACATTTATCCGCATACCAGCTATCATTTTTCTTCCCATCTGGTTCGCTATACAGCTCCTCAACGGGTTAAATACTGCCGGTATGCCCGCAGAAGCAGTAGCCTGGTGGGCACATATCGGCGGGTTTATCAGTGGAGCAGTACTGCTGCCCTTTTTCAAACGGAAAGGCAGTTATATCTAAAACTGACTTCTCCTGTAATGGCAAGAACCTGCGCATAAATACCCCAACCAAAAGAAATAATTTTATTAGGGGGTGAATGCAGTGTTAAGAAGAAAAAATAAAGCTACAACTACCAGCAAGGCTGTCATGGGTATCGGTGCTCTGGTCACAGGCCTGGGCAGGCTTGTTGGAGGTAGGGTTGGTGACAGTATAACCGGTTTTGGTCTGGCACACATTGTCCTGGGAGCAATAGACATGTTCAGACCATCAACCAGATTCCGGTAGTTTTAGCTGGGCAGACAAGAGCCCAGCACCTCTTCTCTATCTTCACTGGTTCACCTCCTTCTTCCTTCCACTCCCTAAGTTAAGAAGAGGTGCTCCTTAACCATTCCACATCCCCTGCAGTGATCTCCAGGTTTTATCAAAACATCTGTTATCATCCGCCAAATTTATTTTTATTGACCAAAATATAAAAAAATATGTAATAATTGAACTAAAAGAAAGGAAACTGTAACCTTTTTCATCACTCAGCTCAATAGGCATTGTTTTTTTCCATGGGATTCCAGATTGAACAGGAGGGATGACAGTGTCTCTTCAAGATACTGTTAGTGAACTTTACCGCAATATTACCGATGTTCCAGGTATACTCATGGGACATGTGTCAGATTATGAAGCTCTGACTGGCTGCACAGCAGTGCTCTGCCCTGAAGGAGCTGTAGGAGGAGTGGAGGTCAGAGGCGCCTCTCCCGGTACCAGAGAAACTGATCTGCTGCGCCCAGGATATCGGGTGGAAGAGGTACATGCCGTGATACTGGCCGGAGGCAGTGCTTTCGGCCTTGATGCAGCCTGTGGTGCTGTCAGGTATCTTGAGGAACAGGGGTATGGGTTTGACACCGGCATTGTTAGGGTACCGATTGTCCCTGCAGCGATTATTTTTGATCTTTCCATAGGAAACAAAGATGTGCGCCCTGATGCCAAAATGGGGTATGATGCCTGCACAGCAGCCTGTGCAGGGAAACAGCCTGAAGGCTGTGTGGGAGCCGGTACCGGAGCCTTGGTCGGAAACATGTTAGGCCCCGGCTCTGCAACTAAGAGCGGCCTCGGTTCCTGGTCTTTAAAGCAGGGTGATCTGATCGTGGGGTCTGTGGTGGTGGTCAATGCGTTGGGAGATGTTGTTGACCCGGTTACCGGGAAGATCATTGCCGGTTTGCGCCATCCCCAGAACCAGGGATTTCTGGATTCCAGTGAACTGATTTTACGGGGCAGCACAGAACGGATCCCCCCGGGCACCAACACAGTGCTGGGGGTGGTGGCTACTAATGCATCCCTCACCAAGGTGCAGGCAGGACGGCTGGCTGCACAGGCATCCCTGGGACTGGCCCGCACCATCAGGCCGGCTCATACCAGCTATGATGGGGACACCATCTTCGCCCTGTCCCGTGGGTCTGTACAGGCACACCCTGATCAGCTAGGGATTATGGCAGCAGAATGTGTTGCCAGGGCAGTGGTCAGGGCTGTGGAGCAAGCATGGTCTTTAGGTGGAGTGCTTGCTGCCTGTGATCTTTACAAAGACTGACTTCATATTAGTTCAGGGGGTCTGAAATGAGGCGAGAACAATTAAAGGTACTCCAGTGCAAACTGTCCGACCAACCCGATCTTCTGGGCAGGGAGGACCATATCAACACCGGTGTGCTGATCCTGCTGGCTTTTATAAATAACGAATACCACTTCGTACTTGAGGAACGCCAGTTGGAAATCCGTCAGGGTGGAGAGATCTGCTTTCCTGGAGGAGTCTTTGATCCGGAGCAGGACTCAGATACCAGGGAAACTGCAATTCGGGAGACAGTTGAAGAACTGGGGATTCCGAAGGAGCAACTGGAGTTAATCGGAGCCTTGGGCACGCTTTACACTTCAATGGGGGCTATCGTTGACGCCTATGTGGGGGTTTGTCACCTACAGAACATGGATGAACTGCAAATCAACCACAGTGAAGTAAGGTCTGTTTTTACTATTCCGGTGTCACACTTTATGAATGCTGAACCTGAGGAGTACCTGGCAATAGTGCGGGTGCACCCCAGCTGCACAGATGAGAGCACTGGAGAGGAACGCATCCTGTTTCCAAGCAAAAAGTTGGGCTTACCGGACCGTTATTCCCAGCCATGGGGGTCCAGAAGCCACCGGATCCTGGTATATCAAATGGGATCCAAAACGGTTTGGGGTATCACCGCCCGTCTTATCTACGAGTTGATCAGGAGAATGTGACCGTTGGATAGTAGCGGAATGCCCGCCAAACCCGGAGGTATCACCCAAGAAGATATCGGATCAGTGAATCAAAATTAAAATCCCCACCGGGGTTCCTCCGGTGGGGATTTTAATTGTAACTTTTTGGTTACCACTGGTAGCCCTAACGGGACTCGAACCCGTGTCTCCACCTTGAGAGGGTGGTGTCCTAGACCGCTAGACGATAGGGCCAAAATAAATGGCTGCGGGACCAGGGATCGAACCTGGGCTAGATGATCCAGAGTCACCTGTGCTACCGCTACACCATCCCGCAATCATTTTCGCTTATATAGTATACGCGAATAAAATAGCTCCGTCAAGAGAGATTTTCGATATACTGCACTGCCCGTTCCATTCGCTCAAGGGTTTTCTCTTTCCCCAGGATAACCATGATATCAAAAAGCCCTGGTCCCATGGTCCTGCCGGAAATGGCAAGTCTGGTGGGATGAATGATTTCCCCTGCCTTGATACCCAGTTCCTCACTTAAATCCCTGTAGGCGGTTTCTGTTGTTTCCAGAGTAAAGTCGGCAAGGGTAGCAAGCTTCTCCCTGGCTTTTGCTAAATACTCAGCTGCGTTTTCTTTGCGAAAATGTTTTCTGACACCCTTTTCATCATAGGAGAAATCATCAACATAGAAATACTCTGCGGCATCGGCAACTTCTGCCAGAGTCTTGACCCTGGTGCGCACCGCCTCTACAACCTTTCTCAAATAATCCATCTCTTCCTGGCTAGGGTCTTCTGAAATCAGATATTTTCTCTGAAAATAGGGAATAACCAGTTCTACAATCCGGTCCAGATCCTCTTCATTCAAATAGTGCCCATTCATCCAGGTCAGCTTTTTGATGTCATAAATGGCCGCAGTCTTCCCTACCCTCTCCAGGGTAAATTGGTTCACCAATTCCGGCAGAGAAAAGATCTCCTCTTCTCCCTCTGGTGCCCAGCCCAATAGAGCCAGATAGTTGATCAATGCTCCCGGCAGGTAACCGCTGTCTCTGAACTCCTCAACAGAAGTAGCTCCATGCCGCTTGCTCAGTTTACTGCGGTCCGGTGCCAGAATCATGGACACATGAGCAAATACCGGCAGCTGATAGCCCAGAGCCTGATAAACCAGGATCTGTCTTGGTGTATTGGAAAGGTGTTCCTCTGCCCGAATGATGTGGGATATACGCATTAAGGCATCATCCACTACACAAGCAAAATTGTAGACTGGCATGCCATTGGATTTAATGATTATAAAATCATCCAGTACATCATTGGAAAACGCAACATTCCCTCTAAACAGGTCATGCACTACTGTTTCCCCGCTGTCAGGTATACGCAGCCTGATGGCAGGCTTACATCCTTCAGCCTCTTTGCGCTTTCTCTCCTGCAGACTTAGCTCTCTACACCTGCCGTCATATTTCGGCGCTTTACCTGAGGCCATCGCCTCTTTGCGCCGCTGGGCCAGTTCCTCAGGTGTGCAGTAGCAGTAATAGGCCACACCTCGATCAATCAACTTCTGGGCCATATCTTTATAAATATCCAGGCGCTGGGACTGGAAGTACGGTCCATAAGGGCCGTCTACAACAGGCCCCTCATCCCAATCGATCCCCAGCCATCTGAGAGCCGAAAGAATCCCCCTGGTTGATTCCTCAGTGGAACGAGCCAGATCAGTATCATCTATACGCAGTATAAAACTGCCACCGTTATGGCGGGCAAAAAGCCAGTTAAACAAGGCGGTCCTGGCACCACCGATATGAAGATTTCCTGTTGGACTGGGTGCAAAACGCACTCTAACCGCGTCATTCACTTTATTTACTCCCTCCTGTTATAAAAGACCATTTAAAAGTATACCACAGCCCTGACGGAAAAAACACTTTTCGTACCACATTTTAGTCTTAGCAGATTGCATTGGAAAACCCCTCATTATAGAATGATGGTAGAAAGGGGGGATGCTCGTTGAATGATCCTAAAAATACCGGAGTCGGTGGCCTCTTCCAACTGCCCAAACTATTCGGCTTCGGTAAAAAGAAAGAAAAATCGAAGACCGAACCTGAGGAAACTGAAATATATCCTCTGGAAAAAGCAGAAGACAATTGGAAATCAGCGATGCGTTATTATCGTTCCGAACGATACGATCAAGCCACTATTCATTTCCGGGAATCACTGGAACTGCTCCTCAGAGCCTGCTGTCATGGTTATATCTCCTCCACAGAAAAAAATCTTATATCGCTTGCCAAAAAAGCCTTCGATAATATTCCAGCAGAAATATCTGCCGCCCTCAGATTTATAAATCCTCACTATACTTTGGTTAAAAGTGTCTACACTGCTGCCTTTGCCGACGACATTTACGAAAAAGCAAAAATGGTCGCCGCATGGGTCTTTTCACAATCCTCATATATAAAATTTGACTTGGACCCCAAGTAGTTATTGTCTAAGCTTTTGTCCCAAAAGGATTGTATAATTTTTCACTTCTCTGGCAAACCTTATCTAAAGAGAAGATCTAAAGAAAAGCTTTCGGGCGGTGCAGACTTCCTGAACCGCCCCTATTGTTTTTATCAGTTCATTGTGTCGAAAAATGAGACAGCAAAAACAGCATTAAGGAGTGAAAAAATGGACATCCAATGGAAACCAAATGTCTATGAAAATGACCGGGGAATTTTTGCTGTTTTCCCTGAGCTGTGCAAGGGCTGCGGTTTATGTATCGAAAAGTGCCCCACTGATGTCATCCATTGGTCAAAGAATCTCGCCTTTAACGGCACAATAACAGTGGAACCCCATATGGAAGGATGCATCGTCTGCGGTATCTGCCAGACGGTCTGCCCTGACACAGCGATTTCCATTTACCGCCATGACGGGTCAAACCCACCTGCAGCAGAACCGCGCGTGACACAGAAAACACATTGATCTCACATGATTATAATTTTGATATGTTTCGAACAATAAACACGAAAATCGGTTAACCGGAGTCCTATCACCTCAGCCATTGGGTATCAGCTGCCGGGCTGTTACAATAACCCTGCGTCCAGAACCGGACGGTGCAGCGCAGGTGATCAAAGTTAATAGCCTTTCCTCAGTTTTGTCGAAAATGCTTGTGGGATCACTCTCATGAATGGTGAAAAGAGACTCAACACGATAAGTCAATTTTCGATCATCTTTTGAAATATAAATTAGGTCTCCCTCTTTTAACTGATGGAGATCCCGAAAGTGAGATCCATATATATTGTTATGAGCAGCGATAATAACATTCCCATCCATCCCTGGAAGCACTCCTCTGGGGTCCCAGCCTGGCCCCTTTTTCAGATCATCATCTTCCACACCTTCGACAACCACCGCATCCACAGAGATCTCAGGAATCTGTAGCAGAAAAGGGGGCTCTATGGGTAGCTTTGAATCCCGGCTGTCCCCGCCGGCCTTTCCTGCATCACTCTGCTCAATTTCACCGCGCAGCTGCAGTTGGACGAAATAATTATAACCGTGTTCTGCCAGGGGTTTGAGGATAAAAACAAGCCCACAGATGATTAATAATATACCAAGTATCTTCCCCGGTTTTTTCATTGGTGCCCTCCCTATCACCGGTTGCTATCTGTCTTCTGTTATATTAAACCTTTAACTAAGGAATTCCTTTAGGCCAGTTAAAGAAAAAAGACGCCCCGGTTTATATGCACCCGAAACGTCCAACAAATCTTGGTCGATACAGTTAAGCCAGATGATTGATCTTTAATCAATCGGGAGGCCTATCTGTGACCTTATAAGGAAGTGTAAAAGCCATATTGAGCCATCCTAAAAACCAACCAAAATAAGCCATTACCACAGTCCAAATGAACGCCCACAATATAACCCAATAGGGATTATTCAACATTCCTACTTGAGGAATACTGCCAGTAAAATAAACTGCTAGGAATAATGTGAATCCATTAAATACTGCGAGAGTTCCCTTTTCCCAAATATGCCAACGTGGAATCAGCGCAATAAATATAGGTAAGACGATAAAGTTAGCTAATGCCAATCCCCAGAACATATTATATTGCCCACCTATTAAGAGATCTGCCAGGGCAACCGCTATAGCACACCATACTGCACCAAAAAACGCACCAAAAGGAAGTGAAGGAATGATCAGTTTCCAAGTATCGGGTTTTCCACCCAAGGCAAAATATTCAGCCCATACAATAAAACATACCCAGAGTGGAAAATTATACTTACCCAAAAAGAAGGTAAAAGGCAGTGATATGAACACTGTTAATGCTACCGCCCAGGGCAAGGAAACTCTTCCCCCCTTTTTTGAATTCATCCCCATACCTCCTGTTTATTCTTTAAAACCATCATAGCATAATGCATAAGGTTTAGCCATTACTTGTTGTCCCTGACCCTCTTTGCCGAGGAATTTGCCCTTTTCAGCTACTAGATTACCCCTCAGGAATACTTTCTCTGCTCTCCCTATTTGCTCAAAGCCTTCATAAGCGTTGTAATCAGTGCCATGTAAACTGGTTTCATTGCTAAAAACACCTTTGTAATCCGGATCAAAAATAACTATATCTGCATCTGACCCAACAGCAATTTCACCTTTTTGTGGATATATACCACAAATCTTAGCCGGTGTTGTACAGCAAACATCAACAAATTTTGTACGGGAGATCTTACCTTTTTCAACCCCATAGGTCCAAATTATATGCAGTCGATCTTGAACTCCTGGGGAGCCTGGCGGTATTTTGCTAAAATCATTGATGCCCCTATGTTTGGCAATTGCGAAACCGCCGATAACCGCGCAATGATCAGAGCTTACTGCCAGAAGCCAGCCATTCTGAATTGCTTCCCACAGAAAATCAACATCTTCTTGTGGCCTTAAAGGTGGATTACACACATATTTTGCCCCTTCAAAATTTGGTTTTTCTAAATTCTTGTCATTTAAAGTCAGATAGTGAGTACAGGTCTCTCCAAAAGCATGTACCCCTTCAGCACGAGCTTCCCTTAAAACTTCAACAGCTGCCCTATTTGTTACATGAACCACAAAGATCGGTGCGTTGGCCATCCTTGCCAAATAAACAGCCCTGGAAGTTGCTTCTGCCTCACACAGAATAGGCCTTGATACAGAGAAATATTCCGTACCGGTTTTTCCTTCCGCTAACAGTTGCTTAATTTTAACATCAATTATGTCTGCATTTTCGGCGTGAACCATAATGGTTACACCGCATGTTTTGGCTATCTGCAGAGCTTTAAAAATAGAATCATCAGTGGCATAATAATCCATTCCCTTATAGGCCATGAAGAGTTTGACTGAGGCTACCCCTACTTCAGGCATAGAAGGTATGTCGTTAAAGGATTGGTCTGTGGGATCCATTATAATCCCATGGAGCACATAGTCTACCATGGCTTTTCCTTCTACTGCTTCATTTTTATATTTGATTATGGAATCTTTAAGCCCTATGCCTTTAGGCTGGACCACGAAATCCCCAACTGTTGTGGTACCCCCTACTACAGCAGCATTAGAAGTCTCATAGCCGAGGGAATTGAAGGAATTATAGTGCAGGTGTTCATCTACACCGCCAGGGATAACATATTTACCTGAGGCATCTATTATCTGGTCAGCGAAACTTTCTAAACCGGTGCCAATGGCTGCAATTTTTTCGCCCTTGATAAGCACATCTGCTTTGTATTCATTTACCGAAGTCACTATAGTGCCGTTTTTTATTAATATACTCATTTTCTCCCTCCTGATTTTTTTAGTTTAATTAACTCTCATTTGGAAAGAGCAATGACTGAGTGGGTTAAAAACAGGGGACACGATATATCGATTTCTTGTTATGTGTCCCCTGCAGTATTTATATCTCAACGCAGCAAGCTGTAATGTTAAAGAAGTGATTATATTTTTCTTCTATACACGCTTTTATCGATGCCTTCCAGATACTTAACAACATTCTCCAAAGGCTCAACATCACAGAACTTGGCATCTAGATCAAACAGGTTCCAGGCAATAACTCCGGGCACTCTGTCTCCAATAGTACCCTCAGGAATTATGGTTTTAAATCCATATCCGGTTGAATCCATAACGGTGTGTCTAACACATGCGCAGGAAGTGGCTCCCATAACTATTACAGTGTCAACTCCTAAGTAGTAAAGGGTTTCAGCTAAATGGGTGCCGAAGAAATTGCTGGCGTATTTCTTATGAATAACAGGCTCATCTGGCCTGGGTTTCAGTTTGGGGTCGATCTCCATCCACTCGGAGTTAATATCCAATGTACGCATTGGGATCTTCTCATCCCACCTGCATAAATCAAGCTGTCTTTCTCCGGTGTAACCTGTAGTTGTATGGAAAATAGGAACTCCTGACTTTCTTGCGGCTTCCAGTACTTTGAGGGCATTGGCACAAACCTCTTCATTGTTCTCACAGGTAAATGGGTGTCCATCTGACATCCAGGCCTTTGCCATATCCACTGTGGTAACAGCAGGGGCTTTTCCATAACCCATTCTTCTTTGGAATCCTCTTTCTCTATAGATTCTCCTGGCTTCCTCAAAGGCCCTGTTTAACATTTCTTCATCAAAAGCATACTGTCCACCTGAATCTTTGAACTTACCCCAATTCTCTTTTTTCTCCCATTTTTCCGCCATTGATATCCACCCTTTCCTTTTTTTAAGTTTAGATTGCAGTGAAATCATTACTATTAAATTAACGGCCGTTAATTAACTTGCTATATTTAATTGCAATAACCGTGCCAACCTGCGAAATACCGATTTGCAGCACCTTAAAGGGCGGAAGCTCAATATTGGTGTTGCTAAAAAGCAACAGCTTTTTGCTTTTTCATGTTTATGTCCCAATAAAACGCTATTCATGCAGATCTGCAACAGCTTGTGCTCCTGATGAAAATATGCAACGATCTTACAAAAAAAGAAACGATATATTCAAGACAAAAAATCCTTGATACCGTTTCATAAATAACAGTTAAAGTTAAGGGATTAATCCACAGGTCAACAGGAGTTTTTGAGAATGCTTTATTTCAACAACTTGGTTTTACCTGTAGAACTCTCAATTAAAAAGCTGTTTCCTTGTTGAGTAATACCATATTTTTTCAACTTTCTTGATAAGGTTGATGGGTCAACGCCCAGTGTTGATGCTGCTTTTCTGATAGAGGGGTATATCTTAAGTGCAGAGATGAGAATGTCTTTTTCAAACCGTTCTAACAGATAATTAAGTTTTCCTGTTTGTTCTGCTGCTGGCAAATTGGACGCGGATAAAACATGATCAGCTACCAGTTTAGGCGGGAGGTCCTCCATGCCAATCTCACCATTGGTATCAACGATAAATAAATACTCGATCAGATTCTCTAACTCTCTTACATTGCCCGGCCAGGAGTAACTGGCCATTACCTCCATTGCCTCAAGAGAAATGCATAGATTTCTTTTATAACGCTTATTGAGTTTTTCGAGAAAGTAGCGGATCAATTCGGGAATATCTTCAGGTCTCTCTCTGAGAGGAGGAATTACGATTGGAACAACATTTAATCTAAAATAAAGATCCTCTCTAAAGTTACCTTTTTTAACCTCTAGAGCAAGATCTTTATTTGTAGCAGCTAATACCCGAACATTGAGTTTGGTTGACTTCTGAGCACCTAACCGGAACACTTCCTTTTCTTGCAGTACTCTGAGCAGTTTGGATTGTACAGTTAAAGGAAGCTCACCAACCTCATCCAGTAAAATGGTCCCTTCATTCGCCAATTCAAACATGCCCGGTTTACCTTTTTGACTCGCCCCTGTAAAGGAACCCTGTTCATAACCAAACAATTCGGATTCAAAAAGCTCTGTGGGAATTGCCGCACAGTTAACTCTAATATAAGGTCCTTCTGCTCTGGGACTCTGCTGGTGAATAAATTTTGCTAAAAGCTCTTTCCCAACCCCAGACTCCCCCTGTATCAACACAGAACTATCGAACTGAGCTGCTTTGGATGCCAGCTGTAGCATATCTGCCATAGCTTTGCTTCTATAAACAAAATCCTCATACTGTTGCATATGCTGCTGGCGTAACTGGTG
>LFTQ01000008.1 GCA_001513545.1 Clostridia bacterium DTU068 | reverse complement strand
ATCCCCATCAATACAAGTTCTGCATCTTCATAAGAATCCTTTGCTGCAAGGTATGACCAGTTACGCACACAGAGATCATCTCTTTTCACAGAGTGTGCCCCCCTGTAGTATAAACTGCTGTACAAAGTTAGGCAGCTGAAAAGCGGCCTGGTGTACACCGGTATTATAATAACGAAGCTGTTCAGCCAAACCGCTCTCCCGGGGAGAAAGCATCGGGTCATAGCACTTGGAACCGATGGTAAAGCTCCACATACCGCTGGGATAAGTGGGAACCGGAGCCAGATACAGTCTGGTAATGGGAAAAATGCTGCTTATCTCATGATAGACCCTGGTTATGAGTTCCTGATTCACAAAAGGTGATTCGGTCTGAGCGGAAAAAAGGCCCTCGGACCGTAGTGCGTCCCTGATAGACCGGTAAAAGTCTCCACTGAATAAACGTCCGGCCTGTCCGATAGGTTCCGGTGAATCCACAAGGATCACATCATACTCATCCCTTTTCTGCTGGAGATAGGCCACCCCATCTTCAAAACGGACCTCAAGGCGCGGGTCATCGAAAGCGCAGGAAACCTCAGGCAGAAACTCCCTGCTCACCTCAACAACCCGGCGGTCAATCTCTACCAGAGTTACCCTTTCTACCTGAGGATGGCGCAGCACTTCCCGGGCGGTACCCCCATCCCCACCACCGATCACCAGGATATTACGGGGATCGGGGTGTGTATGTAAAGGCACATGAGCCAGCATCTCATGATAGGTAAATTCATCACCGATGGTCAGTTGCACCATACCGTCCAGAACAAGCATACGCCCATACTGCTCTGTATCGATGACTGCTATTTCCTGAAAAGGTGATAATTCACGATGCAGTGTCTGCAATACTTTGCAGCTTATACCCAAACCAGGTGTCTGCTTTTCAGTAAACCATAACTCCATATCTTTTCTGCTCCTTTTGCTTTACTGCTTTCTCCACCACTTGCTTATTTGTACCAGAGCGGGATACCGGCGAAAACACAACCACACTTTTCAACACGGTGTTCAACACTGACCGCTTTGATCTCTTTTAATTCTTTTCCCCGGTACTGAAAGGCCTCAGTCACCATTAGTTTAACCTGATTCTCTGCTTCTAGACCTGTGCAGCAGCCGGAATATTCCATAATAACCCCATATTCATCGCTTTCCGGCCCAATCCCTACTGCAACAGCTGCAGCTATCAAAGTCCCTGGATCTGAGCTGTTGAGTGCTGCATAGGCAATAGGTAATAGAGAACCAGGGGGTATCTCCAGTTTCTCCACAAACTCTGCACCAGGAGGCAGGATACTGCTGACCCTGATTAGATTCACATTTCCTACTCCAGCTTTAAGCAGTGCCTTATCAAATGCATTAAGCTCTGTTTTTCCTTCTGCTGCTGCATAAACTAGTGAATATAATTGCGGTGTTGGCATCATAATCAGTTTCCCCCCATTTCCTCGCTATAGTGTAAAAACTAGAGAGATTATAGCAGCAAAATAGTGCCTGGTCAATTTCAAAAGTGTCTTTTTCTCTTCCTCAATTGTGCCGGGGTTACTCTTCATCTACAACAAACTCCGCAGCAGACTTGAACCATTCAGACACAGCTTCACTCAGTATTTT
>LFTQ01000097.1:28327-41840 GCA_001513545.1 Clostridia bacterium DTU068 | reverse complement strand
CGACTGCCGGCCTGCACTTTACAGAGGAAATTCTCAACGAGCTGCAGGCAAAGGGTGTGGAGTTTGCCTTTGTGTTGCTTCATGTGGGCTTGGGGACCTTTCGGCCTGTGCGTGTTGAGCGGGTAGAGGACCACCGGATGCATGCTGAGTACTGGAAGCTTGATGCTGTTAACGCTCTCAAGATTAACAGGGCCAAGCAGGAGGGCCGGCGGGTGATCGCAGTTGGCACAACTTCTGTACGGCTGCTGGAAAGTGCAGCAAAGGAGCAGGAAGAACTCCAGGAGGGAGAAGGGAGGACCAGATTGTTTATTTACCCGGGCTTTCAATTCCGGGTTGTTGACGGTCTGATAACTAATTTCCACCTTCCCCGCTCCACATTGCTGATGCTGGTCTGTGCCTTTGGGGGTTATGAACATGTAATGAATGCCTACAGGGAGGCTGTACAACAGAACTACAGATTCTTCAGTTACGGTGATGCCATGTTGATACTGTAAGGAGGTGTCCCAGCTGGGGTTCTTTTATTTCGAACTCATTAAAAAATCAAACAGGAGTATGGCACGTCTGGGAGTAGTCCATACATCGAGAGGTAAGATTCATACCCCTGCCTTTATGCCTGTAGGGACACAGGCTACGGTCAAGACACTTACTCCAGAGGAGGTAAAGGGGCTAGGGGCTGAGATCATCCTTTCCAATACCTACCACCTCTACCTGCGGCCTGGGATGGAGATCATCAGAACAGCAGGAGGGCTGCACAGTTTTATGAACTGGCCGGGCCCGATCCTGACAGATAGCGGCGGTTTTCAGGTGTTCAGCCTGTCTAAACTGCGAAAGATCACAGATGATGGTGTATATTTCAGATCACATCTGGATGGTTCCAAGCACTTTATCGGTCCTGAGGAGTCCATGGAGATCCAGAGGATATTGGGTTCTGATATAGCGATGGCATTTGATGAGTGCTCTCCTTTTCCCTGTTCTTATGAAGAGGCCTTAACCGGTGTCAAAAGGACCACACTCTGGGCAGAACGCTGTCTGAAATCTCCCCATGCACCTGGTCAGGTGGTGTTCGGGATTGTCCAGGGGAGTGTCTACCCAGAACTGCGGGCGCGCAGTGCCCTGGAGATTACAGGCCTCGATTTTCCCGGTTATGCTGTAGGGGGTTTAAGTGTTGGTGAGCCGAAGCCGATCATGTATGAGATATTGGAATCTACAACCCCTCTGCTGCCGGAAAACAAGCCCAGATACCTGATGGGTGTAGGCACAGCTGACTGCCTCTGGGAGGGTGTTGCCAGAGGGATCGATATGTTTGATTGTGTTCTGCCCACCAGGATCGCCCGCAACGGAACAGCCCTTACCTGGCGGGGGAAGGTGGTAGTGCGCAATGCTGAATATGCAGATGATTTTTCCCCAATAGAGGATGGATGTGGCTGTTATACCTGTCAGCATTACAGCAAAGCATACCTGAGGCATTTATTTCACGCTGGAGAAATATTGGGTCCCCGGCTGCTGACCATCCATAATCTGTATTTTACGCTGAGCCTTATGGAAAAAATTCGCCAGTCCATCAGAGATGGATGTTTTGAAAAGGAGAAGGAGGCTTTTTTCAAGCAGTATGAAATGTAAAAAAGGAAATCATTATTTTTTAGAGAATTCCAATTAGAGTAAACCAGGAGAGGGAATAAAATGTCAGAGGATCCGATTACTCTGGAAGAGATTAAAACAATTCCTATTGTAGAAACACTGATCAGGGTTGGTAATGCGAACCTGGAAGTGATGGGTTTTACAGAGCATGGTTTCCGCCATATCAGCCTTGTTTCCAGTATTGCTTATAATGTTCTCCGGCTGCTGGGCTACCCCCAACGGGAGGCTGAACTGGCAAGGATCGCCGGATATCTGCACGATATTGGGAATGTGGTTAACAGGAGCGGCCACCATTTGTCAGGCGCTATCTTGGCTTATTATATCCTGGATCAAACCAGGATGCCCCATGATGAAGTTTTTACTGTAGTCTCTGCTATCGGAAATCATGATGAAGACACAGGGCAGCCGGTCAATAATGTGGCTGCTGCAATAATCCTGGCGGATAAATCTGATGTGCACAGGACCAGGGTGCGCAATAAAAATATCGCCGGGCTTGATATCCATGACCGGGTAAATTATGCTGTTGAGCGTTCTTTTTTAAGGGTGGACCCGGAAAGCAAGCAGGTTTTACTTGAAATAGATATCGATCCCCATATCAGCCCGGTGATGGATTATTTTGAAATCTTTTTAAGCAGGATGATGATGTGTAGGAGGGCCGCGGAGTTTTTAGGCTGCACATATGGCCTGGTGATCAATGATAAAAAACTTGTTTGATTATAAAGGAAGGAGAGAAATAAGTGGCTGGGAAAAAGGGAAGGCGGTCAAAGGCACAACAAACGATGAAAGAGATGCAGGGTGCAGGGCCGCAGCAAAAAAAGAAGGGAATCAGCTTGCCGGAAGCGGTGCTCTTCTTTGTTCTGGTAGCGGCAATACTGGGAACCGCCATTTTCACTGCAAAGCCCATAGCGGGAAAACTGAAACAACAGTTGGGTCTTGATCTGCGGGGTGGGGTGCATGTGGTTTATGAGGCAGTTCCCTCTGAAGGAGCACCTGTAACCGATGATGCTGTTGATAAACTGATCGGTGTGTTTCGTAACAGAATCGATGCCTATGGTCTCAAAGAACCTCTTATACAGAAAGAGGGCAACAATAGAGTTGTAGTAGAACTGCCCGGTGTCAAAGACCCTCAGGAAGCTGTGGAATTACTGGGAAGGACGGCACATATGGAGTTTAAAACCGAGGACGGCAAAACTGTCCTCACCGGAAAGCATTTGAAGGATGCCCGAGCCATGCTCCGTCCCGACAATAATGAACCATATGTTGCCCTGACCTTTAATGATGAAGGTGCGGAAATCTTTGAAAAGGTGACAACCGCCAATGTGGGCAGGAAGCTTGCTATTTACCTGGATGACCAGCTGATTACTGCTCCGACCATCAGCGGGCCTATTGCCGGCGGCAATGCAGAGATCAGCGGCGGCTATCAATCGCTGGAGGAGGCCCAGCAGGAAGCCCTGCTGCTGCGCTCTGGTGCGCTTCCGGTAAATGTGGAGATGATGGAGATGAGAAATATTGGCCCCACTCTGGGTCAGGAGTCCTTGAATCTCAGTTTGAAGGCTGGGATGATCGGTGTGGCGGCTATCTTTTTATTTATGCTCCTTTATTATAGATGGCCCGGTGTTATTGCTGACCTGTCTTTGCTTGTTTATGGGCTTATTATGGCGGGAATTTTTATCCTGCTTAAGACAACCCTGACACTGCCGGGCATCGCAGGGATAATTCTCTCTTTCGGAATGGCAGTGGATGCCAATATTGTCATCTATGAGCGTTTGAAAGAGGAACTGCGGGCAGGAAGAACCTTGCGATCAGCCATTGACGCCGGTTTTAAAAATGCTTTTAGGGCAATTTTGGACTCTAATGTGACAACTTTGATCGCGGCTTTAGTGCTCTACTTCCTTGGTACAGGCCCTATCAAGGGTTTTGCCATTACTCTGGGCACCGGTATTTTGGTGAGCATGTTTACAGCCATTACATTTACACGCTTTGTGTTGCATTTGATGGCACAGTCGCGCTTGGTGATCAATCCTTGGGCCTATGGTGTTAAACTGGGAGGTGACAGGGCATGAATCTAATCAAGGTTAGGAAGTACTTCTACTTTTTGTCTCTTTTTATCATTATACTTGGTTTGATCTCCTTTGGTGTGAAGGGTTTGAATTATGGCATAGATTTTACCGGAGGTACTTTGATCGAAATGAAGTTTAAACAGGCAGTGAATATCGCTGATGTGCGTTCAGTGCTGGAAGGAGCCGGCATCTCACAGGACAGCAGGGTGCAGGAGGGTGAAGGGAATGTGATCATCATCCGCACAAAGGATCTGACCCAGGAGAAAAGTGAAGAACTGTTGAAAAGTGTGGAAGAAAAGATTGGCAGTTATACTTTGCTGCGCAATCAGAGTGTTGGGCCGACAATTGGGAAGGAATTGCGCAATAATGCATTGTTATCAGTGATTATTGCCTTTGTTTTGATGATCGTTTATATTACTATCCGTTTCGAGTTTTTATCAGGCCTAGCTGCTGTTACCGCCTTAATTCATGATATTCTGGTAACTGTGGGATTGGTATCTCTGCTGGGTTTGGAGGTTGATGCAGCCTTTATTGCTGCCCTGTTGACCATTGTCGGTTATTCGATTAATAATACAATTATCATTTTTGACCGGGTCAGGGAAAATATCGGAAAGAAAAGGAAGGGTGATTCTTTGGATGGGATTATTCACCGCTCTATTGTGCAGACCCTTACCAGATCAATTAATACAAGTTTGACTGTGGTTTTTGTTTTGGCAGCATTGATCCTTATTGGTGGTTATACCATCAGAAGTTTTATCCTTATACTGCTTATCGGTGTTGTTGCAGGATGTTATTCATCTGTTTTGTTAGCAAGCCCGCTCTATTATGATTTTCGACGTCTGCGGGGTGAAAATGTTTAAGTTAGGTTAAATCATTTAGTCTTGATAAGTTTGGAGCTTTTATGTAAAATAAATATTAAATAAATATCACTGGTGACAGGTGCCTTTTTATAAGGAGAATAGGGAATCAAGGTGAAAATCCTTGAGCGGTCCCGCCACTGTAACCGGGAACAAACCTGCATTATGCCACCGGCCGGTTCACCGGTCCGGGAAGGCGCAGGGGAGGATGAACCGGAAGCCAGGAGACCTGCCTGTTAACCAGAATTCCCCAAAAGGGAATGTTGAGGGATGATGGAAAAGTCCCCAACTCTGAAGAGAGTTGGGGACTTATTTTATAAATCAATAATAATTTGAGGGAGGTTTCGATAATGCTGCTGGAAAAAACGATTGAGGGGATCAGGGAATTGGATAGAGAGGCTATGGAGAAAGCCTGTGAGCACCAGAAGAACCTGATCAAACCCTTTGGAAGTTTGGGGCTGCTGGAGGATGTAGCGGTTAAAATCGCGGGGATTACCGGGCAGTTAAGCCCTGATCTCGCAAAGAAAGCTGTTATTACCTGTGCAGGCGATCATGGGGTGGCAGCTAAAGGGGTCAGTGCGGCTGAGCAGGAAGTGACTTTGCAGATGTTGAGAGGTATGTTAAATGGAGGAGCTGCTATCAATGTGCTCAGCAGGCATGTGGGTGCTGAAGTGATCTGTGTTGATTTGGGTGTTGTCAAACAGGTGGATGACCCCCGCCTTGTGGTAAAAAGAGTGGGGCCGGGCACAGCTGATCTCAGCGAAGGCCCTGCCATGACCAGGGAGCAGGCTAAAGCTGCAGTAGAAGGCGGGATCGAGGCAGCTGTTGAACAGATCGACAAGGGCGCACAAATCCTGGCAACAGGTGATCTGGGGATCGGCAATACTACACCCAGTTCTGCTGTTCTCGCAGCCTTTACCGGTTTTCCTGCAGATCTGATTATTGGTAAGGGAACAGGCATCAAGTCTGAAGCGCTAAAGCGCAAGATTAGTGCTGTGGAACAGGCTATCAAAGTCAACAAACCTGACTCCAGGGATGGTCTCGATGTACTGGCTAAAGTAGGGGGATTTGAGATCGGAGGTATTGCCGGAGTGATCCTGGGTGCGGCATCACGAGGGGTTCCTGTGGTGATCGATGGCTTTATTTCCGGTGCCGGCGCTATGATCGCCAAGGCTTTAGCACCGCAATCTGTTGATTATATGATCGCTTCTCATCTTTCAGAGGAACCGGGGCACAAAATCATGCTCACCTGGCTGGGGTTAAAACCAATGCTGCATATGAATATGCGTTTGGGAGAGGGAACAGGTGCAGTGCTTGCTTTTAATCTGATCGATGCGGCCCTCAAGATCGTCAGGGAGATGGCTACTTTTGACAGTGCAGGAGTGTCTGATGCCGGTTTACGCTAATTGAGGATAATACTCATTTTCAATTGATTGCCAGCTGCTGCCGGCTGTGTTAAGATCGTTGATAACAAAGTCAGGCTCAATACTTTGAGCTGGGTCTGTTTCAGACAGCGGGTTCATGCATCCCGTGGGACTTCATCAAGCTTTTTTTAACCTTGATGGAGTCCTTTTTATATATTAAGTAAAACGGGGGTGTCTGCTTGAAAAAGGTAGAGATGGCAAGGCTGTCCGTTCTATCCAACTCAGTATTAGTAGTGATCAAGTTAGCTGTGGGAATTAGCATCAGTTCTGTCAGTGTGCTTTCAGAGGCGATACATTCCGGTTTGGATCTGGTGGCTGCTTTGATCGCTTTATTTGCTGTGAGTAAGAGCGGCAAACCGCCGGACCAAAAGCACCAGTACGGCCATGGGAAGATTGAAAATGTATCTGCAGTGATAGAGGCAATACTCATCTTTGCGGCATCTGTTTGGATTATCAGAGAGGCGGTGCTTAAAATCACCACAGGTGCCCGGGTGGAGGCCCCCCTTTGGGGGTTGTTGGTGATGGGTTTTTCTGCTGCAGTCAACTGGGTTATCTCATCTCTCTTGATGAAAACAGCTGTCGAGACTGATTCTGTAGCATTGGAGGCAGATGCGCTCCACTTGAGAACAGATGTTTATACTTCTGTAGGGGTGGCAGGGGGATTATTACTGCTCTGGATTACCGGTATTCATCTATTTGATCCTTTGCTCGCTATCGGTGTGGCTCTGTTAATTATCAAGGCTGCCTTTGAGCTTATGGTTAAAGCATTTCATCCCTTGTTGGATGTGAGTTTGCCCCAGGATGAAGAAGAGGAAATCAGAATGGTTCTTCAAAAATACGGAGATTATTTTATCAACTATCATAAATTGAGGACCCGCAAGGCGGGGCCACAGAGGTTTATTGATCTGCATCTGGTGGTGCCCCAGCATAAGAGCATTACAGCCAGTCATGAACTCTGTGATCTTATTGAGGAAAAGATCATGGAAAAATACCCCAGTGCCCAGGTGCTGATCCATGTGGAACCTTGCAGGAATGGAGAGGATTGTCTGAGTTGTAAAGAGAGCGAACAGTGCCAGATAGTATTAGAAAACAGCGAAGAGAAGGGAATTAATAGATCAGAAGCGAATAATCCAGGATAAAGATCTGCATTGCTTAAGGGGTGAAATATGAAAATGCAGTATTATATGATCGGAGTTTTTCTGTTTGTCATTTTAATTGCTGTTTTTGCTGTCCAAAATGCAGGGCCTGTTTCAATCAAGCTTTTTTTCTGGACAGTGCCGGGTATCCCCCTTGTGTTGGTCATTTTCGGAACCGCTTTTTGTGGATTTGTTGCCGGTGTGCTGCTGGGCCGCTTAACAAAAAAGGGAGGGCAAAAGCTTCCTCCTCTCACTGATATCAAAGAGAAATAATGGTTTGCTTGACAGAAATAATGTATAGACCATACCATATCACATAAGTGAGGAGGGTGCAGGTGGGACCAGAGCGTCTTTTAGAAAAGATCGAAAGTTATTATCCAGGCTTTGACCGGGAAAAGGTGAGGCGTGCCTATTTTTTCGCGGAAAAAGCTCATGCCGGCCAATTGCGCAACTCTGGTGAGCCTTATATTCAGCACCCTCTGGAAGTGGCTTATATCCTAGCGGAGTTGCAGTTGGATATTACTTCAATAATTGCCGGACTGTTGCACGATGTTGTGGAGGACACAGAGGTTACCCTTGATGAAATTGAGGAAGAGTTCGGTTCCACTGTGCGTTTTCTGGTCGCCGGGGTGACCAAACTCGGGAAAATTGAATATAAATCAAAAGAAGATCGCCACGCGGAAAATCTGCGGAGGATGTTTATCGCCATGGCCCAGGATATCCGGGTAATATTGATCAAACTTGCAGATCGCCTGCACAACCTGCGCACTTTGAGGCATCACCCACCAACAAAACAGCGTGAAATTGCACAGGAAACCCTGGAGATCTTTGCTCCTGTAGCTCACCGCCTTGGGATCTATAAAATTAAATGGGAGATCGAGGATCTGTCTTTTCGTTATCTGGAACCGGAAAAATATTATGAACTGGTAGAGAAAATCGCTAAAAAGCGCAAGGAGCGGGAAGATTACATCAATTTAGTGATCAGCAAACTGAAGGATAGATTGGATGAAACAGGTATCAAGGCTGATATATCTGGAAGGCCGAAAAACCTTTACGGCATCTACCGGAAGATGGTGGAGCAGAATAAAGACATTTCTGAAATCTATGACCTGGTTGCGGTTAGGGTTATTGTCAATTCAGTAAAAGAGTGTTATGCCACTCTGGGAATAGTCCATACCATGTGGAAGCCGATCCCTGGGCGTTTCAAAGATTATATTGCTATGCCCAAACAGAATATGTACCAATCACTGCACACCACTCTGATCGGCCCGCTGGGTGAACCCTTTGAACTGCAGATCCGCACCTTTGAAATGCACCGTATCGCTGAATATGGAATTGCTGCCCACTGGAGATATAAAGAGGGCGGTAAGCCCACTGATGAGGAGTTTGCCAAGAAACTGTCATGGCTGCGCCAGATTTTGGATTGGAACCTTGAATTGGGCGATGCCCGGGAGTTCATGGAATCCCTGAAAATCGATCTTTTTTCAGATGTTGTTTTTGTTTTTACCCCTAAAGGGGATGTTGTGGAACTCCCTTCCGGCTCAGTACCTATCGATTTTGCCTACCGCATTCATACCGAAGTTGGCAACCGCTGTATTGGCGCTAAAGTCAACGGTAAGATAGTACCTCTTGATTATCAGCTGAAAAACGGTGATATTGTTGAAATACTTACTTCCAAACAGAGCGGTGGGCCAAGCCGTGACTGGCTTTCCATTGTCAAGACCTCACAGGCGAAAAACCGGATCAGGCAGTGGTTTAAAAAGGAGCAGAAGGTTGAAAACATCATTCGGGGAAGAGACATGCTGGAAAAAGAGATGCGCAAACAGGGCTATGATCCAGCTGCCTTTTATAAGATCGAAGGGATAGAGGAAATTTGTAGGCGGCTCGGTTTTCAAACAGTGGAGGATCTATTCGCGGGAATCGGAGGGGGTACTCTTTCTCCGACTACAGTGATCGGCAAGGTGCGAGCTGATCTGCAAAAAGAAGAAACCGTACCTGCCCTAGAAGAGACTGAACTGCTGTTGAAGATACCTGAGAAAAAGAAAACCGTAGCTACAGGTGTCCGGGTTAAAGGGGTAACAGACCTGGCAGTTCACCTCTCCCACTGCTGCAATCCCTTGCCCGGCGACAGGATTATCGGTTATATTACACGGGGGAGAGGTGTATCAGTGCACAGGGCTGATTGCCCTAATATCGTTCATCACTTTCGTGGGGAAACCGAACGGATTATTGAGGTAAGTTGGGATGAAGAAGCCCCTGCCTCCTATCAGGTAGAAATAGAGGTAAAAGCCTTTGACCGTCCCCATCTAACAACAGATATCATGACTACTATTGCAGATACCGATACTGTGATCAACGCGGTCAATGCCAGGGCTTTGAAGAATAGAATGGCCAAAGTTAATTTAAAACTGGAAATACATAATGTTGAACATCTTTATAAAATCATGCAAAAGGTCAGCCATGTCAGCGATGTATTGGAGGTACACCGAGTGGTACCCAGTTAAGGAGTGGTTTTTTTGAGAGCTGTGATCCAGAGAGTGAGCCGCGGCTGGGTGCGGGTGGAGGATGAAGAGATGCGCCCAATAAATGCCGGGCTTGTTGTGTTAATTGGTGTAGGAAAAGATGATGATCAAAGTGATGCCTGTTATATAGCTGATAAGATCTTAAACTTAAGAATATTCCCCAATAAGGAAGGGAAATTTGATCTATCTATCACCGATCTGGGAGGAGACCTGCTGGTGGTTTCCCAGTTTACACTTTATGGTGACTGCCGCAAAGGGAGACGGCCAAGTTTTACTGATGCAGCAGCTCCTGAAAATGCTCTGCTCTTATTCGAAAAGGTATTGGAATGCTTGAGAACAAGCGGTCTTAATATAGTAACCGGCGAGTTTCAGACCATGATGGAGGTTGGAATTGTCAATGATGGGCCTGTAACAATACTGCTGGACAGCAAAAAAGCATTTTAGATAGGGAGGATATTTTATGAAAGTCAAGCGACTGCCTGTTGGCGTGATTGCTGCAAACTGCTATTTGGTTTGGTGTGAAGAAACAAAAGATGCTATGGTGATCGACCCCGGTGGTGAGGGAGAGCGAATTCTGGAAGAAATAAAGAAGGAAGGGCTTAATGTAAAATATGTAGTTGATACCCATGGGCATGTGGATCATATAGGAGCTAACACTGAAGTGCTCGAGAGCACAGCTGCAAAACTGGCCATCCATCAGGAGGATGTTCCCCTCTTGACTGATCCCAGCCAAAACCTTTCTTTGTATATGGGTGGGGAATACACATGCCAAGCTCCTGATCTTATACTTTCTGATGGTGATGAACTTACTGTAGGTAAAGAGCTGCTGGTTGTTCTGCATACCCCTGGACATACCAGAGGCAGTATTTCACTTAAGGGTAATGGGGTTATTTTTTCGGGGGATACTCTTTTTGAGGGTTCCATAGGCAGGACTGATTTTCCCGGAGGCTCATACAGGGATATTATTGCCTCCATCAAAAATAAGATCCTGCCTTGTGGGGATGACTATGTGGTTTATCCAGGGCATGGCCCTGCTACCACAGTTAAAAATGAAAGGCTGAATAACCCTTTTCTCAAATAGATTGTTTTACCCGGAAAACCGTGATTTGGTATAATCGGAATATATTGAGGCAGTTTCTGGTTTAAAAGGAGATGGTGACATTGATTAAGGCACCCCGGGGTACAAAGGATCTGCTACCAGGGGAAATAGAGAAATGGCATTATGTGGAGAAGATAGCCAGGGAAGTAAATGAAATTTACGGCTACCATGAGATCAGAATTCCCATTTTTGAGCACACAGAGCTTTTTCAGCGCGGTGTTGGGGATACCACCGATATTGTGCAAAAGGAGATGTACACCTTTCAGGATCGGGGAGGAAGGAGCATCACACTGCGTCCTGAGGGGACAGCAGGGGTTGTCAGGGCTTATCTGGAGAACCATTTGAACAACCAACCCCAGCCTGTGAAACTGTATTATCTGGGCCCGATGTTCCGTTATGACCGTCCCCAGGCAGGGCGTATGCGTCAGTTTCACCAGTTGGGGATTGAGGCTTTTGGAAGTATAGACCCGGCACTGGATATGGAGGTTATCTGTTACACCTACGACTTTTTTACCAAACTGGGATTGACAAATCTAAGGGTATTGGTCAACAGTGTAGGATGCCCTCAGTGCAGGTCCGATTTTGGTAGGGCTTTGAAAAAGTTCACAGAAAGCCACCGGGAGTTGCTCTGTGCAAACTGCAGGGGCAGGCTGGAGAGAAATCCTTTACGAGTTTTGGACTGTAAAGAAGAGAGCTGCCAGCGGTTGCTGGATGGTTCACCAGATATTCATGATTACCTGTGCGGGGATTGCAGCAGTCATTTCCAGCAGGTACAGGAGTATTTGAAATTAACCGGGATGCCCTTTGAAATAAATAAAAAACTGGTGCGTGGGCTTGACTATTATACACAAACTGTGTTTGAAGTAACAACTGCAGGGCCTGATGAGGGTTCATTAGCTGGAGGGGGTCGCTATAGCAATCTGGTGGAAACCATTGGGGGGGTATCTATACCCGGTATCGGGGTTGCCATCGGATTGGAGCGTGTTTTAATAGCACTGGAGAATCAGGGTGTCCAACTCCCCTTAGAGCAGAAAAAGATCATCTATATAGCTACAGCAGGGGAAGACCCGGAAGGAAAATTGGAGAGGGAGGCTGTGCTGCTGCTTTTGGAACTGAGAAAGGCCGGTTTTGCTGCAGAAAAAGATCTGATGGGCCGCAGCCTCAAAGCCCAGATGAAATTTGCAGGCAGGTTAGGGGCAAGTTATGTGGTTATTTTTGGCCTGGAAGAAATTAAACAGGGCCGTCTAGTGCTGAGAGATATGCTGAAAGGGGAACAGTTGGAACTTCCTCGGAATGGTCTTGTGGAATACCTAAAGTCTTTGCTGAACTAAGGAGGCTGTAATGTGGAAAGCAATGGGAAATTAAAGAGAACTCATAACTGTGGAGAACTTTCCTTAAACAATACAGGGCAGGATATAGTTTTGATGGGCTGGGTAAAGAAAAGGCGTGACCACGGAGGGGTCATTTTTCTTGACCTGCGGGATAGAAGTGGTGTGGTCCAGGTGGTAGTAAGCCCTGATATTGATGTAGATGCTTTTGAGAAGGCGAACGGTGTGCGTGCCGAATATGTGCTTGCTGTGCAGGGTGAGGTCAGGAAAAGACCGCCCGGTACAGAGAACCCCAATATGGCTACAGGTGATATTGAAGTTATATCCCATGATATCAGGATCCTTAATACTGCCAAAGCTCTACCCTTTTACCCCGGAGACGCGGCAGGTGTTGATGAAGCACTCCGTCTGCGTTATCGCTATCTGGATCTGCGGCGGCCGGAGTACTGGCATATCTTTTCTATGCGCCATCAGGCAGCGGCTATTATTCGTGATTTTTTAAGCAAGAATGGTTTTTTGGAGTTGGAAACCCCTTTGTTGACCCGTAGCACCCCTGAAGGTGCCAGGGATTACTTGGTCCCCAGCAGGGTGCACCCAGGTGAATTTTTTGCGCTGCCCCAGTCACCGCAGTTATTTAAGCAGATCCTGATGATCGCCGGCTTTGAGCGTTATTTCCAGTTTGCCCGCTGTTTTCGGGATGAGGATCTGAGAGCGGACCGCCAGCCGGAATTCACCCAACTGGATATTGAGATGTCTTTTGTAGATGAAGCAGATGTACAGGAACTGATCGAGGAGATGTTTGTTCATCTTTTTCGGGAAGTGTTGGGTATTGAACTGACCAGGCCCTTCCCCAGGCTAACCTACCGGGAGGCCATGGCCAGATATGGGTCTGATAAGCCGGACCTGCGCTTTGGGCTGGAGATAGTGGATGTATCAACACTGCTGGCAGACAGCGGCTGCAGGGTTTTTGCTGATCCCGTTAAAAAAGGTGGAGTTGTGAGGGGTATTTGTGTACCTGGTGCTGCTGTGTTCAGCAGAAAGGTGCTTGATGAACTGTCTGCGCTGGCAGTGGAATGGGGTGCCCGGGGGCTAGCCTGGTTTATCCTGGGCGAGAACGGCATCAGGTCCCCTTTGTTAAAACTGATGAAAGCTGAAGAGGTAGACAGCCTTGTTGCTGAAATGAGAGCAAAGACAGGGGATCTCCTACTCTTTGTTGCGGATCGCAGTGAGATCGCTGAAGAGGTTTTAGGGCTGCTGAGGTTGGAGCTTGCCAAACGACTTGATCTAATAGACAGCGGTGTGTTTTCTTTTGTCTGGATAACAGATTTTCCCCTGCTGGAGTATAACGAAGATGAGCAGAGGCTGGAAGCTGTGCATCACCCCTTTACTTCCCCCAAAGAAGAGGATCTGCCTTTATTGGAAACCGACCCGGAAAGGGTCAGAGCACGG
>LFTQ01000097.1:25870-28318 GCA_001513545.1 Clostridia bacterium DTU068 | reverse complement strand
GGGATAAGTTCAGTTTTCTTATAGAAGCCCTGGAGTATGGAGCACCTCCCCATGGCGGGATAGCCCTGGGCTTTGACCGGATGATGATGACCATACTGGGTTTGTCAACGATTCGTGATGTGATCGCTTTTCCCAAGACACAGAGCGCTACCTGTCTATTAACCAGTGCACCAGCGCCTGTTGCAGAAAGGCAGTTGGAGGAACTCCATATCAGGACAGTAGTTGATGAAGAGAGTGATGAGGATAACTAACAGGAAATGGCATCTTGAAAAAGCACCTCTCCTGTGATAAAATTTTAGCTGCAAGATGAATTGATAAACCCTACGATGTGCGTGGGAATCCTGGGAGTTTTGAGCCAACACCAAAACTATTGGAGCCTGGACTCTGGTTGTGGCTTGTATGCCTTGTATCAAGGGAACATAAAGCAACCAGGAGGGCACCACCGTGCTGAGCCAGGTTCAGACACCGGGACCCACGGCATTTGTGGGGTTTTCTGTTAACTTGACAGTTGATAGCTGATCTAATAGAATTTGCTGTAGTATTTTGGGTGAGGAGGAATTGTTTTTGGCTCACTATTGGAATGAAGAATATGAGTGTATGCCACGGGAGAAATTGTGCGTTTTACAGGAGAAACGCCTGCGGGAAACCGTTAGCCGGGTTTATGAGAATGTCCCATTCTACCGCAATGCCTTCGATAAAATCGGCCTCAAACCCGATGATATAAAATCCCTTGATGATCTGAAAAAGCTTCCCTTTACAAATAAAGATGATTTGCGTGACAATTATCCCTACGGCTTATTTGCCGTTCCTTTAAGTGATGTTATCAGGCTCCATGCCTCATCAGGGACAACTGGAAAACCCACTGTTGTGGGTTATACACGACAGGATATTCGCTCCTGGGCTGAGGTGATGGCTAGGTCCCTTAGCTGCTGTGGAGCAAATAAAAATTCTAAGATCCAGAACGCCTATGGTTATGGTTTGTTTACAGGCGGACTGGGTGTACACTATGGTGCAGAACTGATTGGTGCATCTGTAATCCCGGTATCAGGGGGACAAAGCAAAAGACAGATAATGCTGATGAAGGACTTTGGTTCTACAATCCTGACCTGTACACCCTCTTATGCCCTCCATCTGTCAGATGTGATGAAGGAGATGGGTGTATCTAAAGATGAACTCTGTCTTGAGGGAGGGCTTTTTGGAGCAGAACCCTGGTCTTTAAACCTCCGGGAGCAGATTGAAAAAAGGCTGGGGATTATCGCTCTGGATGTCTACGGACTCAGCGAGGTGATCGGCCCTGGTGTTGCGGTGGAATGCCCTGCCAAAGAGGGCTTGCATATTTGGGAGGATCACTTTTTAGCAGAAATTGTGGAGCCGGAAACAGGTGAACAACTGCCACCGGGAAGCTACGGAGAACTGGTGATCACCACGCTTACCAAAGAAGCACTGCCTATGATCCGCTATCGCACCAGAGATATCACCAGGATCATCCCTGAGGAAGGGTGTTCCTGCGGGCGCACTCATCTGAGGATCGATCGCTTCCAGGGACGCACCGATGACATGCTGGTGATTCGAGGTGTCAATGTGTTCCCATCTCAGATCGAAGAGGTTCTCTTCAACATCAGTCACACAGAACCCTATTATATGATCTATGTAGATCGAAGAGAACAGCTTGATGAATTAGAGGTCTGGGTAGAGGTATCTGATGAGGTGTTTTCCGATGAAATCAGAAAGTTGGAAGGTTTGGAAAGAGAAATACGGAAGGAAATCGAGGTTGTTTTAGGCATCAATGTGAAGGTCAAATTGGTGGAGCCGAAATCCATCGAGCGATTTGAGGGTAAGTCTAAGCGGGTCATTGATCGCCGCAGTCTTTAAGGAGGGATGTTAATGCCGGTGAAGCAGATAACGGTTTTTTTGGAAAACAAGTGTGGCAGGCTGGCCAGTGTGGCCAGAGCTATAGGTGATGAGGGGATCAATATAAGGGCCTTCTCTGTGGCTGATACCACAGATTTCGGTATCCTGCGCCTGATTGTCAATAATCCGGACCGGGCTTATGAGGTTCTGCGGAGGGGACAATTTTCGGTCAGGATGACCGAAGTTATTGCCGTACAAATACCGGACCATCCCGGCGGCTTAGCTGATATTCTCACTCTGATGAAGGAAGCGGGGATTAATATCGAGTATTTGTATGCCTTTGTTACCAAGGTTTCAGGGGATGCTCTGGCTGTCTTTCGGGTTGAAAATATTAAGGAAGCTGAACAGTTAATGGTTGATAAAGGGATCAAAGTATTGAGTGGGGAAGAAGTGTATGCCCTCTAAGAATGCGCAAATAGTTAAAAATAAGTTAATTCCATATGGTTGTGCAACCGGAATTGGGAGTTTGCCCCATCTTGACCCAAAAGCTGCAGTTGCCCTTATATCTGAATATCTGCCTGTGATGCCTCACTGGCC
>LFTQ01000097.1:0-25845 GCA_001513545.1 Clostridia bacterium DTU068 | reverse complement strand
AATGAAGATGATGATTGGCCTGGCCGTTTGGCTGAGTTTTATGAGCTTTACTTGCAGGCAGCAGATGGGGATCTGGAAATATTAAATAAATTTTCATTTTCATTGGGATCTGCAGAAGGATTTTACTGCTTCTATGACGAATTAGTTAATAAAGGAACTGGTCAAGCCAGGTACCTGAAAGGGCAGGTTGTTGGTCTTCTGTCTGTTGGTTTCCAGGTTACCGATCAGAATAGGGTGCCTGCCTATTATGACGAGCAACTGCGGGACATTTTGCTCAAACAACTGTCCCTACAGGCTGCCTGGCAGGTGAAGACACTGGGGCGATTTGGCCTTCCTGTGATCATTTTCATGGATGATCCGGTCATCGATAGCTGTGGGAGGTATGATCGCATCAGTGTCAGCAGAGATGATGTACAGGTTGAGCTTACTGAATTTGCTGCTTTTGTACGCAGGTTTGGTGGGTTAGCTGGTGTACATTCCTGTTCTGACATAGATTGGTCCATTCTTTTAGGCGCAGATATTGATGTGATCAGTTTTGATACCTACCAGTTTGCTGAGAGTTTCCTACTATATTCCGATTTAATTCAGCGGTTTTTGGAACAGGGGGGGGGTATCGCCTGGGGAGTGGTCCCTACCGATAGTAACTCCCTGCAGGAGGAGGAAACTGATACACTTATAGCTCGTGTTGCAAGATTAGTATCACAGCTGGTAGAAAAGGGTGTAGATCGGCAATTGCTGTATACGCAAAGCATTATCACACCTGCCTGTGGGACAGGTACACTGACCGAGGCTGAGGCGGAGCGTATTTACCAGCTGACAAACTCTTTAGCTGCGGAATGGAAAACAATAATAAACCAGTGCAATTGCTGATTTAGATAAATTTTAAGGAGGTGATGAACATAAGCTCGCCGGGGAAGTTCGGAGAAACAATTGTAGATAGAAACGAGACCCGGGAGAGAATGAATGAACAGCAGCGTAAAAAGATGCAACATGAGTTTAAAATATATATGGAGCAATACTTTAAACGCACACTAGGGAAAAGTGTTACGACAACAAAAATAAATATAGTAGAGGATATGCTTATCATTAGAGGTGAAGGTTTTTTAACTGAGCCGGAGAAATTCATCGTTAGGACGCCCCGGGGGAAGGATGCAATCAGAGCTTCCAGAATGCATGTTGTTGAGCAGCATATAGTTGACAATCTGCCTTATTTTGAGAAAAGGTTGGGGGCCAAGGGAATTCATCAGGCTTATGAAGTAGAAGCTGAAAACGATTACTGGATGCATATAATTGTTTTTGATCGTGTTTTAACAGTTTAAAGAGCAGTTGAAGCCAGTGGAAACATATCTTGTTTGATGGGCTTTGTGACAATTATTGAGTGGTGGTTTACGGGGAAACCTGCGGGTGGCTCCAAAGAAAGACCAATGTTTTTATGGTGAGGCTTAGGCCCACTATGAGAATGTTGGTCTTTATTTGTATAAGGATGTTTAATCAATTAATAAGTGGTGGTTTACGGAGAAACCTGCGGGTGGCTCCAAAGAAAGACCGATGTTTTTATAGTGAGGCTGTTGTCCACTATAAGAAATTGGTCTTTATTTGTTTATCTCAAATTAGGGGTTATCCTGGGTAAATCATAATAAAAAAACTAAGGGGGAGTATGTAATGTCTACAATGAAAGCTTTGGTTTATCATGGTCCAGAGAAGATCAGTATCGATGATGTTCCTATGCCGAAGATTATTGAGCCGGATGACGCGATAGTTAAGGTGACCCTCTCAACTATCTGCGGGACTGATATCCACATCTGGCATGGTGGGATGCCTGAGGTAGAGCCACCGAGAATTCTTGGCCATGAATTCTGTGGGGAGGTTGTAGAGGTAGGCCCTGCAGTGAGGAATGTCAAGGTGGGGGACCGGGTTGCTGTTTCCTGTGTTACTCAGTGCGGTGAGTGCTTCTACTGTAGACGGGGGTCTAATTATGCCCACTGCACAACCGGTAGCTGGATCTTCGGCTATATGATCGATGGCTGCCAGGCAGAATATGTCCGGGTGCCTCACGCTAATCTGGGCTGCCACAAAATTCCGGAAGGACTGACAGAAGACGATGTTCTGCTGGTTGGTGACATCCTGTCTACAGGTTATTTCGGTGCTGAAAAGGCCGAAATCGAACCTGGGGACACAGTAGCAGTAATGGGAAGCGGCCCTGTGGGTATGTGCGCCATGATGGCCGCACGGTTGTGGGGCCCTGCAAGAATCATCGCAGTTGATATGAACCAGCAACGGCTCGATTTTGCTGTCAAACAGGGATATGCAGATATGGCCTTGAACTCTGCTGAAGTCGATGTTGTCGAAGCTATCAAGGATCTGACCGATGGCCGCGGTGCCGACAGGACCATTGAGGCTGTAGGTGTCAAGGGAACCTTTGATCTGGCTCTGGAGGCTGTACGGCCTTGTGGAAATGTCTCTATCATCGGTGTATTTGAACAGCCGCAGGAGATTCCTATGAACAAGATGTGGATCAAGAACATTAAGATCAGCATGGGCCTCGTCAATGCCAACCGGATTCCTGAGCTGATTAATCTGATTCGAGCTGGAAGGATCAATGCCAAGCCTCTCTACACCCATCGCAAACCGCTGAACGATCTCCTCGAGGGATATGATGTGTTCGGCAACAAGAAGGACAACGTTATTAAGTGGCTTATCACACCATATGAGAGATAAGAGATTATAATATTAAGCCGGTTTCCACTGGCTTAATACACCTCATAAACCGGGGTTTATTTCAGCCCCGGTTTTTTTATTTTTTTTCTGAGGGAAGAAGGATTTCATCTTTCTATAGAGAAAATACAAAGTGGCGGGAAGTGGAGTGAAGTGGTGCGTTATATATACGAAGTGGGGAGATAAATGTTTATCGGTGAGTATCGACATAATATAGATGCCAAGGGACGTTTGATACTTCCGGCTAAATTCCGGAGTTGTCTGGGGGAGCGCTGTATTGCCACCCGGGGCCTGGATCACTGTCTTTTTGTTTTTCCCCTGGAAGAGTGGCAGGGGATGGAAGAAAAAATGAAAAATCTCCCTCTTACCAAAAAGGAAGCCCGGGCATTTTCCCGTTTCTTCTTTTCAGGTGCCACAGAGTGTGAATTGGATGGACAGGGGAGGATCCTGTTACCCCCATCTTTAAGGGAATATGCACAGATCAGCAAGGAAGTAGCTGTGATCGGAGTGTCATCCCGCATAGAGATCTGGGCAGCGGAGCGCTGGGATGAATATTGTGCCGGAGCAGAGGAAACATATGAAGAATTAGCAGAAAAAATGGATCTAGGCGGTGTTTTTATTGACTGAAGTGGTACATGCTCCGGTAATGCTTAAAGAAGCTGTTGATCTGTTAAATCCTCAGGAAGGTGGTATCTATGTGGACTGCACCCTTGGCGGTGGTGGGCACGCTAAAGAGATATTGAGCCGAGTGGGGGAGACAGGGCATCTGATAGCCTTTGATAAGGACCGGCATGCGATCGAGCGTTCACAAAAGGTTCTCGCCCCTTATCTTGACCGGGTGACTTTTATGCACCGGGATTATCGCTTTTTGGCAGATGTACTTAAGGAATTGCAAATAGATGGGGTTGATGGGATTTTATTTGATCTGGGGGTTTCTTCATATCAGGTTTTGGAGCCGGAACGGGGTTTTAGTTACAACTATGATGCTCCTTTGGATATGAGAATGGATGATAGTTCTGCAACAACCGCGGCGGACCTGGTCAATACACTCTCAGAACAGGAATTAGGAGACATCATTTATCGTTTCGGTGAGGAAAGATGGGCACGCCGTATCGCATCTTTTATAGTTGAGCAGAGAAAGAAAGCTCCAATTAAAACTACTGGCCAGCTCACCGAGATTATTAAGACAGCTATTCCTGCCGCTGCCCGGCGCAAGGGCCCCCATCCTGCCCGACGCACCTTTATGGCATTACGGATCGCTGTTAACGATGAATTGTCAGGGATTGAAAAAGGTCTCAGGGCGGGTATTTCTTTTCTGAAAGCAGGGGGAAGAATTGTGGTGATCTCTTTTCATTCACTGGAAGACCGGATTGTTAAGCGGATCTTCAGGGAATATGCGGCTTCATCTCAAAATAGTTTGCGAATACTCACTAAAAAACCCCTGGTGCCCTCAGAGCAAGAGGTGCTTGTCAACCCTAGATCACGCAGCGCAAAACTGCGGGCAGCTGAAAAGGTGTTCATAGCAGGGTAATATAAAAAAACAGAGGTGAATAAATTGGTATTAGCGGAAAACAGTTATTCACCAGGCACAGCTAGAGCTCGTGTCAGGAATAAAAATCAACCAAGAAAAAGACCGAGAAATAGACCAAGAAATAAAGCGCATAAAAAGACTCTTATCTATTTTCGGGTGATTGTACTGATTTTATGCGGCTTTGGATTGGGGCTTTACTACATCAATATGAATCATCAGGTGACAGCTCTGGGTTACCAGCTTGAAGCCCAAAAAGAGAAGGTAGCTATGCTGCAGAGAGATTACAAACAGTTGGAATTAAAGGCCGCTGAGCTCCAATGCCCTGATCGGGTTGAGGAAGTTGCGGTTAGCAAGCTGGGCATGCATAAGCCTGATAGTATCTTGTTAGCTGCTCTTCCCGCTGAAGATCAAACTGCTACTGCTCAAGAACAGAATAAAGGGGAGCAGGGACAAGATAGTAACAGCTGGTCATTGGCTTTCCTAAAATGGATCAACCGGGCAGAAGCTTCGCCCCGGTGAAGGGGTGTTATGATGAGTACATATAGTGTTGAGGTGCGAAAAAAAATAACATTCATTTTTTTTGCTCTTTTTTTTATTTTTTTCTTACTTGTGCTGCGTCTTGCTTATCTTCAGATCATTAAAGGTACCTGGTACCAACAAAAAGCTCTGGAAAACAGAATCCGTGAAATAGTTGTAGAACCGAAAAGAGGGGATATCTATGACCGCAATGGTAATGAACTTGCGGTCAGTATCAATGCAGATGCCTGCTATGCTGTTCCTGCAGAGGTAAAAAAGTCAGAAGATGTAGAGGGTGTTGCTCAAGAACTGGCTGAGATTCTTGATATGGATCAAGAGAAGGTCTATAAACTGATCACTCAGGAACAGCACTCGGTTTGGCTGAAATTTAAGCTGACAGAGGAAGAGGTAAAAAAACTGCGAGAAAAGAATTTGCCGGGGATTGGGACGATCCCCAAACCCCAGCGTTTTTATCCTAAGGGAAATTTAGCCTCCCATGTTTTGGGCTTTGCCGGTGATTATAACCAGGGGCTGGAAGGTATTGAAGTCGCTTATGAGGAGGAATTGGCAGGTATCAATGGCTACCTGTTGGTTGAATATGACGCGGCAGGACATGAAATTCCCGAATCAACAAAAAAATATATTGAACCGGAACAGGGTCTTAGTGTAGTTCTTACTATAGATCAAACGATCCAGTATATAGCAGAGCGGGAATTAGATAAGATCATGCTAAAACACTCTCCGAAAAGTGCTACAATTATAGTGATGGACCCGAAGACCGGGGAGATTCTCGCTATGGCCAGTAAGCCCGATTTTAACCCCAATGAGTTTCATAAATATGCAGCTGATGTGCGCCGTAATAGTGCTGTGAGTGATAGTTATGAACCTGGATCGACTTTTAAAGTTGTTACTCTGGCAGCAGCCTTGGAAGAGGGTTTGACCAACAAGGAGGAACGGTTTTATGATCCCGGTTTTATTGAAGTTAATGGGCAGAGAATTCGCTGCTGGGTCCATGGTGGACATGGCAGTCAGAGCCTATCTGAGGTTGTGCAGAACTCCTGTAACCCTGGGTTTATTACCTTAGGGATGCGGCTCGGCACAGAAAGGCTTTACAAATATATAAGGGGTTTTGGATTTGGCAGCACTCTGGGTATTGAACTCCCCGGAGAAGCTACTGGTATCGTTGTTCCTGAGGATCAGGTAAAACCCGTTGATCTGGCTACTATTTCCATGGGGCAGACCAATAGTGTTACCCCCTTACAGATGGTCACAGCTCTTTCTGCTATAGTTAATGGGGGTAAGCTAATGAAGCCCTATATAGTAAAGGAATTGCGCAATAAAGATGGAGAGGTAGTAAAAAGCTATCAGCCTCAGGTAATAAGGCAGGTTATTTCCGAAGAAACATCCAAACTCGAAAGGGAATTGTTGGAGAATGTTGTATCACACGGTTCAGGCCGCAATGCTTACATAGAAGGCTATTCTGTGGGGGGAAAAACAGGTACAGCTCAAAAACCCGCGCCAGGTGGGGGGTATTCTGCCAGCGATTATATCGCATCTTTTTTGGGCTTTGCACCTGTGGATGATCCCCGCCTGGTATGTTTAGTTGTGGTTGATTCACCTAAGGGTTATCCCTATTATGGAGGTACAGTGGCAGCTCCTGCCTTCAGAGAAGTGGTAGGGGACAGTCTTCGCTATCTTGGGGTTCCGGTGCGCTATAGTGAAGAGGATAATAAATCTGCTGAGGAAATGGTCACAGTTCCAATGGTGATCAACCTGCCGGTAGATGAAGCGGAAAGGATACTAAGGGATGCCGGGCTGCAGGTTGAGCGTTCAGGATCAGGGGATATTGTTTACGGCCAGGTTCCTGTTGATGGTATCAGGGTAAAGATGGGCAGTAAAGTGCTGCTGCAGCTGCAGAAAACGGAGGAAGTACAGGAGGGGGAACGGATCGTGCCCAATATTAAGGGGAAGAGTATGCGGGATGCAGCTGAACTGTTGGGGATGATAGGCCTGGTTCTGGTTCCTGAAGGGGACCCCTATCCAACGGGAATTGCTGTAGAGCAGTCACCTGCTCCTGGGACGAAAGTTCCTGCTGGTGAGCAGGTCAGAGTCAAATTTAAGCCCCCCTCTGCTGTAGAGGTTGCACCATGATTGAGGTGGGGCAAGATGGGGTATAATGTTAAAATAACCAGTTAGAGGTGGTTCTGTGCGACTAATAGATCTGCTCCAGGGAATTAAGATACTGGAGGGCAGAGGGCTTGAACAAACTGTTGAGGGTGTGCACTACGATTCCCGACAGATAAAAAAAGGCTATATCTTTGTTTGTGTCAAAGGTTACCGCACAGATGGGCATCTTTATATAGATGATGCAGTATCCAGAGGAGCTGTTGGAGTGGTGGTTGAACGGGCTGTTGATGTGCCGGAAGGGATTTCTCTGGTGCGGGTTGAGGATTCCCGACTGGCCCTTGCCCAATTGGCAGCAAATTTTTTTGGCCATCCCAGCAGGTTATTGACTCTAATCGGTGTGACCGGTACCAATGGGAAAACAACTGTTACTCATCTGATTGAAGCTGTGCTGAGAGTTGGGGGGAAATCAACAGGTATCATCGGCACCATCTGGAATAAAATAGGTGATCAAAAACTGACAGGGGTGCACACCACACCTGAATCCCTAGATCTTCAGGCCTTATTGAACAGGATGGTGGCAGCTGATGTTGCTGCTGTTTCTATGGAGGTTTCCTCCCATGCCCTTTATCTGCACCGGGTGGTGGGTTGTGAATTTGATGTAGGGGTTTTTACAAATTTGACACAGGATCATCTTGATTTTCATAAAGATTTAGATGAATATAAAGCAGCGAAGATGCTGCTTTTTCAAGGTCTGGGCAAAGGGAGGACAAAAAACCGCCCCTGTTATGCAGTTGTTAATATTGATGATCCAGTAGGGAAAGAAATCCTAAAAAACACTGAAGTTCCGGTGATCACATATGGTGTGCGGGAAGATGCTGATGTGAAAGCTATAGATCTGCAACTGACTCCAAAAGGCACATCCTTTACTGCGGTTTATAGCAAGGGGAGGATTCCTATTTCCCTTTCCCTGCCGGGAGAATTTAATGTATATAATTGTCTGGCAGCTGTCTGTGTGGGACTTAAAGAAGGGGTGCCTGTAGATCTGATAAGCAGTGCATTAAAGGAAGTGAAGGGTGTTCCCGGCAGGTTTGAATTGGTTGATGAAGGACAGAATTTCACTGTTGTTGTAGATTATGCCCATACCCCTGATGGGCTGGAAAATGTTCTGAAAACAGCCCGCAGCATTAAACAGGGAAGGCTGATCACAGTTTTTGGCTGCGGAGGTGACCGGGATCAGGGCAAGCGCCCTTTGATGGGAAGGCTATCAGGAGAGCTCAGTGATTATACTGTGATCACCTCTGATAATCCCCGTTCAGAGGACCCTGAAAAGATAGTGAGGCAGATCGTGGAGGGGATCAAGGAAAGCAAAGCTGCCTCCTATACGGTGATCACTGATCGTTATGAAGCCATCAGACATGCCCTTCACTGGGCCCGGGAGGGGGATTTTGTGCTGATCGCTGGGAAGGGTCACGAAACATATCAGATTATCGGTGATCAGGTGCTTCCCTTCGATGATCAGCAGGTTGCCAGAGAGATTTTAGTGAAGGAGATCATCTGTTAGCAAATGAAGTCAATGGGGTTGGACTGGGTAATAGAGACGATCCATGATGCTGTTTTGGAAAAGGGGAGTTCCCGGGTAGAGATAACAGGTGTGAGTATTGACAGCAGAAAAGTTAAGCCTGGTGATCTTTTTTTCGCTTTTTCAGGGGAACATGTTGATGGTCATGACTATATAGAAGATGCTTTTCATAGGGGTGCTGCAGCTGCGGTTATATCCCGCCCTGTTTATTGTAAACAGGATAAACCACTGATCAGGGTTTCTGATCCATTACAGGCTCTTCAGAATCTGGCCAAGGGCTACAGGTCTCTCTTTGATATACCTGTAGTGGCTGTAACAGGCAGCACAGGTAAAACCACTACCAAGGATTTAATTGCCGGTGTTCTAGGCAGTAAGATGGCGGTTATTAAAACTGAAGGGAACTACAACAATGAGCTTGGGCTGCCTCTGACTATATTGAACTTAGATGACCGGCATCAGGCTGCGGTTTTGGAGATGGCCATGCGGGGGCGCGGCCAGATAGCTGAATTATGTGAGATCAGCCATCCCCAGCTAGGTGTGATTACCAATATAGGAAAAACCCATTTGGAACTCTTAGGGTCCCAGGGGGCTATTGCAGAGGCTAAGGGAGAGTTGCTCTCCTCTCTGCCTATTGATGGTTGTGCTGTGCTCAATGCTGATGACCCCTGGCAAGTGAAGCTGGCCAGCAGGGTCAAGGGAGAGGTAATATATTATGGAATAGATAGTATGTGCCAGATCAGGGCTACTGATATTAGACTGTGTGGACTGGAAGGGGTGGGTTTTAAACTGCACACCCCCTCAGGAAAAGCAGAGTGTTTTCTTCCCCTGCCAGGGGTGCACAATGTGGCCAATGCCCTTGCTGCGGCAGCTGTAGGCTACAGATTCAGTTTAAATCCTGAGGAGATAGCGGCAGGTTTAGCTTCTGCTTCTTTGACAGGAATGCGGCTGGAGGTAAAATTAGGGATCGGGGAGACAAAGATCATCGATGATTCCTATAATGCCAGCCCTGCATCCACAATAGCTGCCCTAGAACTGCTGGCAGCAGTTGATGGAAACAGAAAAACCGCTGTCTTAGGGGATATGTATGAGCTGGGTGAAGAGACAATATCCGGCCACCGGGAGGTGGGGGAAAAAGCTGCTGTTCTGTCAATTGACTGCCTTTGCACAGTGGGAAAACTGGCCCGGGAAATCGCGGTTGGTGCTGAAGCGGCCGGCTTACCCAGAGAACGGATCCATACTTTTCAGGAAAAGGCTGAAGCAGCGGCCTTTCTTAAGTCCTATTTGGAAAAGGGGGATGTGGTCCTGATCAAGGGATCACGGGGAATGAAGATGGAAGAGATTACAGCATCTCTTGTTAAAGGGGTGTTTACAGGTGAATGATATAACTGCAATCATATTGGCTGTTCTGGTTAGTTTGGTTGTTGTAATGATATTGGGGCCTTTATTGATACCCACACTATACAGAATGAAGTTTGGGCAGGAGGTCAGGGATGACGGGCCCAAGACCCATTTGAAAAAACAGGGCACTGCCACTATGGGTGGGGTTATGATCCTCTTGGGCTTAACAATAGCCGCCTTCCTGTTCACAGATGATATTTTGAAAACCCTGCTGCTGACGGGTATTACTCTGGGTGCTGGGCTTTTAGGGTTTTTGGATGATTACCTTAAAGTTGTGCTCAGAAGACCCCTTGGTCTTAAGGCCAGACATAAAATCCTGGGGCAGCTTCTGTTAGGAATTCTGCTGGCATGGGGTGCAGTCTTGTTGGGTAGAGACACAACAATCATTATACCTTTTACAGGAAAGGAATTTGATATTGGTTTATTATATTATCCATTTGTAGTGCTAGTATTCATTTCTGCCGCAAATGCGGTAAATCTGACCGATGGATTGGACGGGCTGGCCAGCGGGTTAATGGCCATTGCAGGTGGTGTTTATGTATTGATCTCCTGGATGATGGGGAACACAGCAGCGGCGGTTTTTGCCGGTGCCCTTACCGGGGGTTGTCTGGGGTTTTTAAGGCATAATTATCATCCAGCCAAAATATTTATGGGTGATACCGGTTCTCTGGCTCTGGGAGGAGCCTTAGCTGCTCTTGCGGTGCTCACCGGAACAGAGCTGGTTCTGCTTATTTTAGGTGCGGTTTTTGTATTTGAGGTACTATCTGTGATCATCCAGGTGGTATCCTTTCAGCTGACCGGGAAAAGGGTCTTTAAAATGAGCCCATTACACCACCATTTTGAGCTGTGTGGTTGGCCTGAGGTTAAGGTTGTTCATTTATTTTGGCTGATGGGTTTTTGTTTTGCTCTTCTCGGTTTGTGGTCCGTGAAGGGAATGGGGTGAATTTACGGGGTGAGCGGAAGCTGTTCCTGGCATTTTAGCACCTCCGGCTTCCGGTTCCGACTTCTATTTTAGGTGGGAGAGAGCAAATGATCGATCTAGACGGAAAAAAAGTACTTGTTGTAGGATTGGCACGCAGCGGACAGGCTGCTGTCCGTTTTCTGATCAATCAGGGAGCAAAGGTCACAGGGACTGACTATAAAACAGAAGAATTGTTGGGTTATGGGTTGGAACTGTTAAAGGATTTACCGGTTACCTTGATCACCGGTGGTTACCCTGAGGTGAAGACTGGGGACTATGATCTGATTATAGTCAGCCCAGGTGTGCCTGGGAATATCAAACTGATCAAGGATGCAGAGGAATATGGTATTCCAATCTGGAGTGAATTGGAACTGGCTGCGCAGTTCATAGAAGAACCGATGATAGCTGTAACCGGAACCAATGGAAAAACCACTTCAACATCTTTGATCAGCTATATATTTGAAAAGGCAGGAATAAATGCTGTGGTTGCCGGTAACATTGGGATTCCTTTGATCCAGGAGGTAGAACAAAATCTCCATAATAGGGATAAAAAATACTGGATAGTAGAAGTTAGTTCCTTTCAACTGGAACGGATCCAATTATTTAGACCGAGAATCGCTGTTTTTTTGAATCTAAGCCCTGATCATTTGGACAGACATGGAGACCTTGAGACCTATGGGTTGGTTAAAGCTCGTATCTTTGCCAATCAAAAACCCAGTGATTTTGCGGTGATCAACCTGGATGATCACTGGCTGTTAGCTCATAGGGATTATATTCCCAGCCGGATCTGGGGTTTTTCTGCCAGCAGCTTACCAGAGGAAGGGATCGGGGTGTGTGACTCAAGGGTCATTTATAGCTGTCATGGTATCAAGGAAACCCTCTGTTCTATCTCTGAGATCAGGTTGCCTGGCCCCCATAATCTAGAGAATGCTCTGGCAGCCTCTGCCGCATCCCTGCTGGCAGGCATTGACAAAGATATTGTGGCTGAAGCTTTGCGTACCTTTCCTGGTGTTCCCCATCGTCTGGAGGAGGTGCGTTCAGTTAACGGGGTGCGCTATATCAATGATTCAAAGGGAACAAATCCAGAAGCAGTTATCAAAGCCTTGGCTTCCTTCACAGAACCGGTAATTTTGATCGCAGGAGGGCAGCACAAAGGGAGTGACCTGAGGGAACTTGTCCGCAAGATCAAGGAAAATGTCAAAGCCTTGATTCTTCTCGGAGAGGCTGCTCCTCTGTTTCGTCAGGCAGCAGAGGGGGCAGGATATAACAGGATATGGGATGTCAGCTCACTTCCTGCGGCTGTTAAACTGGCGCACAAAATCGCCCAACCAGGTGATATTGTGCTCTTGTCACCTGGTTGTGCCAGTTGGGACATGTTTCGAGATTATGAGGAGCGAGGCGAACTTTTCCGCTCAGAGGTTGAGAAACTGTGAAGGAGGGGGTTAAAATGAAAAAAGCGCGCCAGGCCCCTGATTTTATATTGTTTATTATAGTATTATTGTTATTAACCTTTGGAATTGTGATGGTCTATAGTGCAAGCTATGTTTCTGCACAGGTGACCTATGCTGATGGCGCTCATTTTTTTAAACGCCAGCTGGTCTGGGCATTGCTGGGTATCCTCGCTATGATCGTGGTGATGAAGATCGATTACAGGCTCTACTATAAGTGGGGATACTATCTGTTCGGCTTGGCTGTTCTTCTTTTAATTTTGCTGTTTGTTCCTGGGGTGGGGATCACCATTAAAGATGCCACCCGTTGGATCGGCTTTGGATCCCTAACTTTTCAGCCTTCAGAGATAGCGAAACTCGGCATGGTAATTTTCTTAGCGAAATATTTAGTAGATAATCAGAACCAGATCAAGTATTTTTTTAAAGGGTTTGTTCCACCCCTTTTAGTGGTTGGATTTATTTGTCTGCTGATTATCAAGCAACCGGATTTGGGGACAGCGGTAACTATTGCGGCAACAGCCTTTGTTTTGCTGCTGGTAGGTGGGGCACGGTTCACTCACCTGGGTTTTTTAGCGGTTTTGGGCAGCGGGTTGGTGGTTATGGCCATCAAAATGGCATCTTATCGCATGAAGCGTATCACCGCTTTCCTCGATCCCTGGTCTGATCCTTTGGGAGATGGGTTTCAAACTATTCAATCCCTTTTAGCGGTCGGTTCAGGGAGGATCTTTGGCACAGGCCTTGGTCATGGAAGGCAGAAATTCCTCTATCTGCCGGAACAGCAGACCGATTTTATTTTTGCGGTTTTAGCTGAAGAGATGGGATTCCTGGGTGCATCTTTTGTTGTTCTGCTCTTTCTGGCTTTTGCCTGGAGAGGATTGAGGATAGCCATCAAGGCTCCAGACTTTTTTGGAGCTTTGCTGGCGACAGGTATAACTGCCATGGTTGTGGTACAGGCAGCGATCAATATCGGTGTTGTAACAGGAAGTCTTCCTGTTACGGGAATCACCCTTCCTTTTATCAGTTACGGTGGTTCATCATTGACTTTGAATCTATTGGGGATCGGAATACTTTTAAACATTTCACGATATGTAAGAGATTAGGAGAATATAAAATGCGTGTAATGCTCACTGGTGGGGGTACTGGTGGACACCTCTATCCGGCATTAGCTGTAGCGGGCTTGTTGCGAAAAATGGATCCAGATGGAGAAATTCTTTTTGTGGGAACAGGAAAAGGGTTAGAAAGCAGAGTTGTTCCCAAAGAGGGTTACTCTTTTTGTCAGATAGCGGCAGGAAAATGGCCGCGCAAAATATCGGTCGATGGGATTAAATCCTTATTTTTGTTGGGTAAGGGTTTTATACAGGGTATCAGGCTCATCAAACAGTTTAAGCCGGATGCTGTGTTGGCAACCGGTGGTTATGTATCTGTGCCTTTGGGTGTTGCTGCAGCTGTATTAGGTGTGCCTCTCTTGCTGCATGAACAGAACTCAGTTCCCGGTATGGCCAATAAACTGCTGTCACGCTGGGCTGAGGTATTGTTTACCACCTTTCCTTTGGACAAGGGATCTTTTTCATCCAGGGCGAAAATAATTCATGTGGGGCTTCCAGTACGCCCCGAAATTTTGAATGTGAGACGAGAGGACGGAATTAACTTTTTCGGTTTTGAAGCTGATCGATTGACAGTTCTAGTTACAGGGGGGAGCAGGGGGGCACGGTGCCTCAACCAGGTCCTTTTAGAGGTATACGAGGAGATCCATAATGATGGCTCTTTTCCGCCTCTGCAGATCATCCATCTTACCGGTAGAACAGAGTATCAGCAGGTGTGCCATCATATGGCAAAGAAGGGATTAACAACCGAAAAGTTTGGTAAAATAGTTATAAAGCCCTATTTGGAAGAGATGGAATATGCTTTAGCAGCTGCAGATCTCGTAATCAGCCGTGCCGGTGCAGCTACACTTGCAGAGCTTACGGCGCGAGGGATTCCGGCGGTATTGATACCTTATCCCTATGCTACCGATAATCACCAGTATCATAATGCTCGTTTTTTGAAGGATAGAGGGGCGGCGGTATTAATTCCTGAAGGTGAATTAACAGCTAACCGATTGTTCGGGGAGTTAAGGGAGTTGATTGGGAATGTCCAGCTTCGTGAAAAGATGGCTGAACAATCCCGCAAAATCGGGCGCCCCCAGGCAGGGGAGTATATTGCCGAATATCTGCTTGGTGTTGGCAAAAAGTCACACTGCACCTCCCCGGTGGGAAAGACATAAACTGTTGTTGTGGCAAATGATGAAAAACAGGATGCAGTGCTCAAGGGAGGAGATTATTTAGTGGCTGGCAAGTGGTATCATTTTATTGGAATCGGCGGTGTGGGTATGAGCGGCCTTGCTCAGGTTCTGCTTCAAATGGGGATGCGGGTTAGTGGTTCTGATATGGCCTCATCACCTGTTACAGAAAACCTGAAAAAGATGGGTGCTCAGATCTACATTGGACATAGTCAGGATAACATTAAAGAAGATATAGATGTTGTAGTTGTTTCTTCTGCCATACACCCTGAGAATATCGAATTAAGCACCGCACGCCAGCGAGGCTTGAAGGTGCTTAGGCGGGGGGAACTGCTGGCACAATTAATGGATTCCTATCAGGGAATAGCGATTACAGGGTCACATGGGAAAACAACAACTAGTGCCATGATCTCTGTGCTGTTGGCGGAGAACGGCTATGACCCCACCTGTCTGGTAGGCGGTCATGTAGCTGCTTTAGGAGGCAATGCCCGCTTAGGCAAAGGAGCATACCTTGTTGCTGAATCAGATGAAAGCGATGGGTCCTTTCTCAAGCAGAAGCCGAATATCGCAGTTATTACCAATATTGATGATGATCACCTGGATTATTATAGTGATTTGACCGGTATTCTCAAGGCTTTTCAGGATTATTTAAGTTGCATCAAGCCGGGTGGTCTCGCTGTTCTCTGCTATGATAATCCTAATGTGCGCCGTTTAGATATCAGTCAGGTCAATGCTGTAACTTATGGTTTGGAAGGAAACCCTGATTACCAGGTAAAAGAGATCAAGCAGAAGGGCTTTACTACTGAAGGGAAGGTCTACCACCGGGGGAATCTGCTGGGTACTTTAAGACTTTCTCTGCCTGGGTTTCATAATATGCAGAATGCCCTAGCAGCAGTTGCTGTTGGTATGCATTTGGGTATGGATTTTTCCAGAATAGCAGTTGCCCTTTCCCACTTCAAGGGTGTCCAACGCCGTTTTCAACTGGTGGATCAATTTGATGGGATAAAAATTATCGATGATTATGCCCACCACCCCACAGAAATAAAAGCCCTGATGAAAGCTGCATTGGGTGTTAAGAAAAATAGATTGATCACAGTTTTTCAGCCCCATCGCTACAGCAGAACCAAGCTTTTAAAAGAGGAGTTTGGTAAGGCTTTTGCAGGAAGTGATCTGATTATAGTAACAGATATCTATTCAGCAGGTGAGATGCCTTTAGATGGTGTTAGTGCTCAAGGCATTGTTCAGGAACTGCGCAGGAATGGTGAGAATGTGGTTTATATTGCCTCACTTGAAGATGTGGTGGAGTACCTTGTTAGAGAAGTGCATTCCGGAGATACTGTGCTGACCGTAGGTGCAGGGAATGTCTGGACTGTAGGAAAGAACATCGCACAGAATATTAAACAGCATTATCGGCATAATTAAGGAGTTTCACTTGTATGAATTGGCAGGAATTGGCTAACCAACTCAGGCAAAAAATAGAGGGCCAGGTGCTGGTCAATACTCCTATGAAGCATCATACAACATGGAGAGTAGGTGGACCCGCAGATCTGTTAGTAATCCCTCAGACAGTAAAGGATGTTCACGAGACACTGCTTTTTACAAAACAACATCAATTGCCTGTGATGGCTATTGGTAATGGCTCTAATCTTCTGGTGCTCGATGGCGGTATCAGGGGTGTGGTTTTGAAACTCGGCGGTGGTCTTAAATCACGGTATCTGGATGGTAATGTCCTGGTTGCAGAAGGTGGGGCGATGCTGCCTTCTCTGGCGAGGATGGCCTTCAATGGCTCACTGAGCGGTCTAGAGTTCGCTGTGGGGATTCCGGCTACTCTAGGAGGAGCTATTGTCATGAATGCAGGGGCTTTCGGCCAGGATATCGGATCTGTGATCAGCCAAGTGGAGGTTATCGATTTTGAGGGGAAACAGCAGGTATTGTCTAGGGATGAACTGAGTTTCAGCTACCGGAAATCCTCTTTTCAGGGAAAAAACATTATCATTTTGAGAGCCACCCTTCAATTGAAACCGGGCAACAAAGAGGATATTGCTGCCAGCATGGAAGCTAAACTCTCCTTTCGCAATAGTATGCAACCCTTGGAATACCCTACTGCCGGTAGTGTTTTTCGCAACCCTGTAGGTGATTATGCGGGAAGGTTGATCGAGGCAGCAGGGCTCAAGGGGCACAGCATAGGGGATGCTGTGATATCAACGAAGCACGCCAATTTCATTATTAATCGCGGTAATGCCACAGGACGCGAAATTCTGACCCTCATCAGGACTATCCAGGAGCGGGTTTTCGAAAAGGAGGGGGTAATGCTGGTCCCTGAGGTCCTGATCGTGGGTGAAGAAAGGTGAGTTGGTGTGGAGAGGTTGATTGTAACTGGAGGGACACCACTGAGAGGCTCGATAGCAGTCAGTGGGGCAAAAAACGCGATTTTACCGATTATGGCAGCATCACTCCTTACTGAAAGCCGTGTGGTGCTTGAGGGAGTACCTTTTTTAAATGATGTGCAAACCATGAAGGAAACACTTGAGTCTTTGGGTGCTGAGGTCAAATGGACCGGTGATACCATTGAGGTGAATACATCTGCTTTGCATTCCCATGAAGTACCCCCTTCTTTAGCCAGGCGTATGCGGGCTTCCAATTTGGTGATGGGGCCACTGCTTGGCCGGTTTGGTACTTTTAAGGCCTCCTACCCCGGTGGATGCACTATTGGGTCACGTCCCATGGACTTGCATTTAAAGGGTTTTATGGCTCTGGGAGCGAAAATTGATGAGGATCATGGCTATATTAAGGCTGAGGCTACCAAACTCAAGGGAACGGAAATACACCTTGATTTTCCCAGTGTAGGAGCCACAGAAAATATAATGATGGCTGCTGCTCTGGCTGAAGGGACTACCATTATTAGAAACGCTGCTCGTGAGCCGGAAATCGTTGATTTGCAGAACTATTTGAATAAACTGGGTGCCCGTATCAAGGGGGCAGGAATGGATAGCATCCGCATTGACGGCGTAAAGAGGCTGAATAGGGAGATTAGCTATCGGGTTATCCCTGACCGGATTGAAACAGGAACCTTTATGGTTGCGGCAGCTATCACCAGGGGAGAAGTGGTTATTGAAAATGTTATCCCTGAGCATGTAGAAGCTGTAACAGCCAAGCTCAGGGAGGCAGGTGTTCAAGTTCGAGAGGTAGATGACCGGATTATTGTTAAAGGCTCTCCTGTGTGGAAAGGGTTGGATATAAGAACTATGCCTTTTCCAGGCTTCCCTACAGATATGCAGCCTCAGATGATGGTTTTTCTCACTTTGGCTCAAGGAACAAGTGTTATCACCGAAAATATATTTGAAAACCGCTACAGGCATGTTGGAGAATTAAGGCGAATGGGGGGGCAAATTCAATTAGAGGGAAGAAGTGCCATTATCAAAGGTGTGCCACGGTTGACAGGAGCTGTTGTGGAGGCAACGGACCTTAGGGCAGGGGCGGCACTGGTTTTGGGAGGGCTTGCTGCGGAAAATTCAACTGTAATAGAAGGGGTACATCACCTTGATCGGGGCTACGGAAATTTTGAAGAGAGGCTGCGGATGCTGGGAGCTCAAATTTATCGTGAAACTTGATAAAGTCTACTATTTTTTTGGAATTAGGGAGGACAAGCATGTCTTCTAGCAGAAGCCGAAAAAAGCGCAGGGCAAAAAAGGACCTGCGAAAAATAATTAAAGCACTGAGGAATCTGCTGCTCATAACTTCAGGTGTTTTGGCTCTTTACTACTTTACCCAATCTCCTTTTTTTGCCTTGCAAGAAATTGAGGTTAAAGGTAACAAACAGCTCCCTCAAGATGAGATCGTACAAAAGAGCGGTTTAAGCTTAGGAATAAACTACTTTGACATTGACACCGGTCTGGTTGCAAAGCGTTTATCCTCTATACCTGTGATCGCATCTGTGGAAGTGAACAAAAACCTCCCCAATCGGATGGAGATTGTGGTTAAGGAGCGGGAACCGCTGGCACTTTACTGCAGCCAGGAAGGTTTTGCTGTGATCGATGGTCAAGGATACTGCATTGAAAAAAATGTTGTGTTCAACGATTATGACCTACCAATTATCACTGGCTTGTCCCCTGATATACTGCAGCCGGGGGAGAAGGTCAGTAATAAAGAATGTCTGCAGTCGGTTCTTGCAGTTTTAGGTGAGGATGTGCAGCAGCTGATTTCTGAGATCGATCTTGCCCAGGAGAACAATCTTATTGCCTATACTAGACAAGGAATTCCTGTGTTTTTGGGTGCCCCGGATCAACTGTCAGAGAAGATAGAGATGGCGGTTTCTTATCTTGGTCTGCTGGGTACGGTTGAAGGGATCGAATATTTGGATATCAGAAGCTTGAATGCTCCTGCAGTGAAATGTGAAGGAAAAAACTTAGAAAAAATAGAAAATTCGATCTCTACAGCAGAAAATTAGAGGAAAAAATCGATTTACGTTGAAAAGGTTTTATGTGTGTGATATCTGGGTGGAGGTGCGGTAGTTTGACCCGGGAAAACCTAATTGTCAGCCTTGATCTGGGCAGTTCAAAGGTTTCTGTTATCGCTGGGGAGGTTGGCCAGGAAGGCCAAGTTCATGTGGTTGGTTTTGGGGCCGTTGTTTCGACTGGAATCCGTAAGGGTAATATCATTGATATAGAAAACACGGTACGTGCCATAGAAGCTGCTGTGGAACAAGCTGAACAGATGAGCGGGCGCCAGATCGAGGGTGGATATGTGGGGATTACAGGTCTTTTAGTTTCTTCACTGAATAATCGCGGTGTTGTTGCAGTCGCAGGTCCTGAGCAGGAAATTACACAAGAGGATGTGAATAGGGTTCTGCAAGCAGCACGCGTCATTGCCTTACCTCCTGACCGTAAGATCATCCACGTTATACCCCGCCAGTATTTTGTGGATGGAAATTCTAATATAGTTGACCCGGTGGGGATGGTTGGGTCAAGATTAGAAGTAGAAACACATATTGTGACCATCAACAATGCCACTCTCCAAAATGTTATTAAATGCTGTGAGCGAGCAGGATTTCATCCCTGGGAGATAGTATTCAACGGTTATGCATCAGGAGAGGCAGTGCTTTTCCCGGCAGAAAAGGAGCTAGGAGCTGTGGTGGTAGATATTGGTGGGGGTACAACAGATATTGCTCTTTTTGACCAGGGAACCTTATGGTATACGGCAGTTCTCCCGGTGGGTGGGGATTACATCACCAGTGATCTGGCGGTGGGTCTACGCACTCCACTGACTCAGGCAGAGATTATCAAAAAGGAGCATGGAGGGACACTCCCTTCACTAACATCTGATAGTGAATTTGTGGATGTCCCCAGTGTAGGGGGGAGGGAGACCTTTAGGGTATCTAAAAAAGTTGTTGCTAGCATCATTGAACCACGTGTGCAGGAAATTCTCACTCTCGTAAAGAATAAGTTGGATGATTCCGGTTATCAAGGTTTGCTTCCGGGGGGAATTGTTCTGACCGGAGGAACCGCTTTAACCAATGGAATTGCCGAACTGGCAGGGGATCTATTAGAAAAACCTGTCAGGGTCGGATATCCAGAAGGTATAGTTGGATTGGCTGATGTTGTACATAGCCCTGAGTATGCTACAGGTGTAGGGCTGTTGATGTACGGAGTCAGACGTCACCAGGCAATGGAAGAAAATGAAGACAGTTTTTTTGCGAAAAGTATTTTTAGCAGGATTAAAAAATGGTTTCTAGATCTTTTTTAAGAAGTGAGGGATCGACAGGGAGATGTTGGAATTGGAGGTTGACACAAATCAGTTTGCTGATATTAAGGTAGTCGGTGTGGGTGGTGGTGGTGGGAATGCAGTTAATAGAATGATCCAGGCAGACCTGAAGGGCGTGCATTTTATTGCTGTCAATACAGATGCCCAGGCTCTGAATTTGTCTTTGGCAGAGCATAAGATGCAGATTGGGTCAAAACTGACAAAAGGCCTGGGTGCAGGTGCAGACCCGGAGATAGGGAAAAAGGCGGCTGAGGAGAGCCGTGATGAATTAATGCAGGCCCTACAGGGTGCTGATATGGTATTTGTAACAGCAGGTATGGGCGGAGGAACAGGAACCGGTGGAGCACCGATAGTTGCTGAAGTTGCAAAGGAAGTTGGTGCTCTGACCGTTGGGGTGGTGACTAGGCCATTTACCTTTGAAGGCAAAAAGCGAGCTAACCAGGCAGAGCAGGGGATTCAGGAGTTAAAAAGCAAGGTGGATACCCTGATTACCATCCCCAATGACCGGTTGCTGCAGGTGGTGGATAAGTCTACCTCGATCAATGAAGCCTTCCGCATTGCAGATGATGTGCTGCGGCAGGGAGTTCAGGGTATTTCGGATCTAATTGCTGTCCCGGGTTTGATCAATTTAGATTTTGCTGACGTGAAAACAATAATGGCAAATACAGGTACAGCCTTGATGGGGATCGGCAGCGGTAAGGGGGATAATCGGGCAGCAGAAGCAGCAAAAATAGCCATTTCCAGCCCGCTTTTGGAAACCTCTATTGAGGGTGCCAAAGGTGTACTGCTTAATATCACCGGTGGACCTGATTTAGGCCTTTTTGAGGTAAACGAGGCAGCTGAGATCATTTCCCAGGCAGCAGATCCAGAAGCCAATATCATCTTCGGTGCGGTCATCGATGAAAAGCTTGAAGATGAAGTGAGGGTAACAGTTATTGCCACCGGATTTGATGCGGTAAGTCAGGAGGAAAAAGAAGGCGCTGTTGTTGATCTGCGCTCATTTACCACTGATGATTTGGATATTCCTGCATTCCTGCGCAAACGTTAAACAACGGCAATATATTCTTATCTGAGCTATGACTTGATGATTTAATACAGCTAGTGTTCCTACTCGTTTATTGGTCAATGCCGAATGAGTTTTTCTTCGGCATTTTTCTATTGGCCCCTTCTATAGGGTCTTTTTTTTATATCTGACAATGCCTCATATATTTACAGCTTATAAACTCATATTACCTCGATATAAGGTTGATAGCTGTTTTAATGGGCGACTGAGGTTAATTAGTGTCTAAAACCGGCTAAAGTTTTTGGTGAATCCCCCGATATATTCAAACAGCAAATTATCATATTCTGACAGATATCGTTTTTCCTATTTTATATAATGACCATTGGTATTGTAGCAAATTTCAATGAATATACATTAAATAATAAGTTTTGAAAATTATGATACCCGGGGTGACGGTATGCCCGGAAATACTGCTGTCTATGTGGATATGCTGTTCCTAATCAATTTTGTAATGGACTTTGTGGTTCTCTGGGCAGCAGCCCGGTTAGCTCAAATCCGAACATCTTATTGGAGGTTGGGACTTGCAGCAACTTTAGGTTCTTTGTACAGTGTGCTTGTTCTGCTGCCTGCTTTTCAGATGATGTCCAGGATGGAAATCAAGTTTATCGTTTCCCTGGGGATGGTTGTAATAGCTTATTGCCCTTTACCATGGAAAAAGTTTGGGCAGGCTGTTCTCTATTTTTATTTGGTTGCCTTCACAATGGGTGGAGCAGTGCTGGGGTTTATGTATTTTTCTAGCAGCAGTTCATTGATAGCAAACCTTCCTCTTCACTATTTGTGGCTTGCTGTGGCATTGGTAACAGCTGCTGTACTGGGAAAATACGGGATAGCTTATATCAAAAAGAATTTATTACAAGATTTATTGAAGGTACCTGTAGAGATCTGTATTCAAGGGAAGAGCTTTAAGGTGACTGGCTTGGTCGATACCGGAAACCAGCTTGTTGATCCTCTGACTAAAAAGCCGGTTGTTATTGTGGAATATGCTGTCTTAAAGCCATATCTGCCATTGGAATTGCAGAATATAATCGATGCTGATGGAGAAGTTGATCTGGCCAGATTGACTGAGCTAGTTCCCAGTGAGGGAAAAACTCTATCATTGAGGTTGATACCATTTACGACCATAGGTAAACGCCATGGTATGCTGGTTGGCTTCCGGCCTGATAAGATAACAGTTTTTACAGGGGATCAACAGTTTTGTAAAACCGATGTGGTTATTGGTATTTACAACAGGCGTCTTTCGCCCCAGGGGTCTTATCGAGCCTTGCTTCATCCTGATCTGATTCAGGCAGCCGCAAATTGAGTTTAATATAAAGGGGGATTGCGCTGATGAGAGAGAGAGTTTCATTATTGTGGCAGGTTCGGTTGTGGTTGATACGCTTTTTACAAAGATTTAGATATCAGTCCCATATCTATTATTTGGGAAATCATGAGGCACTGCCGCCTCCTCTGACCAGTGAAGAGGAAATGGCTTTATTGAGCAAGCTGGAAACAGGGGATATCACTGTAAGGAATGCTCTTATTGAAAGGAATCTGCGGTTGGTGGTTTATATTGCCCGGAAATTCGACAACACCGGTGTGGGTATTGAGGACCTGGTCTCTATTGGGACTATTGGACTGATCAAGGCTGTAAATACCTTTAAACCCCAGCGCAAAATCAAACTGGCTACCTATGCCTCCCGCTGTATCGAAAATGAAATTCTAATGCATCTGCGCAGGAGCAATAAAAACAGGGCTGAGGTGTCCTTTGATGAGCCCTTGAATACTGACTGGGATGGTAATGAACTGCTCCTGTCAGATGTGCTGGGAACAGATAGTGATGTTATTTACCGGCATTTAGAAGAAGAGGTTGATCGCAAACTGCTGCATACCGCTGTCAACAGACTATCTCCCAGGGAACGGAAGATAATGGAACTCAGATTCGGCCTGTCTGGTGCCAAAGAAAAAACCCAAAAAGAGGTGGCTGATCTGCTGGGAATATCACAGTCTTATATTTCCCGCTTGGAAAAGCGTATAATAAAGAGGTTGCGTAAAGAAATTTGCTGTCTGGAATAACTTTTGCCGGTTATCCCCCTTAACAATTGAAAATTTAAAAGCTGTTCTGGGAATCCATAGGGTTCCCATTTTCTTTTTTTCAAGGCTGGTTCTGTGCCTGATCGTATAATTTGAGACATCCCCGGTAATAATGAAAAACGACCAAAGAATCGCTGGGGAGGAAGCAGGCGGAATGGTAAACAAGGTTGAGATATGCGGAGTAAACACAGCTAAACTACCGGTGCTTACCAGTGAGGAAATGAATGAGCTATTTTTGAGTGTCAAAGCCGGTGATAAAACAGCTAGGGAAAAACTGATCAAAGGGAACCTGCGCCTGGTACTCAGTGTGATTCAGCGGTTTACCAATCGGGGGGAATATGTAGATGATCTATTCCAGGTTGGATGTATCGGTCTGATCAAAGCCATCGATAATTTTGATCTGGGGCAGAATGTGAAGTTCTCTACCTATGCAGTACCGATGATCATCGGAGAAATTCGACGTTATCTGCGGGATAACAACCCCATCAGGGTCAGCAGATCCCTAAGGGATATAGCCTATAAGGCCATACAGGTGAGGGAAACATTGATCAACAAACACTCCCGGGAACCTAACATAAATGAGATCGCTGAGGAACTAAATTTACCCAGAGAGGAAGTTATTTTTGCCATGGATGCTATTCAAGAACCAGTCAGCCTTTTTGAGCCTATTTATCATGATGCGGGTGATCCCATTTATGTGATGGACCAGATCGGTGATGAAAAAAACAATGATCTCAACTGGCTGGAATCAATATCGATCAGGGAGGCTATGAGTAAATTGAATAACCGTGAGAAAAGGATCCTTACTATGCGTTTTTTTGAAGGAAAGACCCAGATGGAGGTAGCCGAAGAGATCGGTATTTCTCAAGCCCAGGTGTCTCGGTTGGAGAAAGCTGCATTGAACCATATGCGAAAATACATTTAGGGGTGACAAATAATGGCCCAGCATAAAATTGGTATTATACTGCTGCTTTGTTCTCTGCTAACCCTTGTTTTTTTCGGTACAGCTGTACAGACGAAAACTGCTTATACCCCGGATAACCTGATAAGGCTCCATGTTGTCGCCAACAGTGATCATCAGCAGGACCAGGCAATAAAATACAAGGTGCGGGACCGTATTGTCGAAATATTGTAAGAGCAGTTGACAGGGGTGCAAAACTATCAGGAAGCACGAGAGGTAATTATGAATAACCGCACACAGCTGATTGCTGCTGCTGAGGATGTTGTAGCTGCTGCTGGATTAAGCTATCCGGTAAGCTTAGAATACGGCAGGTTTGATTTTCCCTCCAGGACTTATGGCAAAGTGTTAGTGCCTGAGGGTGAATATGAGGCTGTGAAAGTGGTGCTGGGGAAGGGCAAGGTTGCCAACTGGTGGTGTGTTCTTTTCCCGCCCCTCTGTTTTGTTGACATTTCGGGTAATGTTATGGAAATGAAAAATGAAGAAAACACAACAATGGAGGTAATGGCACAGCAAGGGGAAAATATGGTAGTGATCGCCGATGAAAATAGGATTGATTTTAATTTTAAGGTTTTAGAGTGGCTGAACCGGGATAAGGGTTACCTGGCAAAGTTGAAGGGTTTAAGATAACATAGGGGCACAAAATGCTCATCTCTCTCATATATTTATTTTGAGGGAGGTGGCAGCAGTGATCAAAATATCTGAACTGCGGCTTCATGATGTTATTAATGTTATAGATGGCAGGCGCTTGGGGATGATCAAGGATATCGATATCGATGTTGAATCCGGCCGGGTCAGATCTATTATTTTGCCTGGGAATAACCGGGTGTTTAATTTTTTTGCGAAAAGTGAGGAGGTGATCATCCCCTGGGAAAAGATTGTGAAAATAGGTGTAGATGTGATCTTGGTTGAATATTCTGCCACAAATCAGCTGCTACAGAAGTAATCAAAGTGATGGTGATATAATTCATTCTTTGGCGAAATCGCTCTCTGTTGTAAGATATAAGGGGAGGAAGTGCATAAGACTTCGGTCCCAAATGAAAAATGGGACTTTTTTTGTGGTCAAGGCAGCAGGATTGTTACACTATATGTAGTATAATTAAATAAACACTGCCCTATATATTGTTTTTATTGCTATTTAGAAGGATGGATGATGGCTGATGCGCTGCCCTTTTTGTAAAAAAAGTGAGTCAAGGGTTTTGGAGTCTAGATCTCTAGAAAACGGTTTTACTATCAGGCGCAGGAGGGAATGCACCAGCTGCAGCAGGCGTTTTACTACCTATGAACGGGTGGATGATGTGCCTTTGTGGGTGATCAAAAAAGATGGCAGGAGGGAACTTTTTAACAGGGACAAGCTCTTGACCGGTATCATGAAGGCATGTGAAAAAAGGCCAACAGCGCTGGAAACCTTATCAGAAATAGTTGATGAGATAGAGAGAGA
>LFTQ01000187.1 GCA_001513545.1 Clostridia bacterium DTU068 | reverse complement strand
GAGTGTGTCAATACTTAGCGGGTAAATTTCCTCATTCCAGAAAATTAACTCTAAAACTATAGTAAATTATCATTACCAACGACTTAAATGCGGCACATTTATTTTTTAATCCTAGAAAAACAGCACAAAGAGACAGTTATCCCCTCCCATTCATCTTGGACATTTTAAAACATAATTCTTTAAATGCTTGCTCCTACTCAATAGGGCAAGGGTTCAATATGCTACGAAGAAGTTTGGAATAGCCTTGGGTTCCCCTGTCTATTGCTGGAAAACATCCTTGTTGGACACCTAGTGCTTTCCTACCCACTGTTTTGGCTACCTTGCCCGCACTCATCGTAATCAGCTCTTCGGTATCAATCTTTTCATTCAGAGATATATCCAGCTGTTTTATGGAATTGTGCAGGGTATCTTCATACAGCAAGCCCAGCATGTGTAAAATTGCCGCCAGGCCTTTTTTTGACCAGGCACGGCCACGTTTTGCTGTTCTCAATTTGAACCGGTCTACATTGGATTCCGCAGCTCCCATGCCACGCCAGGCCGGTGATATCTTTACACCTTGCGCCTTAAGACGCTGACGGTAATCTATAAGTGATTCTTTATGTTGTTGTACCTGTAATTTAAATTTTTGTATATCTTCTTTCTTTTCCTGGTTTGGAGCTTCTTCTATGGCTTTGCTGACAATTTTAAGCAACTCTTCGGGGTTGTTTTGATCGATTTCATAAAGCGCTTCTTGGATATAGTCGTTTCTACCCCTTAATACTCGCCTGGCCTCACGCTTTAAATGAAATCGGTCGCATTGATAAAGAGCGCATTCAAAGTGTTCTGTGCCTGCGCTAATCCAGGGAGCAAGGTCTCCGTTAATAATTATCTGGGTCTTGTTAATGTTCTTATACTCCTGTGCTATCCTGAGCCAGGTTTCTTCCCAGATGTCTCCATCTTTGCCGGCGATTGCTGTTATGTACATGGGATTTTTTAATCGATAATCTATTTTATTACCTTGACCCTGACGCCTTTCCCATCCCTCGTGTACAACAATCATGTGGGTTTCACGTTTTCTACGAGATTTGCGTCCTTTATGCTGCACCCCTGTCCAAAAACCATCAGCTTCTATGAATAAGATATCCGCATATCTTTTGAAGGTAGGCTCCTCGCTAAAGGTAGTGTTTTTTTGTTTAAAAGCATCTGATACCTGGATTAAAATCTGACGGATCTTTTCATGACTTAATACTTGATGACCAAATAAGTCTTTTAGGCGATCCTGCACATCACGGTAGGAAGGACCCTTAGTAGCCCAGAGCACCACTAATTCTTTTAAACCTAAACTTACCCGCTCCCTACCTTCAAACCCCAATGTTCGGTCAAGTAGGTAAACCCATTCCTTGTTATCTTTGTCCCAATAGTAGCGCCGATTGATTGTTATTGTGCCCAGCATAGTTACATAAGTGCTTTCTTTTATCTCCTTATATTCGTAACGACACTTATCTCTTGTTGCCATTAAATAAACATCTATCATAGACAGGATTTCTACCATTGATTGTTGAAATGTTTCTAAAGCGGCATTCCACATGAGCTGCTCTAGCTCGTGAATGTTAAACTTAATCTGGTTGTTCATTTTTGAGAGGCCTCCGTTCCTGGTATTGTTTGGTGCTTTACCTCTTCTGGAACGAGGCCTCTCTTTTCCTTCTTGGATTTAACCTTTTCTAAATCCATCCCCCCACTAAGATTTTACTCATAC
>LFTQ01000061.1:25623-36891 GCA_001513545.1 Clostridia bacterium DTU068 | reverse complement strand
GGGATAAACACTGCTCGTCGCGCGGGGGACTGTCCCAGTGGTCGGTCCCTATCGGTCAACCTGTCCCCCTGATCGGTCGGTGAGATCAAATGTTGGCGAAGAAACTCTTAGGCCTCTCTCCCACCATGCCGACAATCTTGTAATTATCCTGCAGTTGGTCATAAAGATAATCTTTATACAGGCTGAAATTTTTTATCTCCCCTGTGCTGCGGACATGGATGCGGGGGCCGGTGCATTCCATCTTCATATCCCCGACGCTTATTGTATTAATCCCCTCCGGAATAATGGGGTAATCTTTGTCGATGATCTCCTTGACCAGTTCATCCACAAGAGCAAGATCCACCTTAGGCTGCTTTAAGTAACAGAGAATAAAACCGTGCCGTACATCATCATGGCCATCCGCCTTGGGAACCCCCATTCTCTGCAGCACCATCTGGGTAATATCCTCTGCCGAGTGGGCCATTTTGCGGTGATAAAGTGATTCGTAAACAATAGACTTAATCTCTTCAGGCAGAGGGCCAAACAAGGAGGGGCGGGCAATGATCACCTCTTCCCCGATCCCTACCAGCACATCCGCATTCTGCTTCAATACCGGGTAGAGGAGTTCGAAGTGCTCCACCACAATCCGGCAGCCATCCCGCATGGCCTTGTGCACCGCATCAGCCAGAATCGCAGGCTGGGTAAAAGCAAGCTCAAAACGCACGTCCACATGATAGGTGTGATGCTCAAAATCACCTGTTTCAGCATGATGCAGCAGGGGAAGTGGGCGTGTGTTGATGCGCTCATCATCATTGGAAAGTTCCAGACCAGGGAACATCCCCTGGATCAGCAAGGATTTTCCTGCCCCGGCATCACCGATCACACCAATGAGCAGGTCCTCCGCGGACAAATAGCGGTGGGTGAGGTCAGCTCCTAGTTCATGAATTCTCCTTCTCCCTCGCGGAGCAAAGTAAACAGAATGCATCAAATACTCATGGATCTGCAGCATCACAATCTCTCCATTCCACTAACAGACCCAACAGTGGGGCATGCTGCTGTGCACCGTAGATGTCCCTTTCTCCAAATGCACCACATGGTATCTGTCTTTTCATTGTTGCCTTAAATGCGCAGGCAGGGTCGAAATAAATGGCTGTAAGAATATCATCCTCAGGCACACCATAGAGCTCTGCAATAACACTGGCATTCAGGCTGTTGTTCTTTTTGATTCGCTCATAGGTCTCCCTATCCTTAAATATAATATCGATGGTCAGCTCAAAGGGTCCCGCATTTTTTGTCCTGATTACCTGTGCTAAATCTACCAGGGGCTTCATGAGCGCACCTCCTCAAAAGTGATGGGGAAGAGTTCATCGGGATCTTTTACAGTTATGAGGTGGTGAACAGAATAAACATATACCTCTCCCACCTTAAAATCAGACGGTGAATAGGGAAAGGCAAGATTCCCAGCGGTGGCAAGCCTGCCTGGAAAACCGTAATGAAGCATTGTTGAACGGGCAAACCCAAGAACCACCTCAGCCAGTTCCTGTGTTTCAGCCACTGCTTCAATAAGGATCCCCACTTCATGGCATGCCTTCTGATTTGGCTCTAAATCGCCCATTACCCCATTTTTCCCATAAACATGGAACATCAATTTATACTTTCCGCTCTCCCAGTTGAAATTCTCCCGGGTGCGTTCCTCGACCCCCTCAATTATCTCATCAAGGCGTTCAATAAAACGGGGGTCCCTGGCACCGGCGATGGTAATCACCCGGTAGCCGGTCATCTTAGCACCCTCAACTTTCAAAGTATAGCTATCCTCTGGGCGAAAAATGCTGTTCCGCACAGCCACCCGCCGATCTGTAAGCTGTTCAAACTGGCACTGATAAAGGTCTAAGCTGCCACCTGGCCCCGGCAAGAGGTAGGGATTGCTTTTTTCATAAAGGGTATGGGCAGCAACAGAAGCAACAGTTGCCCTCCTGCTGGTGTTGGCGGGTTCCACCATAAATTGGTCATGATCCAAAAAACCAACCATACAGTCACTGCCGCTCCCAGGAATAGCTGCGATAGCTGCGCACTCCAAAATCTTGCCCAGGTGCAGAGCCAGTCCGGTAGGATAGCCCTTCCATACCGCATAAGCTGCAAAAACAGCCGGGTCATAGCTGCGTCCTGCCAGAATAACATCAGCCCCATTATCCAAAGCATTGATAAATGGCTCCATTCCCATCTGAGCCACCAAATAGGTGCTCTCAGATATATCTGCTTCGGTCAGGGCAGGAACCGGTCCCAAAGGAGTCACCCGCTCATCCCACAATGCCTCTTTTAAATAAGGCTTGGGAACATCAGCTGGTATAACTGCCATTTTAAATGACAGCCCTTCTTCATAGGCAACCTCCTCGATGATCTCCCGGCACCACTCTAAATGGGGCTTGGCACCTGAGCCCCCCGCTGTCCCGATCAGCAGAGGCACACGCAGCGATCTGGCTGCCCGAAGAATATAGATCAGATCCCTTTTCACTGATCCCCGGGCTACAAAGGGCCCGCCTGATCCCAGGTAATAGGGGCCGGGATCAGAAGAACCTGCATCCACAGCAATAACATCTGGCCCAAAGGAAAGTCCCCGTTCAAAGGAACTGTCCGGAAAGCCATATCCCAGTATAGCAGTAGGTGAGAGCAGAGTTAATGGTTTCATTGATACCACCAGATCCTTTCACATTCTAGTCAACCTGTCCCCCTGATCGGTCCCTATGCCGCAGGATTCGCAGAGCCCGCTGCATTTCATTAACAACGACCATCATTCCCTCATCAACACCCATCCCGGGTTTGGCCAGCATCTGGTCCGGGCGGGAGGCCAGGGCAACATGGACACAGACCCTGGCGGATTGGTCCGTTTCATTACAGGTGCCCCCCAGATAGGCGCCCATCCCCCGCTCCTTGGCATAGATAATAGCTTCCAGAGTGTTATTGATGCCTCCCAGATCCGGGGTTTTTACTTGGATCATATGGGCGGCACCTGCCTCCACAAAATCACGCACATCCTCCAGGGTATTGCACCACTCATCAGCAACAATCTGTACACTAGCACCCTTGACAACCAACAGGAGCTTCAACTTATATAGAGCCTCTATCTGCCGCTCTTTGGAACCCATATCAACAGGCCCTTCAATGCGCAGCTGCAGGGGATCTGCTGCGGTCTCCAAGCGGGCAAGATAATCGGCAATAGCCTCCAGATCGTCATCAAAGGCCATGCCTAAAGTTCCGTAAACATCTATATGCAAAACAGGTCTGTAATCATCATCACCCAGCTGCTCAACCCTTTTCCGCAGCCAGGAAACATATTCATAGAGTTTCTCCCCTTTTCTGCCCAATTTGGTCTCCACATTATTAACCAAACCGTGGGGCAGAACACCGGCTCTTTTAATAATAGCCTTATCCGCGTTGGTAAAACGCTCATCACCGGTTTGGGCAAAAACCGGAATAGGCTCTAAAGATAGTTTAGTATTGTACTCTTCGGCAAGCACCTCACACATCAGCCTTTTCTCTTTCAGGGAAACCGCATTGAGCAGAGCCTGGGTAATACCGTAACGGAGAGCTGTATGCAGCCGCTTGCCGTCAGAACCCAACATGGAATCAAATTCCTCAGCCATCTGCCGAAAAGTGGTTATCTCCCTTCCCTCCAGCCTTCTGGCTATATAACCTTCAACAACAGGGACAAAATCAGCTGCCAGGAAGAGGGGATCCCGTCCGCCCGCTCCTGAATACTGGACAGCAGCACAGTCTCCAAAAGCCATCTGCCCGTCTGAGAGCAGCAGCATGATGCTTAAAGACTCTCCACGCTGACGCACCCGGGTAAAGCCCGGGGTCATAGGATCACCGTCATAGGATGCCCCATTCTCTTTAGCTCCCCTTTTGATAGCCAATTGATCATCAAAATAGAATCCTGTCAAACCAGGTGCAGCCAGTACCCTCTCAATCAGCATCTCCTTCACCTCGGTTTCCCAACTAATCTGCCTTTACTGATGGCATAAATATCATCGATCACCATATGGAACCCCGGTTTCCTTCTTTCCAAATGTCCTCGTTCTTCGATCTTTAAGCGGTGAAATTCCTTAACCTCTTTGGAAAATGGTATATTACCAGTATTGAGAAACCTGATAGCACCATCTTTATCACGCACAGGCATAATCTTCCCCTGTGTATGGCGGGAGGGAGCAAAGGGTACATCCAGCACACCTGCTTCAAAGGAGCGTACAACCCCTAAAGCCAGGTCACCCTCTCCCAACTCGAAAACCCTGCTGAGAATCTCATCCACCTCTCGCACGATGGCATCTTCCTCTTGTTTTAGGTAAGAGGTAACCGCGATCTTCTGTTCATTGAGCATCCGGATAACCTGACGTGTGCAGAGAAGCCCTGCAATATTGGCTTCAGCGGTAGGCACACCAAGGGCTTCATGGGGTGTTTTCACGATCACCTTATTGACACCGGCCAGGGCTGCGGTGGCAGCACCCCAAGCGATAACACCCTGTGCCCGTGATTCATTCTGTGGGAAACCACCCATCCACTGATGGAAAACTGTTGTCAGTTGCACATCCTGAAAACCAAAGCGGTCCAGATATTCCCGGCCCAACCGCGCCAAGGTGCGCAGAGCAGCTGTATCCTGATACAGATTACCCCCCTGGCCATACCCAATGGCAATGCTCTTCACTCCCTGCTCTGCAGCAAGCAGTGCCTCAATAATCCCTATGGCATGGGAAATACAGGGGGGTACCAGTGTACCCGTCAAAGGACCGAACATCTCCCTGTTGATGATCAAACCCTGTTCTGCATAAACGCCACAGAGCCTATCCACATACTGCCAATGGGCAAGGGATCGCTCAAGAGGTACATCTTTGGCATAAGGGATATTATAGGAGATCCCTCCCCCCTCAAAGTCTGTAAAACCCGCAGCAAGGGTAATCTCAGCCAGCAGACGGGCATCAGGAGTGCCATGTCTCACCTGAACAGGGTTATTTAAAGTATTGATGATCTTGCGGCAGTTATCCACCCCATAATTGACTGCAGGAAGACCATTTAATAGAGATCTCCCTGCTGCTTTTGATTCCTCAATTCCCCTAGCTGCCTCATTATATCGGTTCTGTCGTGTATATGAATCTATAGTTGTAGGCAAAAAGTCAGCTTCACCTTCAGTTTCCAGTCTGGACAGGAGATTGATATGCTCGGAGAGCAATGCCACACCCGCCCTGGGCTGCAGGTATATCGTTCCATCATTAAGGCCAGCCTTCAGCTTGTAGTATGCTATCTTGCTTTCCGGCAAAGATCTGTGATACTGGAAAGCATCAGCAAGGTCAACCTCTGCTCCGGTGGGCCAAGAGTTCAGCACAGCACCGCGCTCCTGTTCAAAATATGACATCTCCCACCTTCGGTTCTCCAACTCTAACATTTATATCCTCCCCAATGATTTCAGAGTCTCCTTTAAAAGAGCCTCTGCAGTCTCCGGATAATCTTCAGCCAACAATCCCATCGCATACAAAATATATTTATGATCAAGCATGAGTTGAGGCTGGCGGGGGGTAAGGTGTAGGGGGTTCTCCAGCCTCAACCCTGCTCTCAACAAACTGCCTGCATCATCGGCGAAAACAAGGGCACCACCTGTACCGATCAAAATATCTATCTCTGTCAGGTCCTTCCCCTGCTGGATCCATAACCTTCCCTCAGGGGTAAAAACCTCTTTTAATTGACCGGAGTGGCGCAGCAATGCCTCTCTGATACAAGCAGTGGCAAAAATCCTATCAAAATACTTTTCTCTTTCACTTGCAGCAATCAGACTGCGTTCCCTGTTTATTCTATCAACATACTCTGTCAGATCATGTAGATCATCATTTTCCTCAATCACTTCCAGCAGTGTCTGTAAACTGACCCGCATCCCCAGGTCACCCTCAACCGTGCGTTTTGCAAAAGGCTCAGGGAGGCCCTTAAGGACACATCCACCCTTTTTGGGTTTTCCGTCACAGAAGGAATGAACATCAGTGGTAGCTCCACCGACATCTACTATAACAACCTCTTTCCCGCTGATCTTATTGAGCAGCTCTCCTGCCTTCATTACTGCCAGAGGGGTGGGCATAGCCAGGCCAACCTCCTGCTGGATGGAATCAAGTCCCTTGGCTTTAGTGATCTCCTGCAGGTAAAGGTCTCTGATCGCCTGGCGAGCCGGTTCCACCTGGAGAACATTGATCTCTGGCATCACATTCCTGGTAACCACCACATGAGGGATCCTTTTTGCTAAAATCTTTTTCACATCAGAGGCTGCAGACTTATTTCCGGCCACAACAACCGGGACAGATAACCCTGATTCAGCGATACGAGCAGCGTTTTCTAGTATGTTTTTACGGTCCCCTCCGTCTGTACCTCCCGATAAGAGCAGCAGATCAGGATTAAGCTCTTTTATTTCATCCAATTCCACATCTGTCAGGGTGTAAGCATAGGTTGCCATCACCCTTGCTCCTGCTCCCAGTGCAGCCTCCCGTGCGGCCTTTACAGTAAGTTCCGGTACCAAGCCAATAGCTACAATCCTCAAGCCTCCCGCAGCTGAACTGCAGGCCTTTTTCACTGCAATACCGTCCAACTGCTCAGGGGTAAATGCCTCCAAAGCCTTATTTAAACCGTTAAGCAAACCGGTTTCAGTTGTGGTGGGTGCCCGTGATGTACCGATCAGGGCAGGAGGAACCAGGTTAACAAGGCTGACTTTAGTATAGGTGCTGCCAAAATCGATCAGCAGTGCTTTCATAGACCCAGATCCTTTTTCAAATCTTCAATAGCCACCTCCGGGAGAACACCTGGAGGATATACTCGATCAAAACCCATTTTCTTAAAAAGCTCATCAACCTCATTGAAGGTTCTTTTACCTACAACTAGGTTGCCGCCCACATAGAGGAGGATATCCCCGATACCAGCCTCCTGACATTTCTCCCGCAAACCCCGGCAGTCCATTTCACCATGGCCGTAGAGAGAGGATACCAAGATCGCTGCCGCGTCACTTTCAATTGCAGCATTGATAAACTCCTCCTGAGAAACCATAACCCCGAGGTTAATAACCTGAAAGCCTGCTTCTTCAAAAGCCATCTCCAAAATTTTGTTACCTACAGCATGAACATCTGAACCAATCACACCGAGGACTATCCTATTATTCCCAGGCACCAGCCCGGCCTCCTTTAAGTGTCATCCTACTTCTCCGTCTCCAACGACGTACTACCAACCACTAACCACTAACCACCAACCACCAACCACTAACTAGCTAGGCAATCTCTTTGCAAAGCTCAACTGCTAATGCGGCATCTGCTGCATAACCATCAGCACCGATTTCATCGGCATAGGCTTGGGTGACCGGTGCTCCTCCGATAACAACCTTTACTTGATCACGCAGATTGCCCTCTTTCAGTGCATCAATAACCTCTTTCATAGCCGGCATGGTTGTGGTCAACAAAGCAGACAAACCAACAATACTGGCCTTATGCTCTTTGACAGCAGCGACAAATTTATCTGTTGGTACATCTACTCCCAGATCCACCACATTAAAACCGCTGCTGTCCAGCATCATGCTGACCAGGTTCTTGCCGATATCATGCAAGTCACCTGCTACTGTGCCGATAACAACAGTACCAGCGTTGGGAATATCGGCTCCCTCGATCTTTTCTTTAGCCAGATCCACTCCGGCCTTCATGGCCTGGGCAGACATCATCATTTCGGGCACAAACAGATTGCCCTCTTTGAATCGTTCCCCTACCTCATTGATGCCCGGGATCAAACCCTCATTGATCAGCTTCAAGGGATCTTCACCTGCTGCCAGCAGTGCGGCTGTGGTTTCTTTCACCTTTTCGATGTCAGCACTGATAACCAACTCTGTTAAATCCTTAATACTCGCCACGATAATCCCTCCATTTTTTCGATTAGGTGTAGAATTTATTGTTTATCCGAACTAAATACCCAGTCGGTCCTCTGCCTGTTTTATTACCGCATCTATTTTCTCTTCCACTTCCGGTGCCAGCGGTACCGGCTTGTGCTCTTCCATAATGGAGCGCAATCTTTCCCGAATCCGTTCCCTCATGGTTTTGGAGCCGGCCGCTTCCCAAGAACTATAAGTGCTGAAATCAGACAAGCTGGGCTGCCATTTCTCCCGGAAATGTTTGGCTGTATGCGCGTCACCCAGGTAGCTGCCGCCGGGCCCCACTCGTTTCACTGCATCCACAGCCAGATACTCGGGGGTTGTGTTCACACCCTTCAGAACATGCCGTGCTCTGGAAATGACCTCATCCATCAAAACCAGGAGCTCTAAAGAGCCAGTACGTCCGGACTCAATGTAAAAAACATCATGCATCAGGTTGCAGCCCTGCAGCGCGCCCATAACCGTAAACATGGTTGCTTCTGAAATCGCCTGTTCATCAAAATCTTTGGAACTGCTGCAGCCCGCATAACCCCAGTTGGGGAGAGAATAGAAACGACCGAGGTCACATACACAACCCTGTAAGAGCAGAACCTCAGGCACCGCGTAGCTGGCAACCATAGTGCGCATATCCAGAGGAGATCCTCCAAATCCGTAAAGGAAAGGAGCTCCCGGGTTCTTCAGTTGATGAAGCACCAGCCCACATAGAGCCTCTGCATTGGCCTGAGCAACAGTCCCTGCCACAGTAACCGGGGTGGAAGCGCCCTCCACTGCCCCACAGGCGAAGTTGACCGGAATTTTGTTCTCTGCGGCATAAAGCAGTTTGTCTACTGACTCAAATGGCAACTGCAAAGGGGATGTGGGCTCACAATAAAGGACAAAGTGCGGCATATTTTTCAGCTTTTCCCGTCCTCCCACTACTGCTGCAGCCATTTCAGTAATATCAGCTACAGTTGGGGCATCCTCGGCAATGACCACCTGAGGTTTCACACTGTTTTTGAGCATCAAGGCATACTGGATGCGGTTGATCATCCTTTTATCCACATCTGATAACAGCCCCATGGACATCACAAAATCCAGCTGAGGAAGTGCATCCACAACCCTGATGGCATTTGCCACCTCCTCAGATGTCCAATCCCTGCGCTCACCTGTAAAAGGGTCCAGGTAAACCAGTGTATCGGACCCTGCCCCAAAATGGACATTGGATTTCTCCATCCAGATCACCGGTTCACCCAGCCTGTTATATAAAGTAATTCTTGAGGGGGCGGAGTGGAGCGCCTGTTTTATCAATGCTTCTGGGATGTGGGTTCGACCATTGCTGTCTGTGTAGGCGCCCCACTTCTTTAGTAAATCCGCTGCTTCATCATGGTGTATAACTACTCCTACTTCATCTAAAATACGACAACTGGCGCTGTGAATATCCTTCAACTGTTGCAAGGTTAATGTTCTAAACGCTATACCATCTCCGTGTTTGCTTGCATAGTCCATCTAACTCGCCCCCTTAAGACCTAATTTCTTCTTCTCGCTGCCTGATAATTCTCTGCATCTCCTCTGCTGCACCTTCAGGCAACGCCGCAACCTGGTGTTCCGCCAAAATCCTCTTAACCTCTTTAATCGCTTTATCCATCGGGGTTTCCTTACCTTTGCCCAACCATTGCTCCCAGTGGTATCTGTTGAAGAAACGAGGACTCCAGATCTCCTCCCGGAAATACTTGAAGGTATGCGGGTGTGCCATATAATTGCCGCCGGGACCCACTTCATGGATGCAGTCCACAGCCAGATGATCCCGGGAGATTCTAGCTCCCGCTCCACTATATCTGGCCATACTGATCAGGTCATCACAAATGGCCAGGAAGGGCAGGTAACCGGTTTTGCCCCCTTCCAGATACCCCACATCATGCACCAGATTGCAGCCTTCCAACTGGGTCATCAGAATTGTGGCTGCTGCTTCAGCACCTGCTTGCACATCAGGCACAGGTGCATTGACACAACCAGCTTCTGTGAAGTTGGGCAGCCCATAGAACTGGGCAAGCTGTGTCATAATGCCGTAGTTCATATAGGTTTCAGGTGCACCATAGAGGGTGGTAGTGGTTTTCATATCCATCGGTGTTGCACCACCACCAATGATGATAGGAGCACCCTTTTTCTTTAACTGAGCGATCACTACACCAGCCAGGTTTTCAGCATTCATCAGAGTAATACACCCTGCCTTGGTCACAGGTGTTGTGCCTCCCGCCAGGACACCTGGTGTATAGACTACAGGAATGTTGTATTCAAAGCATTTAAACATTTTGCCCACCCCATCATGGGTGTGCACCAAAGGAGAAATCGGTTCAGAGTAAAGAATAATATATGGATTAGCTTTCAGGTTTTCCACACCACCAACACAGGCGGCAGCCATCTGAATCAGTGCTTCAGTGTTTTCGGCATTATGGGCGGTGAAAATGATAGGCTTGCTGCAGTTTAATGTCATGGCCTCAAACTGATGCAGGTCGCTGACATCAGGGTTGGTATCTGAAGCAATGGCATAGCTCATTAAAAAATCATAGTTAGGAAGAGCGTCAACAACCCTGGATGCATCAACAACATCTTGTTTGGTAGATGTTCTGCGTTCATTGGTCTCTAAATCGATAGTGAATGGTAGATCAGATCCTGTTCCATAGTAAACCCTGTTCTTTTCTAGGGGCATCACCCGCTCCCCTAACCTGTTGGACACAGTTATCCGTTTGGGTGCCAGCCGCAAGCAATCCTCCACCAGCCATGGCTGGATCCAGACATGCTCACCCTCGACCCGGCAGCCTGCATCCTTCAACAACTCCAGTGCTTCCTTGTTCTTTACCACAATCCCGGTGCGCTCCAACACTTCGAGTGTTGCATAATGGATTTGCTCAAGCTGCTCATCAGTTACCCATTTCAACTGAGGTGTAACCTGTTCGCTGTAGTTTGATATCAACTTCTCCACATCGAAGCCTCCTTATGATGGTAATTGAGGTTTGTAATAATAATTGAAGTTTGGGCTGAAATCCGCTCATCTAATGGTAACAAGGGAAAACTCCCTGTCCTGACACCTGTCAACCTGCCTACATTCAAGTTAAGTAGTTAATAAATCCGGCTTACAATACAGTCTCCTTTTATTCTCTTACTTCCTTTATTCTCTTAATAGTTATTCTGCCTAAATTATATAGCAAAAACCGTGCCAAAAGAAAAAACCCTGATAATATCCCTATTTGCTGCCATACGCAAAAATTTTCCTCCCATCAAGCGCAAAGAATATTTGCGCTTATTAAAGGTTTTGCCTAATTACCGCAAAGATTATTTGCGCCAGCACATTAGGATCAGGGTTTCTATAATACATCGCG
>LFTQ01000061.1:21282-25601 GCA_001513545.1 Clostridia bacterium DTU068 | reverse complement strand
GGGACAGTCCCCCTGATCGGTCATGATCGGTCAGTTTTTCCCTGCCAGCGTAGCGACCTGCGAAGGTTGTTACTTGCCCTTGACGAAGGAGCATTTAACGACAGCCGAAGCGAAACAGGGATGTTTAGCTAGGCGACTATGCGCCACGGACGGCGTCATAGGAGCCGATCGGCTGTCGTCTGTGACGAGTCTTAGGGCAAGTTAAACCGAAGCTTATGTCGCAAGCGGCAGGGATTAACACTGCTCTATTCGCGCGGGGGGACAGTCCCGGTGATCGCGGTGATCGGTCCCGATCAGTCAACCTGTCCCCCTGATCGGTCGGCAGGGCAGTATTATTCTCCTTGTCTCATCCTACCGTAGGCATCTGCTGCTTTCATAGCAGCAACTACACCCTCCGGGGTTACAGGTATTGGTTCATTAAAAATGGTTTCTCCTTCAGCACATGCGGTTTCAGCAACCTTTATCAGATCGTCATCTGACACCCCTTCCATCCCCAGGTCTGCGAAGGTTGTGGGAAGACCTACAGCCTCACAGAACAAGAATACCTCATCCACTAAAGAGATCGGCTTGTCTGTCAGGAATAGAGATGTCAGTGTTCCAAATGCCACCTTTTCACCATGATAATAGCTGTGGGTCTGTTCCAAAACAGTCAACCCATTATGAATTGCATGGGCTGCTGCCAATCCCCCACTCTCAAAACCGATACCGCTCAACAGGGTATTGGCTTCAACCACATGTTCCACAGCAGGGGTAACCGCATGAACTGCACACGCCTCTTTTGCTGCCACCCCATATTCAAGCAAAGTTTCATAACACAACTCTGCAAGTGCAAAGGCAGCCATAGACCCGTGGTCCCCGGTCATATTCTGAGCATACTTAGCTCTTGCAGATTCTGCTTCAAACCAGGTAGCCAGAGCATCACCCATACCTGCCACCAAGAATCTGGCAGGGGCCTGTACCACAACACGAGTATCCACCAGCACCAGATTGGGGTTTTGAGGCAAAATCAAATAGTGATCAAAAGTGCCATCAGGTTTGTAGATCACAGACAGAGCACTGCAGGGAGCGTCAGTGGAGGCGATAGTAGGCACCACCACAACAGGGGCCTTCATCTGGTAAGCCACCGCCTTGGCTGTATCCAGTGTTTTACCCCCACCAACACCGGTTACCAGGTCACATCCTGTATCCTTCATCAGCTGTGCTAATCGTTGGATTTCCTCTTCAGAACACTCTCCCCCGAATCTGACTGTTTCCACCTGCACCGCATGCTGGATATCAGGCAAATAGGAAGGGATGATCCTCTCCATGACATATGGGTCACAGATCAAGAGCCCTTTCTTGCCAAAGCGGGCCATCTCCTCCCCCAGGCGCTTCATGGTGTCATAACCCTGGACATAGCGTCCCGGGAAAATAGTAGTACTGATCATTTTCCTGTTCCCCTTTCTAAGACTGCGTTTTGATTAGTATTTGGGGAACATAATTCAAATATTCCCACTTTTGCCGCAAAAAGGCCTTTCACAAACAAATGCACAAAAAACAGTTTCTTGACTTTAGCTGCTGGAATATAACTGCTAGGATATAGCAACTGGAAGCGTCGCGCAAAAATTTTGTGCGCGCACAAAATTTTTGCGGCAGGCGGTATTGTATGTCAATCGATATGCCAGTTAATCTGGTTGTTGGCCATTCTGGCCTGTAGAATAATAAAAGGGCACCGTCCCCATATAAATGGGGACAGCACCTTTGTGGCATTGGAATACTGCTTAATCAAAACAGTTAACTATGATAAGGCTTTTCTTGCCCGCTCCAAAATCTCTTCGATCTCAGCATCAAGCTCTGCTGGCAAAGCTTCCGGTTGATAAGTGGAGAGAATATGCTGCACCTTTTGATGTGCCCGCTCTCTCATGCTGAGCTTCCCTTTGCTCTGCCATGTTTCATAAGAATTAAAATCAGACAGGTCCCCTCGCCACTCTTCTCTCATATGATCCAAGGTGTGCTTATCGCAGATATAGTTGCCACCGTGGCCAACTCTGGCAATAGCATCATAACCTAAATATTCTTCATCAGTTTTCAGTTCTTTCACTGTGGCTTTTGTTCTGCTAATAATCTCATCACAGATCACCAAATGCTCAAATGATATACTTCAGTTTCCCGACTTAATAACAGATGAATAGGCACCCATAGGGGATGGTGCATCAGAGGAACAAAACGCTTCTTTCATTACTATACCTCCTTTCAAATAAAACCGGACTACCGCCCGCTGGGACCGTTCTACTTGATCGCGCAGGGGGTGGGTTCCACTGGTCGGTCACAGCGGTGCCAACCTGTCCCCCTGATCGCGCGGGGGGACAGTCCCGGTGATCGGTCAGTGATCGGTCAGTTTTTCCCTGCCAGCGCAGCGGCCTGCGAAGGTTGTTACTTGCCCTTGACGAAGGAGCAGCTAACGACAGCCGAAGCGAAACATGGATGTTGAGCTAGGCGACTATGCGCCCGGATGGCGTCATAGGAGCCGTTCGGCTGTCGTCTGTGACGAGTCTTAGGGCAAGTTAAACCGAAGCTTATGTCGCAAGCGGCAGGGATTAACTCTGCTCGGTTCGCGCGGGGCTGTCCAGGTGATTCCGTTGATCGGTCCGATCACCCAACCTGTCCCACTGATCGGTCCAATCGTCAGGCTTTTGGGATGATTGTGATCTGCTCCTGATCCGCATCAACCACAACACAGTCCCCATCCTTGATCAGCTCATAGAAAAGAGGATCCACCTGATCAACCAGAGGTATTTCCATAATAATAGCACTGGTTACAAGGATGGTATCCGGTCTTTCAATGATCATAGCTTTGGGAGCATTACCCCTGATCATAAGCTGGTAAAGGCCGTCCACCTGAACTGATGAACTCCCCTTTCCCGCAGGAAAAACAAGAACCTTCCCTGCCACACTTTTACCCTCCAGGGAATGTCCCTTTTCTAAGATCCTTCCACTTTCCGGATCCACCAGGTAGAAGAGTATATCATCCTGAGAAATAAGAACTTCCCCTGTAACTTTCCCTTCCGAAATCCTATGGCATTTAACAGTGGTTTCCCCTTTCAAGACACTTCCCCCTTCAGCGCTGCTTCGACACAGGCAGCCAGATCCCTGATGACAAAATTCATACCCCTCATACTGGCATAATAGGCACATTTCGGTGAGTCGGTAACCCCGACTTTTCCCTTCAAGTGGGACCAGCAGGGCTGGTCAATACAGGTATCCTCCACAATGTGCCCTCCTGCTTCTTCAATAACCTCCAGCATGCCTGTGCGGCGTGCCAGTTCTTTGTTCAAACTGGAGGTCAGCAACCACATCTCAACAGCCAGCTTCTTTCCTTTAACGAGCTGTGCCACCTCCTGCACCTGGCTGAAGGTAAGATGAGGGCAGCCAAACATCGCAAAATCAATTTTGCCAGGCGGCCGGGATATTTTGCGGTGTATCTCCTGCAGATCTTCATCTGTGATGGTAACCACCCGTTCAGGTTCCCTTCCTCCGAAAGCCGCCTCAAGGGTGGGGGCTTCAGGGGTTACCCCCGGGATATGGAACATGGCATAAGAACCTGTGGTGTTTAACTGGGTGCCCAGATTGATGAGAGCCTCCTGTGAAAGATTCTGCGGCAGTCCTACAAAAACAGGAACCCCAGGCCCGATCTTTTGTGTACAACTCCCCAGCAACTGATAATCGAAATCTGATTTCAGATCAGCCTCAACCTGTACCAGCACACTACCTTTCCTGTATTCATCCAACAAAAAACCGTACTCCGGCACTCTACCGGTGATGGCTGCACAAAGGGAACTCTGGACAGATTCCCGATTAGTCCTGGCGCCGATCACAGAATTGACATAGACTGTGACACTGGTCTCCGAATAGGATAAAATCTCGCCAAAACGGGGCACATTGGCCTCCAGGTATGGGGTGCAGCTTAAGGTCAAAATCGCACCCAATTCCCTGTAAGCCCGGTGGGTTCTTTCCGTCAACTCTGCATCTTTCTTAGATATGGATAGATGCTGGCTCAAATAGGAAACATTAAAGCCGGGATTTACTGTAGGAGCTACCAGACAGCGCCCCCCCAGTTTGAGCAGTTTTTCCGCAAACCACACATCAGCCTCCTGATTGCTGGAGGCCACATGCACACGGCTCACCTCCAGCAGCCTCTTTGCTCCGAAACACTCCCCAACAGCCACCAGCACTTTTAAAGCCATGGCTTGGGCAGCACCATATTTTCCGTCAAGCATTTCCTGTTCATACTCTGTTAAATACATACCTTTCTCCCTCTCTCCAAAGATGCCCGATAATCG
>LFTQ01000061.1:16395-21245 GCA_001513545.1 Clostridia bacterium DTU068 | reverse complement strand
ATATTTCCAATAACTGTTTCACCTACATAAAATCATGCGTAATCTGCATAAACGACATCAGACAACATGCAATTCCTATTCGATCAAACCATTTTCTTTTAAGAAATTTTCAGCCACTTCGTCTACACTCTTCTTGCCTATATCAACCTCTTCATTTAAACCCATTATTGTTTCATTATCCAGTAAAGAACTCAGTTTTTTCATCTGCTCCGAAAGCTCAGGATAAGCTTTGATAATCTCCTCTCTGAAGAGCGGCGCAGGGTTATAAACAGGGAATGCTGATTTATCATCCTCTAAGAGAACCAAACCATAAGCCTTTACTCTTGCATCAGTAGTAAAAGCAAGACCTAAATCAGCTTGACCATTCTTAAGTATTTCGTACCCCATATTTAGAGCTGCCTGACTATGAAGTTCCTTTGGATAGGTGAAACCATAAATTGATTCAAAATGCTGCAAACCATCAGGACGCTCAACCCATTCCTGAGCGGTTACAAAACGGAGTTTTGCACCATTCTTTATAGCCTCTACTGCATCTGAAGTGGTCTTTAGATTATACTGATCAGCAATTTGCTTGGTCGTCATAATGGAATAGGTGTTATTCAAGGGAGCATAGTCCAACCAGATAATCCCGTTCTTTTCATCCCACTCCTTGACATCATTGTAACACTGCTCTTCATCATAGCTTGGTTCTTCTCCCATTATGTTGATCAAGACTGTTCCTGTATATTCCCAGTAACAGCTTATTTCTCCTGACTCCAAGGCAGGCCTGATAACTGCCAGCTCGCCCAAGCCTGTCTTGTTTTCAACTGGATATCCTAAATAATCAAGATACTGGTAAGTCATACTCCCCAGTAAAAGAGCCTCTGTAAAAGTTTTAGAACCGACAATTATTGTGGGTTTGTCAGCATCTCCACTTTGTCCTCCAGAGCATCCAACAACACCTAGCAGTGCCATAGTAAGCACCAGCATTAACGCTAGGGCAGACCATAAAGATTTTTTCATAACAATCCTCCTTTTCCCTTTCTAAACGTTGTTACCTTCAAACAAAAACACAATTTCCATTAACTTTGCATCTAAATAAATACCACACCTCCCCCATAAATGAAGATATTGCCATACGTCATGGTAGTGCTGGCTATATGACAAATGGTGCCAGACACCATAGTGATGCTTCTAGCCTTTGTTAGAGTTTCTCCATGGTGATGGCGTTGCTGGGGCAGGTATTAGCACAGAGGCCGCACCCCCAGCAGAGAACCGGGTTATATGTCACATTTTTCTTTTCCCTGCCTTTTCGTTCTACTGAGGTTCCATCAAAATAAAAGGCTCCAAAATGACAGCGCTGAACACACCGCCCACATAAGCGACACTTTTCTGGGTCATATTTAGCAATGTAGCAAGATTTCGGCCATTTCCCTTTGGTGCCAAGTTGCTTTGCGGCTCGAAATGGATAGCAGCAGTCAGCACAACAGTTGCAGACTGCAGTAAGCCCCTCTTCTCTCCAGTTATACGGGCCACCTGTATGCATTAACCCCTTTTTGTCAGCCATATACAACAATTCTTTGGCCTCTTCCCTACTCAGTAGCCTTCCTTTGGTGCGGTCGGTGATGTGGCCATCAAAAAACAAACAAACCTCTCTGGGCCGATCGCAGTTATCTGCCAGCATTTTGCAGTTGCAGGGCAGCACCATGATCTTTTCAGCAGCATCGATCATCTCCTCAACTTCAGATAATAGTAGAATCAGATCATTATGGCAGTTCTCATAATTAGGATCATTATCAACAACTACTTTGAAATGATTATTTCTCTTCAAATACTCCAAATAGCACCACTTGTCCAGTTGCTGGCGTATTTTTTGGGGTAGGACATAATAATTTCCGAACTTGCTATAATCATCCAATCTAGAATAAAAATCGCTAACACTGTAATAAACAGTTCCATCTTTTTCTTCTTTATTGATCACATAGCGCTGGTACGCCTGTTCCAGCAGATCGTCTATGTCCGGACTGTTATTAAATAAAGAAGCGATCTGATCCCTTGTCAGGCTATTGCCCGCTATTTTTATGACAAGTTCTATTTCCTGTTCAGTAACAAAGTGGTGCAGATAGGGTTTGGCAAACTCCGGTACCTGAAAAGCAGCCATAAATTGCTCAAGGATATTCAGTTACAATCTCCCCTCTCAGCGCAATCTCGTGACAAAGCACAGCAATAATACTGCAAATTATTTTTGCCGCTGACATCCCTTGGTCACTGAGGCAGTATATTCAGCCAGCCCAAGATCTTTTTAATCTATGCATTAATCTGTAAGCTTCTGCATTACAGCCTTCAATTCCGGATAAGCCTCAATGATACCCAACCCCTTTTTTGGAGAACTGGTTTATTTTGTTACCGTAAATCCCGGTGGTGTAAACTTGTACTCCAAATAGCTCAACCCTCTTTCGAAAAAGATAGCTAGGAGTGCTCCAAACCCAGCACCCACAATGATGAACTCAGCCCATAACATATTTAATCCAGCTACGATTATATCTCCCAGGCCTCCACCACCTATATAGGCCGCTAGAGTTCCCACACTGACCACATAAACGGCAGATGTCCTGATGCCCGCCAAAATAACAGGCATGGCAAGGGGTAACTCTACTTCAAATAAAACCTTTCTTTCAGACATTCCCATACCCTGTGCTGCTTCCTTCGTATTGGGGTCGACACCATAAAGGCCAGCAATAGTATTTCTGGCAATAGGCAAAAGGGCTTGCACCACCAGAGCTCCGATAGCAGGTTTAAGCCCCATCCCCAGCACAGGCATGGTCAAAGCGATAATTGCCATACCGGGAAAGGCCTGAAAGATATTGAGGATATTCATCACCAGGGCTCCCATCTTCCTGAAGCGGGGCCTAGTTAATAAAACACCCACCGGCAGAGAAATTGCAATGGCAATAGCAAGAGAGATAAGCACCATGATGATATGAATGGTCAACTCATGGGGAACCCGTGACAGGGCGTCTAAGTATCGCTCCCAATTCATAGATCATTCACCCTCTTTCCTGCAGACACATTCCCTGATGTCCTCAAGGGATACTACTCCGATCAGCTGAGAGCCATCCAGTACCCCCAGGTAATCACAGTCCCACTCCAGCATCAATGAAAGGGCATCATTCAAAAGCAGGTCGGCGTTAATAAATGCATCCTTTTTGCTGCATGCTATTTTCATGATCTTCTCCGGACTCAGATCCCCTGCCTTTTCTAGATCATCACGGGTAATCAAACCGCAGGGTTTTGTAGACTCATTCATCAAAACACAGACATCTGCCTGTTGATCATCCATTTTCTGACGGATATTGGCCATTTCGTTTTCCCGTACAATGCAGGGATTCATATCGGTGATGTTGCGTACCTGGAACAGGGTCAACATCTTCACAACCCGGTCAGTTCCGATAAATGTGCTAACAAACTCATTTTTCGGATGGGAGAGAATCTCCTGCGGGGTTCCATGCTGCACCAACTGACCTTTCTCAAAAATGGCTATTGTATCACCCATTTTGATAGCCTCATTGATATCATGAGTAACAAAACAGATGGTTTTTTTCATCTCCCGCTGCAGTTTGAGGAACTCATCCTGCAGGTGTCCCCTGACTATGGGGTCCACAGCACCAAAGGGTTCATCCATCAGCATAATCGGGGGATCCGCAGCCATAGCCCGGGCTACTCCGACCCTCTGCATCTGTCCACCGCTGAGCTGTGCCGGATACTTTGCTCTTGTTTCATCAGGATCCAATCCCATCAGTTCCAGCAGTTCATCAACCCTTTTGCGGATCCTTTCTTTGTCCCAGCCGTAGAGGCGGGGAACTATACTGATGTTTTCGGCAATGGTTCTGTGAGGTAGCAAGCCGATCTGCTGGATAACATAACCGATCCCCATTCTCAGGCGATCGGGATCAGTTTCTCTGATATCTTTGTTGTTGATCAGTATTGTACCTGAGGTCTGTTCGATCATCCGGTTGATCATGCGCAGAATGGTACTCTTACCACAACCGGAAGGACCGACAAAAACACAAGTTTCTCCTTCTTTGATCTTCAAGGTCAAATTTTTAACAGCCGGCACAGTCTGACCAGCGTATATTTTCGTAACATCATGTAATTCGATCAATTTTTATCCCCCTCATCCCATACATCTAGTTATTTACTGCGGCTTACCTTTAGACCCTTAGGCACCAACATCTTTTCAACAGCACCTAACACGGTATCAAATAATATAGCAATAAGAGCGATCAGTATAGCACCGGAGAGAATCATCTCCACATGGTATCTGGTCAAACCCTCTGTGATCAGCCGGCCTAAATTCCTTTCCCCAATATAGGCAGCGATGGCAGCGATACCTGTGGCCATAACCACAGTGATCCTGATACCGGCAAACATCACAGGAGCAGCCAGGGGAAGCTGGATTTCCCTTAAGATTCGCTTAGAACTCATCCCCATGCCTTTGGCTGCTTCAATAACACTTTTATCAACAACCTTAATGCCCTGATAAACATTGATCACCATCGGCATCATTGCATAAAGCACCAAAGCCAGCAGCGCTGAGGGCCTCCCCAGGCCTAAAAATGGAATTGTAACAAAAACCGAGAACAAAGCAAGGCTTGGTATGCAGAAGATGGTATTGGCGATCCCCAAAACAATACTCGCCAGTCTCTCATTCCTTGAAATCAAGATCCCAAGAGGAATCCATAATAACAGTGATATGGCCACCGCACTGAAAATCAAAGAAAAGTGAGTACTGGCATAATCCATAATTATAGAAGTGTTTTCCACCATATATTTCAGTAAATTGCTCAAAATTTCACCACCTCAGGTTTTTT
>LFTQ01000061.1:0-16364 GCA_001513545.1 Clostridia bacterium DTU068 | reverse complement strand
TTGGGATAGATTTGTTGTATATCAAACTTTACACTGCCTTAAAACCCAACCGGTGGTGTGAGTTTCATCATTCACACCAATTAAGGAAGGATTGATATTTGGCATAGATCGTAATCAATAAATTGTGCGAATACCTGTTTTGTATAAGACTGCAATATGTCTAGTGGTTACAAGATAAGGTAAGTGGTTCGTTTATTATTTTTTCAGGTTTAAGTTATTCGACTTGGTTCGACAGAACTCCTTTAAACTTTTCACTAAATTAGAAAATTACAATGGCATAATTCCATAATTAGGTATTTATCTGCCCGGGATGCCCCTGGTGTATATCCCGGGCAGATAATGATGTCATTTATTTTTCAGCAAGGGCTTGGCCTACCAGCTCATCAACTAACTGATCATCAACCAGGTATGGCAGTGTTATATGCCCCTTGCCTTGGTATTTTTTGTTGAACTCCATACTTGTGGTGATAGAGTTCTCATTTCTCGCCCAGGCTCGTCTGGCTACACCTCCCATCACATCCCAGAGGAGGGCGGATTTGATAATATTATCAACCCTTTCACTGCCATCGAGCACCAGGCCGAAACCGCCGTTGATGGATTTGCCGATACCAACACCACCGCCATTATGGAGAGCCACTAAGCTCATCCCCCGGGCGGCATTTCCGGCATAGCACTGAGTGGCCATATCAGCCATCACATTGCTGCCATCTTTGATATTGGCGGTTTCCCTAAAGGGTGAGTCAGTACCGCTGACATCGTGGTGGTCACGCCCCAGCATCACAGGGCCGATCTCACCCTTCCTGACCATTTCATTGAACTTGAGGGCGATGCGCATCCTCCCTTCTGCATCTTGATAAAGGATACGTGCCTGGGAACCCACAACCAGTTTGTTCTTTTCTGCGTCCCTGATCCAGATGTAGTTATCCCGGTCCTGGCCCCGGCGGTTGGGGTCAATGCACTCCATCGCGGCACGGTCTGTTTTCACCAGGTCCTCATGTTTACCGCTCAAACACACCCAGCGAAAAGGGCCATAACCGTAATCAAAAAGCATTGGGCCCATGATATCTTCAACATAGGAGGGCCAGATAAAACCATCTTTCTCATCTACGCCGTTTTTGGAAATCTCCTTCACACCTGCATCAAATACAGCCTTCATAAAGGAGTTGCCGTAGTCAAAGAAATAGGTGCCCCGTTCTGTAAGGGTTTTTATCAGATAATAGTGGCGCCTCAGGCTCTGGTCAACCAGTTGATTGAATCTCTCCCGGTCCTCAGCCAGCAGCCTTGTCCTCTCCTCAAAGGTTATACCCTGCGGGCAGTACCCACCTTCATAAACAGCATGGCAGGATGTTTGATCTGAGAGGAGATCAATGTGGATGTTTTTCTCAACCACATACTCCAAAAGATCAACAATATTTCCATGGTAAGCGATAGAGATGGGTTCCTTTTTAGCGAGATACTCAGCAGCTGTTTTAAAAATCTCATCCAGGTTATCTGAAACCATGCTTACCCAGCCCTGGTCGTACCTGGTCTTGATCCTGGAGTAATCCACTTCAGCAATAACACCCACACCGTTAGCGATTTCTACCGCCTTGGGCTGGGCGCCGCTCATACCGCCGAGCCCTGAGGACACAAAAAGGTGCCCCCTCAGATCCCCATCTTGAGGGACACCCAACTTCAGCCGCCCCGCATTAAGCAGTGTGTTGAAGGTGCCATGGACAATCCCCTGGGGGCCGATATACATCCAGCCGCCTGCAGTCATCTGGCCGTAGTTGGCAACCCCCATCTCCTCTGCAATCTCCCAGTCATGGGGATTGTCAAAGATCCCTACCATCAGGGCATTGGTAATGATCACCCGGGGAGCATCGGGTTTTGACGGGAACAGCCCTAGGGGATGCCCTGACATAACCACCAGTGTCTGATGGTCGGTCATTACCTCTAGATACTTTTTTATCAACCTGTACTGCAGCCAGTTGTGGCACACACTGCCGGTTTCCCCATAGGTTACCAGCTCATAAGGGTAAAGCGCCACTTCAAAATCCAGGTTGTTGTCGATCATCAACTGGAAGGCCTTACCCTCAATGCAGTTTCCCTTATATTCATCGATGGGTTTGGCATAGATCCTTCCAGCTGGGCGGTAGCGGTAGGCATAAATACGCCCCCTGGTCAAAAGCTCATTTAAAAACTCCGGAGCCAGCTTTTCGTGCAGTTCCTCCGGCACATAGCGCAAGGCATTTCTCAAAGCAATTTTGGTCTGCTCAGTTGAAAGGCGGAACCCTCTGTTCGGTGCTCTGCGGATACCGGGCACGAATTCCGGCATTTCCGGCAGTTCATTACTCAACTTGATGGTCATGGCATTGGCTATATCGATGTTGTTCAGCATCTCTTCTCCCCTCTCTAGATATAAAGTTTATATCAATCAAATACTGAAGACTTAATCCCCAATTTTCTCATACGGTATTGAAGGTTCTGGCGCAAAATCCCCAGGGATTTTGCCGCCCTGGTAATATTCCCATCATTGCTGCGCAGCACATCCTCGATCACCTGCCGCTCTGTTTCCTTCATGATCTCATTGAGACTGCTATTAGAAGGTATATACTTTATAGCAAGATTGCTTTTATTCTGTTTAAACTTAGGTCTGATAAAGGCTGGCAAGTGATCAAAGGTGATTTCATTTTCATCAGGTTCCAGCATGACAAGGCTGCTTTCAATGACATGCTGCAGTTCTCTTACATTTCCCGGCCATTGATAGTTTAACAACGCTTTTTTCAGTTCTGAATTAACTCTCACATTACGCTGGCCGTAAACCCTGCAGAAATTTTTGATGAAATGGGATATAAGCTCCCCAATATCCTCGGTACGTTCCCTTAAAGGCGGAATATACAGAGTGAAAACAGCAAACCGGTAGTAGATGTCTTCCCGCAATGTCCCCTCTTCAATACACTGATAGGGGTCCATATTGGTTGAGGAGATAATCCTGCATTTCAGAGGAAGTTCTCTGGTACAGCCCACCCGCCGGTATTTCCTTTCCTGCAAAACCCTGAGCAATTTAGCCTGCAGAGCAGGGGGCATAGAGTTGATCTCATCGAGAAACAATGTTCCCTTCCCAGCCTGTTGAAAAAGCCCCTGGGTATCGAGAGCACCGGTGAACGCGCCTTTCACTGTACCAAAAAGGGTGCTTTCCAACAGTGTCTCCGGTATTGCTGCACAGTTGATCCCAATGAAAGGTTCATCAGCCCGGCCACTGGCATTATGGATTCCCTGCGCCAGCACCTCTTTACCTGTACCTGTTTCCCCATAAACCAAAACAGGACAATCGGTTAAAGCAGCCTTGCGGGCCTGGTTGATTAACCTCTCAACTGTTTTACTGGTATAGATGAAATCATCAAGTGTATAGCGTGTTCCGTTTTTTAAATGCCTGTCATCCCATTTGAAATGCATCTGTCTCTGTAGTGACATATTTTTCTTGATCAAATCCTTAATCCTGGTAAAGTCCCGGCAGACAGAAAAAGCACCCACAATCCTACCACCATGTCTCACCGGGTAGGTGCTGGCTGCCAGGTTGATCTCTTTTCCTTCAGTGGTAAAAAAAGTTTTAACCTTATCCTTAGATGGCCTGTCGTTCTTAATGACAACCGCGTGATCACTGGTCTTCGGGGAAACCTGATAGACCTCATGGAGATAACGCCCTATTACTTCATCTTTGTTCAGACCCTCTATCTTTTCCTGTGCCTCATTGAAATAGAGGATCCTGCCGCTGGCATCAGTTACAATAACCCCCTCAACAATAGCATCCAACACAGCTTCCAGGAGGGCCAGCCGCTCTGCAATCTCCTCGGTATCCAGTCTTTTTTCTGCCAAATTTTCCTGCATCCCTTCACCCCCAGCTAGGAGATCAAGATACGCATTAATTCGACCTGCTTAAACAATATCCCTGCTCATGGGTTTGAGAGTGCCAGAGAGCAAGCTCTATGATAACCTGTTCTCAACCGTTTCTTTAAGTTCCTCCTGCAGCTGCAGAGCTTTTTTCAGGATAGCTTCTTTTTCCTGTACCATTTTTTCCTTGAATTCCGGGTCCCTGATGCTTGACAGATTGATCTCCACATTATAGAGAGCACCCCTGATTCCGGACTGGGCCAGCAGGGAAGCCACCCCCGCATCGCTTAAGGCGTTGGGATTGCCGTGAGCAGCAGCCCAACTACAGAGCTCCAATACATCAAGGCACTCTCTGGCAACTTTCATCGGGTGAAGGGCTGCCCCTTTTAGTGCCTGCTGGATGGCCCGGGAGCGCTCTTTCTTTTCCAATTCTGTGCCTTTGGGCAGGCCGTAAGCCTTCATTACCTGATTGAAGGCTTCAGTATCTGCATCTACATCCTTCTCCAGAACTGCCATCAATTTCTCTGCCCTTGCTAAAACAACCGCTGTCTCTTCTACTCCATCAGGTATTGGCTGTTTTTCACTTAACCGTGCAACCATACAGACCAGGGCCGCACCTAGGCTCCCGGCAAGGGCAGACACACTCCCCCCACCAGGTGCCGGTGAATTGGATGCCAGTTCTTTTAAGAAATCCCTGACCGTCATATCCATCAACATAACAATCATCCTTCCCAATTACATCTTCGTCAACAGCTAACATAGGTGAACAAAAAGGACTACTTTTATCACTGCGCTTGCACTTATTTCGGTTTAACTTGCCCCGGAGGAGCAACTGATAGCATCTATAGCAGAACAACTGTTGCAACCAATTAATATCCAAATCCCGGCTTAAAACCTCCGGTTTCCGGCTCCTACTTACCGCAGGGACGTCCCCATGGTGGCCCAACCACTAACCACTAACGACTAACCACCAACTGCAGTGACACGACCCCCGTCCCCTTGTCACATCACCAAACTACAGCCTTTTCTCCAAAACTTGTTCCAGCTGGAAGCCCTCCAGCCTCAGGTAGAAGGCTGCAGCATCCAGCAGGGCCTCCATGGGCACTAAACCCACGATCTCGCTACCTGTGATATTGACACCATAGCGCTCAGCCTCACTTTTCACTGTTTCAAAAACCCGGGCCAGGGAAACCTCTTTATAGTTGCAGACATTGATGGTCACCTGGGCCTTACCGGTCTCCTCAATGAGAACACCCAGAGCCTTAATACTGGGGTAACCGCCGCTGCTCCCCCTGATGGTGCGGGCAATTGCTTTGGCGATCTCCACTTTGTCTGTACCAAGATTGATATTATAAGCCACCAGAGGAGGTCGTGCGCCAACAGCTACAGCACCAGCCCTAGGGTGCATCTGAGCTGGGCCAAAATCAGGCTGACGCTCAGGTGTCTTGATAGCCTCTTTCAGACCCTCATACTCACCCCGGCGGACATGTGCCAGGTTTTTTCGGTCGGGACGGGTGGCTGCCTCTTCATAAAGATAAACAGGAATCCCCAGCTTCTCCCCGATATCACGCCCCAACTCCCGGGCCAGTTCCACACACTCCTCCATACTCACACCACTGATGGGGATCAAAGGAATCACATCAGCAGCGCCGATACGGGGGTGTTCCCCTTGGTGTTGTTCCATATCGATCAGCTCCGCAGCTTTTTCTGCTACACGGAATGCTGCTTCCTTCACAGCCATGGGTTCTCCCACAAAGGTCAGCACAGTGCGGTTGTGGCTGGGATCTGATGAATAGTCTAAAACCTTAACACCATCCACACCCCTCACCGCTGCTATGATCTTCTCGATAACATCCTTCTGCCGCCCTTCACTGAAATTGGGCACACACTCAACTATCTTCATTTTTCACCCTCCTATAACTAAACGCCCTGATTTAACAACTCTTTCCACAAGGTTGGTGCCAAAGCGGTACATCAGATACCTGTAGTCTCTGGCATCAAAAATAACCAGGTCGGCTTTTTTCCCTACTTCGATACTTCCTACACTGTCCGCCCGCCCGATGGCATGGGCAGCATTGATGGTCACAGCTGAGATCACCTCAGCCGGTGTCATCTTTAATTGACGGCAGGCGATACCCATCACTATCTGCAGGGAGTTGACCGGGCTGCTCCCAGGGTTGAAATCGGTGGACAGTGCAACAGCTACTCCCTTTTCGATCATCTTACGGGCAGGGGCATACCGCTCTCCCATAACACAGAAAGTGGTTGCCGGCAGCAGTACAGCTACAGTGGAAGATGCAGCCAGCATCTCAATCCCCCGTTCCGAAACCACCATCAGATGATCAGCAGAGGTCGCCCCCAGTTCAGCAGCCAGTTCTGCCCCACCCAGGGGTACCATCTCATCAGCATGGATCTTCAGCTTGAATCCCATTTCTTTGGCCTTTAAAAGGATTCTGCGACTCTGCTCCACCGAAAAAACACCCTGTTCACAGAAGATATCACAGAATTCGGCCAGGCCTTTTTCCTTGACAGCAGGCAGCATCTCCTCGATAACCAGGTCAACAAAACCATCAGGGTTTTCCTTGTATTCTTCCGGAATGGCATGGGCACCGAGGAAAGTGGGAACCAGGTCCACAGGATGGCTATTGTTCAACTCCCGGATCGCCTCCAGGGTCTTCACTTCATCCTCTACTGTAAGCCCATAGCCGCTTTTGGCCTCTGCTGTTGTGGTGCCCTGTGCCAGCATCTGATCCAGGTATTTTCTAGCCACCTGCACCAGTTGCTCCCGGCTGGCCGCTCTGGTGGAGCGAACTGTATCGAGGATACCCCCTCCTGCAGCCAATATATCAAGATAGGGAACACCCTTGATCTTCATCTCCAGCTCATGTTCCCTGGAGCCGGCAAAAACAACATGGGTATGGGGGTCCACCAGGCCCGGCAGGACCACTTTGCCACAGGCATCAACACACACAGTTCCATTAGTGAGTTCAACTCTTTTCTGCAGCTCATCAGTGGTGCCTACAGCTACAATTACTCCATCTCTGGCTGCTACTGCGCCATCAGCTATCACACCGATCTCATTTAGCTCCTTCCCCCTTTTGGGGTGATCAGAATTACCCGCTACGGTTACCAACTGTCCTGCATTTAACAGTAAGAAATCTGCTTTAATTTTTTCCATGATATCCCCCCTATGTGGATTCACCATGTAAACTGCCTTCCATTTCATAAAAAACAATTTCTTCTTCCCAATTAATCTAAAAGATCTCCCAATTCTCTTTCCACTTCCCTGATCACCAAACCGGAAAGTACCAAATCATGCACCTTATTGAGATTTTGATAAAGGATCTGATCCTGATCCTGGAAAGGCACCCTTTCCAGCACCAACTGATTGGCAATCGATGCCCCTCTGCCGGTCTTATGGGAAATAAAAGCCATTGCCCGGCTGGCAGCCAGCATTTCCGCAGCGATGACCCAGGACAGATTCTCCACCACTGTACGGAGCTTCAAAGCCGCGATTGAACCCATACTCACATGGTCCTCCTGATTGCCTGAAGTAGGGATAGAATCAACACTGGCAGGGTGGGAAAGAACCTTGTTCTCTGAGACCAGTGCTGCTGCAGCATATTGAAGCAGCATCAAACCGGAGTTGAGACCGCCGTTTCTGGTGAGGAAGGGCGGCAGTTCACCATTAAGGGCAGGGTTGACCATCCTTTCCAGACGCCGCTCAGAGATGTTGGCCAGCTCAGAAACAGCCAGAGCCAGAAAGTCCAGAGCAAGAGCCAGCGGCTGGCCGTGGAAATTGCCGCCGCTGATCACATCCCCTTCCTCCGGAAAGATAAGGGGATTATCTGTAGCAGAGTTGATTTCCACCTCCAGAACGCCCTTCACATAATTGATGGCATCTAAGGACGCTCCATGGACCTGGGGGATACATCTCAATGTATAAGCATCTTGAACCCTTTTCGGCTTCTCTCTTTCCAGCAGTTCGCTCCCCTGTAGCAGCTTCAACATCGCCTGGGCACACAAGCTCTGCCCGCAGTGGGGGCGCACAGCCTGTACCCGTGGGTCATAAGCGGTTGGAATACCTTCCAGGGCTTCAAAGGTCATGGCTGCAGCAATATGTGCAGTTTTTAACAGATCTAGAACATCACAAACAGCCAAGCAGCCTAGAGTGCTCATATACTGGGTTCCATTGATCAGGGCCAGCCCCTCTTTGGCAGTGAGGGTAATAGGGTGCAGCCCTGCCTTTTGCAGAGCATCCTTGGAGGGCATGATCTTACCCTGATATTCCACTTCCCCCATACCGATCATCGCCAGTGCAATATGGGAAAGTGGGATCAGATCACCGCTGGCACCCACTGATCCCTTACAGGGAACCACAGGGTGAATCCCGCTGTTCAGCATTTTGAGCAGCAGTTCCACAAGCTCCAGTCTTACCCCTGAGTAACCTTTAGCCAGAGAGTTTGCTCTGAGGAGCATCATCCCCCGGACCACTTCCTGCGGGAGAGGCTGCCCTACCCCACAGGAATGGCTCATGATAATATTCTGCTGCAAAGTATTGCAGTCTTCTGTGGATATGGTAACATCGCTGAATTTACCAAAACCGGTGGTGACACCATAGGCAACATCACCCCGGGAAATGATTTCTTCCACTACCCTCCTGGATCTGAGCAGTTTCTCTTTCCCTGAAATATGAAGCTTTACCTTAGCCATATCCCTGGCCACAGCCAAAAACTGCTCAAGTGTCAGACTTTCGCCATCTATTGATACACAATGTACAGCTGGATCCATTTCTATCATGATTAGTCCCTCCTGAATACAAACTCAATAATCAAAGTAAAGAGTGCAGAAAAACAAATAAGGAGTAGAGCACATATTACTTGCGCTTTCTACTCCCTCATATCTCAGTATCTCTGAGTAGATGGCTGAAAATATATTGGGAAAAACAATAGGGAGCCTACGCACTCACCATGCGCCTACTCCCTTATATCTCATAACTCTGAGTAGTTATTTGATTTCATTATAACCCCTAGCACCCTGAGTGTCAAGAACCTCTTGCCCAGCGGGTAAAACACTCTTTTTCCGGAAGGCAAGCATGTTCATCCTCTTTTCTCTGGTGATTTTCATCCAGTAAACCGTTACAAAATAACCGACAGTGATCAACACAGCGGTTAAGATGAACAAATACCGGTACCCCGCAACCCCTGGAAAAAGATCCAAGAGCCTGCCGCCTACCATAGGAACAAAGATTTCCGGAATATAGCCAAAAGTAGCAATTAAACCTATCGCTGTCCCGGAAATGGCTATAGGGATATCCCCTTCCTCCAGCAGGGTATAGTAAAGAGCCCTGATCATATACATTGCCAGATAGACTATCCCGCTGTTGATGATCAAAAGAAAGAGCAGATTTATTCTTCCGGGTACAATCAGCAGAGATACAAACCCTGCCAGCAGCAGAAGGAACCCAAAGGAGATCACTTTGGATGAGCCTATCCTATCCCCGGCAATTCCCGCGCCTGCTGCCACAATGGGCCGTACATAGTCTTTCATAATGGATAGAGCGGCACCAAAAATAACACTTGCACCAAAAACCTGGGATGAAAAGGGTACTAGGTACTGAGTTGCACATACAGCCCAATGGGCACAGAAGATGATCAAAGTTATCAGCCACACCCTGGGCATTTTAACAACTTTTATAATATTTCCCCATAAATCGCCGGAACAGCGGTCATCACCGGATTCTTCATTGAAAAAAAACCAGGTGATCACGCCGATCAATAAACACAACAGCGCATAGGCAGTTATGACAAGGGACAATGCATCGCTGCTGCTCCCCAACCGGGCAAACAAAGCCAGACCTACAGATAGTAGAATCCCTGCTGCCAAACCATGTCCGGCTTCCAAAAAACCATAGGCTCGCCCCTGCTCGGTTACTGCAGCCAACTGCCGTGTCGCCTTGATGGATGCAGCCCAGAAGATAAGGGAAGTGGTGATTCCCCAATAGGCATGCAGCAGAACACACATCACATAGCTAGGAAAGGTGGCGAAATAAAAACCTCCCAACCCGGTAAGAATGTATGACAATGTCAGAAGTTTCCTTGCTGACAACCGGTCCGCCAGCCAACCACCAGGAAAGTAACAGAGGGCGGCAGCTATTCCATAGGAAACACCCATCATCCCCAATTGGGTGTTGTTGATCTGCAGTTCCTCCATCATCGGAATATAATAAGTGCCTCTCAGATAGATCATCATGTAAATTACTGTATTACCTGCCACTAAAAGAAGAAGCATACCCCTGCTTCTCCACAAACTTACCCCGCTCTCTCCCACTGTACATCCTCCTGGTAAGACGTAATTTTCAAAATTCTGCGTGCACTGTTTTTTTGCGCATCAACTAGCCCCGGGGCGGCCACCCCGGGCACCTGCTTATCACTATTAAGCGGAAGAATTCGGGGCAGGTTCAGCCCTGGCGAGAATCACAATTACAACTATATGCAAAAATCATGCCGGACTCCCCCTGCTCAAATATTATTGATACCCAAACCCATTACCTCATGCTCAAAACCCTTGATGGGTGCACCGATATTGCCGTAAAGTGCTACTGCCAGCCATTCTCCATCAGAATAATCCCCGGCCATGCGCGGCCCCCGCACAACACTGAAAACAAGGCCCACAGAGCGCAAAACACTCCCCAAAGCCAGTTCCCCCCGGCACACTCCATGGAAGGCATCGAGAATGGAATGATAAAGGGCATGCTCTTCCCGGTATAAATTGACGATAATCTCTCTTCTTTTAGCAGCTGTCTCCACAGCAGCAAATATTTTTTCACCATCCATAGAGCCGACGCGGCCCTTGAACAGCTTATATCCCGCTTGCTCTCCCTTTTGTAAAATCTCCTTTTCCTCAGCCTCAGAGCTGACAGCCAGCAGTACAGCCAGTTTCCCAATGGTTATCTCATCGATCAAAAAATCACCCCCAATTAGTGGATGAACCCTTTCCAGACTAGGCGAGGCCAATTACCGGTCTATCCTGCCTGCGCCATCTATTAGTGCTGCCATAGATGACAGCATGCTGAATCAAATCGTCTAATCTTTATAATTATTCTTGAAAAAAGCAAATAATCCTCTAAAAATATCGATATTTTCAAAGACCGATCAGGGGGACCGCCCCCACGCGCGGCGCGCGCGAAGTTTGTCCACAACAGCCCAGGCCTGATCCCTATTGGGATCAAGTTTTTAGGCATAATCAGGGCAGGCATATCTTCTGCCTCACCTGAAGGTTAAATGGATCAATTCCCGGGTTTAACTCCAGCAAAGTCTCTACAGTTGTCCCTACCGTTTGGGCTATGCTGTATAGGGTATCTCCAGGAGACACCTCCCAATACACACCAGAGGGACAGGGAGGAAATTCTTCTGGCAGACACAGCAATTGGCCGATCTGAAGATTTAAAGGATCCACGCCCGGATTGGCACGTATCAACTCATCCACTGTTATATCCAATGCACGGGCAATAGAGTAAAAAGTATCACCTGCTTCCACCCGCCAAAAGCGGCCGGAGGGGCAGGGAGGTTGATTCATTCCCACTTTTCATCACCCCACTTTTTCTCCCCATTTAAGACCGATCACCGGGACTGTCCCCCCGCGCGATCAGGGGGACAGGTTGACTGTTACGAGAAGTATCCTCTTCGAGCAGTGTTTAACCCCTGCCGCTTGCGACATAAGCTTCGGTTAACTTGCTCGGACCGATCAGGGGGAAGTCCCCTCGCGCGGCAGCGTCCCTGCCCGGTCTTTTGCTTATTTTATGCAGCAATAGGAAAATGGCGAATAAAAAAATGCCCTCTCTTGTGAGAAGGCATTTCGACCGATCAAGGGACAAACTGACCGATCAGGGGGACTGTCCCCCCGCGCGATCAAGGGGACAGGTTGCCCCATCAGTGATGACGCGACCCCCGTCCCCTTGTCACACTATTTTGCCTGGAATGTGAGCTTATTCTCCCCGACATCCACCAGGATCTCGTCACCGGACTTGAATCTTCCGGCCAGCAATTCTTCGGAGAGTTCATCCTCCACCATCCGCTGGATAACCCGACGCAGCGGCCGGGCGCCGAAGGTGGGGTCATACCCCTCTTTGACCAGGAATTCCTTGGCCTCCTGGGTAAACTCCAGGTGCAGCCCGAATTCAGCGATACGCTTGCTGATATTCTTGAGCATCAGCTCCACGATCTCCTTCATATGCTCCTCTTCCAGCGGGTGGAAGACAATTATCTCATCAACCCTGTTCAAGAACTCGGGCCTGAAGGTACGCCGCAGTTCTTCTGTGACCCTTTCTTTCATAGCCTCATAATCCATAGCATCCCTTCGTTCCCCGGCCTTGAACCCCAACCTCTGCTCATGGCGGATCAGGTTGGCTCCCACATTGGAGGTCATAATGATCACTGTGTTGCGGAAATCAACGGTCCTGCCCTGGGCATCGGTGAGCCTTCCATCCTCCATCACCTGAAGCAGCACATGGAAGATATCCGGGTGTGCCTTTTCAATCTCATCAAAGAGCACAACTGAATAGGGATTCCGTCTGACCATTTCAGTCAGCTGGCCTGCCTCTTCATATCCCACATAACCTGGAGGCGCCCCTAACAACCGGGAAACGGTGTGTTTTTCCATGTATTCGGACATGTCGAAGCGGATCATAGCCTCTTCATCCCCAAAGAGGGCCTCTGCCAGCGCCCTGGCCAGCTCGGTTTTCCCGACACCGGTAGGGCCTAGGAAGATGAAGGAACCGATAGGGCGTTTGGGGTCCTTAAGCCCTGCCCTAGCTCTCCGTACCGCCCTGGAGACGGCCCTGACAGCATCATCCTGGCCGATGACCCGCTGATGCAGCGTATCCTCCATTTGCAGCAGCCGCTCGGATTCCTCTTCCTGCAGCTTGTTGACCGGAACACCGGTCCAGCTGGACACTATATCAGCAATATCCTCTTCGGTCACAATAGACTGGTCCAGCTCTTTGCGCTGCACCCAATTATCCTTGATGCGGGCCAGCTCTTCCTGCAGTTTCTGCTCTTCATCCCGCAGGGATGCGGCCTTTTCAAACTCCTGGTTGACCACCGCTGACTCCTTTTCCTTTTTCAGAGTTTCAATCTTTTCCTCAAGCTCTTTAACATCCGGTGGTGCAGTATAGGCCTTCAGCCGCACCCGAGAGGCTGCCTCATCCATCAGGTCAATAGCCTTATCGGGAAGATAACGGTCAGTTATATAGCGGTTGGAGAGTTTAACCGCAGCTTTCAGTGCACTGTCAGTAATTTTCACTCTGTGGTGCGCCTCATAGCGGTCCCTCAAACCCTTCAGAATCTCAATACTCTCTTCAATTGTAGGCTCACCAACCATCACCGGTTGGAAACGGCGCTCCAGTGCCGCATCCTTTTCTATATTTTTGCGGTACTCATCCAGTGTGGTGGCTCCAATGCACTGGAGCTCACCCCGGGCCAGGGCTGGTTTCAGAATATTGGCTGCATCGATTGCCCCCTCTGCCGCTCCGGCACCTACCAGGGTATGGACCTCATCGATAAAGAGGATCACATTACCCGCGTTTCGAATCTCATCAATGACTTTCTTCAGCCTTTCCTCAAACTCACCCCTGTATTTAGTTCCTGCTACAACCGCTGACATATCCAGAGTGACCAGCCTTTTATCTGCCAATATCTCAGGAACCTTGTTCTCCACAATGCGCTGGGCAAGTCCCTCGACAACAGCTGTTTTGCCCACACCTGGCTCACCGATCAGGCAGGGGTTATTTTTGGTGCGCCTGCTCAAGATCTGAATCACCCGCTGGATCTCCTGATCCCTCCCGATAACCGGGTCAAGTTTACCTTCACGAGCCAGTTGTGTCAGATCACGCCCCAGTTCATCCATGGTCTGGGTCTGGCCGGCACGCCTGGCAGCTCCTGCCTGCGGGTGCCCTTGGGGCATAGGTCCAATGCCCCCCAGCTGCATCAACACCTCACGCCTCAACTTCTCCAATGTAAGGCCCTGGCTGACCAAAACCCGGGCAGCAACCCCTTCACCCTCCCGGATTAAGCCCAGCAGGATGTGTTCTGTTCCTACATAACTAACCCCATGTTTGCGCCCCTCCTCTTGGGCCAGCTCAAGCACCTTTTTGGCGCGGGGGGTCAGCCCGATCTCCTCTCCGCTTTTCAAATCACCTGGGACAACAATTTTCTCCACTTCCTTGCGCACTTTATCCAGGTTCACACCTAAGGCCTGCAGCGCCCTGGCGGCGATCCCGTCCCCTTCCCTGAGCAGCCCCAAAAGAAGGTGCTCTGTACCCACAGCGGGGTGCCCCAGGCGCCGTGCCTCATCCCGTGCAAGGAATAGCACTTTTTGCGCTCTCTCTGTAAACCTTCCAAACATACACAAAACCTCCTTTCAGATTTTAGATAATGACTTTCTGATTATTTCCGCTCTCTTAAAATCACGGTTAAAAGCATCGATATCTTTGCCGGCAATTTTGCGAAGATAAGCCGGCCTGGTCTCCACCAACAGTTCATTTAATCTCTGCAACTGAACATCACGCAGCAGTCCCAGATCCACTCCCAGCCTCACATTAGACAGATGGGCCATAGCCTCTTCTGAACTGATGATATAGGCATTGGACAGGATCCCGTAGGACCGGAAAACCATATCCTCCAATTGGGCAAGCCCCTCTTTTCGCATCTTCTCCCGGGCCAATTCCTCCTGCTCAATGACCTGGCGGCTGACCTGGGCAAGGTTGGCGATGATCTCCTCTTCACTTGGCCCCAGGGTAATCTGGTTGGAAATCTGAAAAAGGTTCCCCCTTGCTTCAGTTCCCTCACCATACATCCCCCGCACCACAAAACCCAGTTTTGACAGTTCCATGAACAGCCTGTTGGCCATCTTGGTCATAGCCAGGGCTGGAAGGTGCATCATCACCGAGGATCTTAAACCGGTCCCCACATTGGTGGGGCAGCAGGAGAGATAGCCGTACTGTTCATCAAAAGCAAAATCAAGACTGCTCTCCAAAATATCATCCACCTTACTAGCCAGCTCCCAGGCCTCTTCCAGCTGCAGAGCCGGGTAAAGCACCTGCAGGCGCAGATGATCCTCCTCATTAAACATGATGCTGATCCCCTCATCCTCACTGAGGGCTAACCCACGGGGCGGCCCATCCTCCTCAGCCAGCTGAGGGCTGATCAGGTGTTTCTCCACAAGAAACAGCCGGTCCAGGGGAGAGAGGGCCTCCATTTCAACAAAATCCATCTTCCCCACCTGTTCTTCCATCTCTTGGCTTGCCACGGCATTTCTGCCCAATTCCAGGACCTTCCTGCCGGTTTCTTCATCCTGTAAGTGAGGAAAAGGATAATCAGTAAGGTTTCGGGCCAGCCTCACACGGCTGCTGATCACAACAGAGGCATAGGGCCCCTTCCCTTCCATCCATTTGGTATAGGGGTTGTTGAGTGCATCTGCTATGGTCATGGCTACTTCGCCTCCTTTACTGAAGCTTATCTTCCAGGGCACGAATCCGATCCCTGAGCTCTGCTGCTTTCTCATAGGCCTCTTCCTGTACAGCCTGGTGCAGCTCAGCTTTCAGCTTCTCAATCTCCCGCTTGACAGTGAGCTTACCCCCTGCCCTTTTCGGCACTTTTCCTGTATGCTGGGTTGTCCCCTGCACTCTGCGAAATAAAGGAGTCAAACTATCCCCAAAAGAGCGGTAGCACCTGCTGCAGCCAAAGCGCCCGGTTTCCGCAAACCTGCGCAAATTGACGAGGCAGTTGGGACACTCAGGTGATGATACCGGTTGCACCTGAAAGAGCGGGCTGTCCATGAGCCCTGCAAAAAATTTATTAATGGAAAAAGTAGGCTCAAAATTAAAGGTAAAAGCAAGTTCCTGGTGCTTGCGAGCACACTCAGAACACAGATGCAACTCTGTTTTTTTATTGTTGATTATCTGTGTAAAATGCACCGTTGCCGGCCTTTTTTGACACTCCTGACAAAACATGAACAAACCACCCCCTAAAAATATTTCTCCTGTCCCGATAATACCAGTGCATCACGATTTATCCATTGCTTTTAGGCACACCGGCCTAACCTTCTATGATGCAACCTTTCCATAACAGTAGCCTTTGTCAAGTCCGCAAAAAATTCTACTAACCCTGAAAATAGAAGCACAACATTGCCAAAGTTACTTAAAAAAACCCTCCCGGGCTAGCGCCCTTAATATACCCATCATCACTTCCTCACCATCTTTTGCCGGAAGGCTCTTTTTTAGTACATCCAGAGCGGTACTCAAAATTTGAAACTCACGCCTGTCAAAAACACCGCGCCTGGTCAGAGCATGTATTGCGGTTCTGGCAACTCCATAACGTTCCTTCCTTGTTTCAACCGGTTGGCTGAAAGCACCCTCCGGCACTTTGAAGACACTGTAGATCCTGATATATCCGCCGCCACCGCGGCGGCTCTCCACCAAATAACCACGCCGC
>LFTQ01000206.1:7633-7787 GCA_001513545.1 Clostridia bacterium DTU068 | reverse complement strand
ATCAGTTTTTTGGTGTAATCCTCAATTTTCTCTTTTGTCCCATAAATAAGCAGTTCGTAGGGGAAGTCAACACTTTTTCGGACAGTTTGCTAAGCCACTTCTGAAAGGTGCCCGTTTTCCCAGCGCCTCAGCCACTGTATGGGGCTAAGATAAT
>LFTQ01000206.1:6114-7583 GCA_001513545.1 Clostridia bacterium DTU068 | reverse complement strand
CGCCAGTGAACCGCTTCTTTTTTTAGATTGGCGAAGAAGCTCTCGCTCCAGGCATTATCCCCTGGCTTACCCACTCTGGAGAAACTTTGCCTAATTTGATTTTCACTGAGATATTCCATCACTTTCTTAGATGTATATTGGCTGCCTCGATCACTGTGGAAGATGGTGCCCGCCGGGAGATGCCAGCGATTTAAGGCTTTTTTGATCGTTACCAGTACCAGTTCGCTGCTCATATGCTCGGCCATCGTTTCCGCTAAAACTATACCGCTTGCAATATCTTTGACTGTGCAAAGGTATTCAAATCCTTCCATGGTGCGGATGTAACTAATATCACTGGATACAGCTTGAAATGGTTCAGTTATTTCTAAGTCCTTAACTAGATTGACATACTCATCCCCGCGCGCTTTACGGCTGTCTGTGAGGGATTTTTGACGTCTACGCTTATGGATAGAATGAAGCCCCATATCGTCCATAAAACCCTTAACACGATGATAAGAAGCTGTTTTACCACGCTTTCTTAGCTCACCACAAATACGATCCACGCCATAGGTTCCGTTGCTTTCTTGAAATATCGTTTTGATCATTTTTTTGTACTCTTCCACTTCTTTTTGTCGCTGTTCTCTCCTGTTCTTCCAGCTGTAGTACCCACTGAGAGATACGCCAAGGTATCTGGCCCACTTCGCTGCGGCGTATTCTGGATGCTCATCTATAAACTCATATTTTTCTTCAGGTTTTACTTTTGGTTCTTGGCGAAGTAGGCCGCAGCTTTTTTTAGCATGTCACGCTCAATTTTCAGTTCCGCGTTTTCAAGCTTTAATGCTCGGTTTTCCTCTTCCAGCGTTGCAAATTGCGTTTTTTCTCCTTCTGGAGTGTACTTTTTCCTCCAGCGGTACAGCAGGCTTATATTGATCCCAAGATCACCCGCTACCTCTTTGACTGTTTTGCTGCTTGCGTAACTCAACTTAACTGCATTCTTTTTGAATTCCTCATCATATCGTTGTCTGGTTTTTGACATGGCTTTCTTCTCCTTTGCCATTTTGTTTTTATCTTACCAGACTATCCGAAATTATAGCACCGACCCGTATAAAAATAATAGAATATAATACTATACAAATTATTTCATAAAAATATGTTTGTAGCAAATTCCCTGTCAATATTTGTGACACATTACCTCTTATATTTCTCTGCCACATCCACCACTGCGTCAATCACATCTGCGATATCCTGATCTGACATGCGAGGATAGATAGGAAGACTGATGATACGCTTGAAGTTAGAATAGGCTACAGGGTAATCCTCCGGCTTATAACCATATTTCTCCCTATAGTAAGGATGCAGGTGAATCGGGATAAAATGCACACTTGTGCCGATATTTCTTGCTTTCAATTCTTCGATAAATAGATCACGGTCAATCCGAAGAGTCTCCAGATTAAGGCGAAGCACATACAGATGCCAGGAATGTTCAATAT
>LFTQ01000206.1:0-6080 GCA_001513545.1 Clostridia bacterium DTU068 | reverse complement strand
AACCTCATAATACCAAGAGCTACCTTTATCATAACGCTTCCAGGCATCCTTACTCATCCCATGCAAACTATAAACCCTTGCTTTTTCAATAAATTCAGGATTTCCGGTGAGCATCCCACCTTCAGCAGTAGTGATATTTTTTGTTACATAGAAACTGAAAGCAGTCAGATCACCTATTGTACCTACTTTTTGTCTCTTATATCTAGCCGGAAAGGCATGGGCAGCATCTTCCAAAACAAATAAATCTTTAATTCTCGCTATTTCTTTGATAGCATCCATCTCACACGGATGTCCAGCATAGTGTACAGGAAGAATGCATTTTGTTTTCTCCGTTACCGCCTTTTCTATTAATTCCGGTGAAATATTTAAAGTATCTGGCTGTAAATCCACTAGCACAGGGCGCGCTCCCACCTGTTCAATGACATTCACTGTTGAACAAAAGGTCATGGTTGTCGTAATAACTTCATCACCGGGGCCGATTCCAAGAGAAATAAGTGCAAGATGCAACCCTGCAGTACAGGAGTTCAAAGCCAAAGCGGTTTCCGACCCTATATACCGGGCAAATTGTTTTTCGAATTCTTTTACCTTCGGCCCCGTTGTTATCCAGTCTGAAGACAATGTATCTAATACTTCTGAAATTTCTTCTTGTGAAATTGCAGGTGGCGCAAATGGCAAAAAGTCAGAACGCATATCAATTACTCCTTTTAAAACAGATTTAGTTCGCTCCATAATATTGCTGCATCTAAAACATATCGTTTCTTGTTTTTTTATGTTCTATGAAAAAACTATCATCTGAATAGTTATTGAGTATCCTTTCACACATAGCAACACCATGACGAGGAGTGATGATCGCAACAATCGTTAAAAAAACTAATAATAAATCCAATAGCAAAGACCTGTTTTTTACATAAGCTAAATCATATTTGAGTTTTTGATGCATAAGAATATCTATATAATATTGTTCCGGATCTGGGACATCCAGCATCTGTTCTTCATTTCTGAAGATTATTTGCGTCACTCCTGTTATCCCTGGGCGAACTTTTAAAACATACTTTTCTTCATCTGTATAATACTTGACATATGATGGAGATTCCGGCCGCGGACCGACAATACTCATATCCCCTCGTAATACATTAAAAAACTGAGGAAACTCATCCAGTTTCCATTTACGCAAGAACCTGCCGCTCCGGGTTATGCGCAGGTCTCCACCAGCAGTGATCTCGGGCCCTTGTGTATTGTCACTATGAAACATACTCCTAAATTTCAATATATAAAATGTTTCTCCGTCTTTTCCCACCCTCAGTCCACGATAAATAACTGGAAAACCATTATCCACTATAATAATAAGTGCAGATAAAAGCATTACAGGGGATAAGATGAAAAGCAGTATTATAGAAGTACTTATATCAAAGAGCCTTTTCAGCATTTTTTATTTTCCCTTTGTCCTGTATAATACGCTCCTGTACATCCCGAAGCCACTTTTTTACAAGCACATTCCAGTCCAGATTCTTCTCTGCATATGTTCTACCTCTCCCGCCCATAGCATAAGCCTCTTTCGGATGTTCTGCGAGCCAAATAACAGCTTCAGCAAAAGCTTTCTCATCCTCGGGTGGTGTAACAACCCCAGCACAGATCTCTTTTATTATATCAGCACCCTCCCCCGCCCCAGAATAAACTATTGGAATGCCTGCCGCCAGGGGTGGCAGCATTTTAGCTGGACGGGTAGCTTTAAACAATGGATTATCTTTAAGTGTGACCAAAGCAGCATAGGCATCCTTTAATTTCTGAGGCATTTGAGAAAGAGGCACCGGTTCCGATATTTTTACATTATTGAGTTCCATATCAGAAATCAGCTTTTTCAAGTTCGGCAATTCGGGGCCATCACCTACTATTTCATAAAAAATGTCCCTTCTATGCTTTGTAAGTGCAGCTGCTTTAGCGATTACCTCTACCCCATGGGCTTTTCCTATACGGCCTGCATAAATAAACCTTTTTTGCTTCTGGTTATGAAAATCCTGGACCGGATAAAACATTTCAACATTAGCACCATTAGGTAAATAGAATAATTTCTCATTAGGAACATTCTTTCTATGCCTCAGATCTGGAATCATACCTTCTGTAACTGCAGTAATCCCAGTAGCTTTTTTGTATAAAAAACTTTCAAGCTTTAGCAGCCTTTTTCCTGCAAAAGATTCCTTCTTCATTGACCCCAGAGCAAAGATCGAGTCCGGCCACAGGTCACTCAAGTTCAAAATCCAGGGGCACCTCCATGCTTTGCTGAGTAAATAACCGGCCATACCCAAGGTCAAAGGAGGTGATTCCACAAATAACAGATCCGGCCGCGGCTTTACAGCAGCTAGAGCCGTCAAAGCTAACCCCGTAAAACTGCTGTAGGAAAGAAGCCTCTTGGCTTGACCCAGGTCATTGCTGGCATAGGACCAAACTCGATAAACTTTAATTCCATCTATCTGTTCCTTTTTATAGAAACAGCCTTTGTAATCATCGAAAATCTCACCCAGCGGGTAAGAGGGCATGGATGTAAAAACCTCAACATCCAGGCCACAGCGCTGGAGCGCCTTTACTGTTTCATATAAGCGTGTCTGGCTGGCACCTACCTCTGGTGGGAAATATTGCGTCAATATTAATATCTTCATGCCACATCAACCTACTCTTAATTTTACCAGACTCTGATATACACCCAGTAATTTCTGGGATTCTGTACTCCAATTATATTTATTAATCACTGCATCTTGTCCACGTTGACCCATCAGTTCTGCCTCAACCGGATGAGCCAACAGCCATTGTACAGCATCAGCAATAGCCTGAGGATTAAGGGGGTCGACCAGCAACCCACAGCCAATATCACTGACAATTTTTCTCCACAAAGGAAAATCAGATGCCACCACTGGTATTCCTGCAGCCATATATTCAAACAGCTTAATAGGGTAAGCATCCATGTAATTTAATGTAGGGTGCAGCAGTACTAATCCTATACGAGCTTTGCTTAAAAGGTCGGCAACTTCATCCCGTGACTGCCACCCTAAATATTCAACATTAGACCAGCTAGCCATAGCACTAACATCGTCTTCCAAAGCAGGAGGGCTGAACTTCCCAGCTAGTATCAATCTTACTCCCCACTCTGCAGGTATCAATTCTACAGCTTTCACCATTTCCTTGATACCTCGGATTACTGTTATCCCACCCACATAAACCACTAATGGATCCCGCTTTTGATAGGGTATGAAATCAGGGCCTTCAAATTCCTCAAGTATAGGATAATTGTGCACTACAGTTGTTTTATTTTCTGAAAAACGATCTGCTATAGTTGATGTTACAGTTATTATTCTATCAAAATAACGGGCACATAAATTTTCTACAGTCTGGGCACCTACTCCCACAACACGCCTTAAAAAAGGTACAATCCATGGCTTGGTCAGGATTTGCCGGGGCAGGTCTTCGTGTACATCATAAATAACTTTTTTACCTTTATTTTTGAGCATTATACCCACCGGTATCAGCTCAGGATCATGAAAATGGTAAATAATCGCATTCTCTTCAAGGGCTGCCCTATACACTTCTCTCACTGTACCGATCATTCTAACAAAGCGACTGGTTGGTTTAGGCATTCCCCTGATCCGAACCCCATTTACAACCTCATCCCTATCATGAGGAATGATCAATACTACCTCATATCCTGCTTGAGCCAATGTCCTGCACTCTTTGTAAAAAATACGGGTGTCATCTGGAGGGTGAGCAGAAGATAGATGTACAACCTTTATTCTATTAGTCATCTGACAAATGTAGTTAGCCATTTTGCTCCTTAGTTGATCTAATATGTTTCATGAAAGCAAGTGCTATACCAAAAATATACCACTGTGCAGTAATATTTAAAAAACTGCTGGGACCATTACAGGCAATAAAAAACCCACATAATGATAAAATCAATGTTGTACAAAAAAGCTTCTCAAAGTAGCTTGTAGTACTGAAATAAACTCTTATGATTCTATATATTATTCCTAGATAAAACAAGAGATATCCAGCGAAAACAAAGACACCATACTCTGCTAAAATCTCCGCCCACCAGCTGTGTATATTCAAAACCTTTACATCATACTTCGGAAAATTGGCCATCCAGTATTCTATATTTCCGGCACCCACACCGAAACCGAATGTGGAGTAAAGAAAATACAGGCCATTGCGAATTAAATTAAAACGCTCATCCAATGAAGCCATCTGTTGTATATATTGATGAATTAATGGGTATTGCCAAACAAAAACTGCACAAACCGCGGGAATTAAAATTGCCAGCCAATAGACTTTCTTCTTTTTAATCATATATAGCACAATAAAAACTAGTACTTCCAATATGACTGCCAATAAACCACTAATACAATTTGTTAATATTATCAAATAAACTGATGCAACAATACTCAAAACACTTATTATTTTTAGAACCAACTTTCTCGAATAGTATATTAAACCGATAGAAAAAGGTATGTATAATGCCAGAAAAGTCGCATAATCATTTTGGTTATGAAATGTACCTGTCGGGATAGTAAGTGGTGGATAGCTATAAAACATAGATGATGATAAATGATTACCAGTTATAACCTCCCAAAAGCCAATACAAATTAAACAAACAAATGCCACAAAACTCAAATAGTAAATATTCATGAAATCTTTCTTATTTCGTATATAAAGGCAGATAAAAAAAATAAGTGTAATTCCCATGAAAAGAAAAACTATATCTTTGATAGCATCTGTTTTCGAAATAGCCCAAGTTAAGGAGATAAAACTATAACCTAGCCAAAAAATGAGGAATATGAGATACCACTTAATACCGCTGTTAAATAAGCTGAGTTTTTCTCTAAATAAAATGCGTATGAAGAAGAGAGGCAATAACAAAATAAAAAAAATCCGGTATGGAAAAAGTTTAAAAGGTCCTATATCTATTGGAAGTAATGCCGCTCCAAAAAAACCGGTAATAATAACTATGTAACATAATGTTTGTTCTATCCGATATAAACTTGGGGTTTTAAGATATTTCATCGTGGTCATACTCCTCGTTCAGCGGTTTCTTCCATTAGATTCTGCATCTAGAACTTGATCGTAATATTCTAATAATCTTTTTGCAATAACCTTATCACTGTAATAATCGACGATATAATTCCGGACAGCTAACTCCTTTTTTCTAAGTTCAAATCGGTGTTCATATACATTTTTCAATGCCTTACTCATTTCTACTACATTACCTGGTTCTACCAACAATCCAGTATCCGGCTTAATAATTTCTTCCGGGCCACCGCATGCTGTTGCAATAACAGGAAGCCCTGTCGCCATTGCCTCAATTAAAACTACTCCAAAGGTTTCCACATAGCTGGGTAGTACAAAGGCATTAGCATGCCACATTGCTTCTCGTACCTGTTCAAGAGATAGTTCCCCTAAAAAACTAACCCTTTCATTTAAGCGTAAATTTTTTACTAATGATTCAAGTTCTGCTCTTTGTTCTCCATCTCCACCTATTTCCAGGAAAACATCATTCTCTTGGGAAAAAGCTCTGGCAAATGCTTTTATCAGTAGATCAATTCCTTTTTTGGGGTTAAGTCTTGCAACAGATAAAAAACGAAAAGGAGACACTTTGCGCGGTACAGGTGGAAAAACAAAGAAACCTGTATCCACCATATTGGGTATCACTTCAATTCTTTTTCTGTCACTATATGTCATAAGTTTACCGGCAAGCGTTTTACTAACTGCCAACACCACAGCAGCATTATTAATAGCCTTTCGTATATACGGTTTTTGCCATGAATATACAATATCCTGGACGTAATTCGATGCATGTTCAGTAATCATATAGGGTATATTCTCGCTCTGAGCAATTTCCATAGCAGATACCCCGGCCCATAATATATTATGAGCATGAATCAAATCCGGAGTTCCATATTTAGCTTTATACAGATTAAACATTTTTTTCGAGTGCCATTTCCAGAGCAAAGGTTCTAACCGTAAACGCGGGACATTCCACCCATGATAATAATAAGTAGGAATTCCCTTATCGATAATTACATTCGTCTGAAAAT
>LFTQ01000217.1 GCA_001513545.1 Clostridia bacterium DTU068 | reverse complement strand
GGATAATAATTGTTACACAGAAATATCATTTGTACCGTGCAATGTATATTGCTGAAAAATTGGGGTTGGAAGCATATGGTGTTGCTTCTGACCCTAGGCAATATGTAGGTCAAGAAATTAGAGATTTGAGAGAAATACTGGCGAGAGTCAAGGATTTCTTCACGGTAATTATTAAACCTGAGCCCACATATCTAGGGGAAGCGATACCGATTGATGGGAATGGTGACTTGACAAATGATTAAGCATCATTCCAATTCCGGTGCCAGGCTTGCTTCGCTGAACTGACCCAGCGGGAACCGGTTTCGCTCGGGACTTTGAGGATGATAATAGATGGGGGATATGTAAAGCCCTCCCGGCTGTTCCGGGAGGGCTTTGTAAACTGTGCTTATTCTGGTCTTAGATTTCAGCTACCAGCCGCCCTTTGACTTCTCCTCGTTTGAGCCGTTCCAGACCTTCTGGGATTTCATCAAAAGTAATGGTGTGAAGCAGTGGTTTGAGTTTACCGGTAGCGAAGTAATCATATACTGCTTTGATATCCTCAGCAGTGCCGCCGCAGCTGCCAATGACTTGGGCTTGCTTGAGGATCAAAGATCTGGTGTTGATTTTAGCTTCCAGCTTACCCATACCTACAACTACCACTTTACCGAAATCGTTCACTACTTCCAAGGCGTCGGTTGTGGTTTGGCCGAATCCGGCGTAATCGACTATTA
>LFTQ01000101.1 GCA_001513545.1 Clostridia bacterium DTU068 | reverse complement strand
ATATAATTACTGCTATTTGAACCCAACCGATCAGCCTTTGATCCTGCCAATCAGTTCCTCGACACTCTTTGCAGGAGCAGCTTCTTTTAAGCAACCCTTACCTGCCAACTCCTTGGATAGCTTAAAAAGCAGCGGTTCATCAAGCTCCGCTTCCTGAAGCACTTCCCGGTCTGCAAATATTTCCAATGGAACACCCTCACTGATCACCTGGCCATCCTTCATCACAAAGATATAATCTGACCAGGCATAGGCCATATCCACATCATGGGTTGAGATGATCACAGTTACCCCCCTGGCATTACAGCGATCTAGAATCTCCATGATCTGCCGGGAGTGTTTCACATCCAGCCAAGCTGTAGGTTCATCACAGACCAGCACCTGAGGCTGCATAGCCAAAATATCGGCGATGGCCACCCTTTTTTTCTGACCATAGCTCAAAAAATGGGTGGGCTTGTCCTGCAGATCCAAGATTCCTGTATCCTCCATCGCCTGACGAACCCGCTGCTCAGTAGCTTCCCTTGACAGACCCAGGTTAAGAGGGCCAAAAGAGATCTCCTGCTTCACACTTGATGAAAAGAGCTGAGTATCCGGATCCTGGAAAACGATCCCCACCTTTTTACGGACCTCCAGCAGTGAGGCACGGTCATAGCGCACCTCTCTGCCTGCCACATAAACCTTTCCTCTATCAGGCTTGACCAATCCGTTGAAATGCAGGAAAAGGGTTGTTTTTCCAGCTCCGTTTGGCCCCAAGAAAGCCACCTTTTTACCGGCAGGTATCCTGATGCTTACATTCGCTAAAGCCTTTGTACCGTCGATATAACTGAATTCCAGCCCTTCAGTTTCTATCGCCGCTCCATTATCACTATTCACTCAAATACACCTCCAACAACAAATCGGCTATTATCAGTTCATCGTGTCAACAAACCCACAACCGCCAGCATCATATCTACCGCGGCGATCAAACATAAATTACTCCTGCATAAGCAATACTTTTTTTCCAACACCCGCAGCTGTCCCTGATAACACCTTGATGAAAGAGCCATATATAACATCCTGGAGCTATAAAAGGATTTGCTGAACAGATTGGACAACAGCTGTCCCAATGAAAAATAAGAACTTTTCCAAGTAGCATAACCCCAGCGAGAGGCCTGTGAAATATAGATGCGGTCAGCTGTTTCCAACAGAACAAAAATATAGCGATAGGTGATCGACATCAGTTCGATCAACAAGGGAGGTAATTTGAGCTTCCCTAGTAAAGAAAGGATCTCTGTCATCGGCGTTGTCAAGGCAAGAAAGTATAAACAAGAAACTGCCCCTAGTGACCTTAAAAATAGTTCTCCTGCCTTATAGAGGCCGTCTGCAGTCACTCCAACTGCAAAACCGCCGATGTTAATCCCCCACAACAGCAGTCCGCTATCCCCGGTAACAGTTACCGCTACAGTAACCACACCCACCACCAGAAACAACAAAGGCACAGCAAGCAGTTTCCCCAAAAAACCTCCCGGTATGCCGGCAAAAACAACTATCGCTGCGGTCATAATTAAGAGAACCAACAGAGACACCGGGGGTGAAGCAAAAATAAGACAAATCAGCATGGTCAGACCAGCCATCATCATTTTTTCTGCAGGATGAACAGCGGATAGTTTATTGGTATAGGCATACTGGTCTATTTTGAACATTGTGACACTCCTTCTGCAGTAGATTATAGTGATCTGCCTTTGGGGCGAGGCTCTCAAAGGCAGATCACTTTAAAGAGAGGGAACCGCTTAGCTTTTTGAAAGACCCGCCTCTCCAGCGACACTTCCTTTCTCT
>LFTQ01000010.1 GCA_001513545.1 Clostridia bacterium DTU068 | reverse complement strand
CGGATAATCTATTAGTATAGGCATACTGGTCTATTTTGAACATTGTGACACTCCTTCTGCAGCAGTTTACAGTGATCTGACACTTCTTTTCTCTTTCTCATTCTCTCTTCTACCTTTCACAAAACCAAGGTAATAGCCGATAAATCCGGCACCGATGGCAGCCTGCAGGGCAAAAAGAAGGCTTTCGATCTCACCGCTGGGCGGCTCCCAGAACGATACCAGCCAGGGCTCATACTGAGGCTGCAGCTCTGTGATAGCCTCTTCCGCTTCCCCATCAGCTCCCCCAAACTCAGCGCCGCTATGGATCAACAGAGGGAAAACAGCGAGCAATACCACCAGAGTGATCAAGATAATGTTTTTAGTCCTCATCCTATCTAGCCTCCTTTGCGGGTAATGAGATCACCGACAGCTCTTCCAGTTCCCGTTTATTGTGAACAGTCAGAAGGTTGAACAGAACAACTGTAAGCAAACCCTCACTGATAGCCAGCGGGATCTGCGTAACCGCAAAAATACTCATAAACTTGATCAGTGATGCTGCGAAACCGCTGACCTCTGCAGGGAAAGCCATAGCCAGCTGAAATGATGTGGCCACATAGGTGAGCAGATTTCCCAAAGCAGCTGCCAGGAAAACTCCCAGCCATGTAGGTGTGTTTAACTTCTGGCAGAGCTTATAGACAAAGTAAGCGACAAAAGGGCCTATAATCGCCATAGAGAATGTGTTGGCACCCAAAGTGCTGATCCCGCCATGGGCTAAAAGGAGCGCCTGAAAGAGTAGAACTATACACCCCAACACGCTCATTGCCGCTGGTCCAAAGAGGATCGCCCCTAATCCCACTCCTGTGGGATGAGAACAACTACCGGTCACAGAGGGGATCTTCAACGCTGACAACACAAAAGCAAAAGCCGCTGCAACCCCCAACAGCATCTTAACATCAGGATTTTTTTCAATGGTCTTGCTGATAGATCTAAACCCCATTATCAGAAAAGGAATGGCCAATACACCCCAGAGAAGGCACCATTGCAACGGGAGAAATCCCTCCATGATGTGCATGGCATGAGCAGGGAGGGGAGAGTTGAACAATACAAAAAGCACAGCCAATGTAATAAATAACTTCCTGTTTCGACTCAGCATTTTCCTCCACGATATAAGCATAAAATCACACCTCTGCTTTCTGACAACCAAATACTTATTAGCGCTAACAACATGCGCATAGAATACAAACCAGTTTCATGCATCCAGTCCTTAATCAATTCAGTGTTTCCCATCCAACAGTACAGATTTGAGCTAAAAAAACTCAGTCCTACGGACTGAGTCTAGATCATATATATCGACCACCTCCCTATCCGCGTAGGGCAATCAGTGTTCAGGAACAGTCAGGTATCCTGGCTTGGGTTCCTTGCTGTTTCCGCTCCTTCCCCAAAGGATGCCCTCTTTTTAATCCTTATTAGACATCGCTTCGAGTGGATTACTGCGGCCAGTCTCCCCCTCACAGTGGCGGGACCGCACCTTTCCCCCCGCAAGCTCACAGTTTTGAGCACCAGGGGTCCGGTTTCCCTGTTCAGCCCTTTGACTGGGCCTCCTGTTCCCATTCAGTTGTCAACTATTCCATTACTATTCGCGGTACATATTATTATTCCTACAGCCCCTCTGCCTTCCTTTTACCCCCTCAGGCTCAGTACACATGCTGGACCAACTACAAGGAAGCACCTACCGATGAGCTTCACTTTATTAATTTAAAGGATTCATAAGCTGCCTCAATAGTTTGGTCGATTTGCCCTTCTGTATGGGCAAGGGACATAAACACAGCTTCAAATTGGGAGGGTGCCAGGTAAATCCCCCGTTCCAACATAGCCTGAAAATAACGAGCATATTGATCGGTGTCCGCTTTGGTAGCAGAAGCAAAGTCAGTTACTGGTTCACTGGTAAAAAATGTGCACAGCATAGAGCCCACCCGGTTGAATGTCAGTTCAAGGCCGGCCGCTGCGGCTGCCTCCCGCAACCCCTCTTCCAATCTGGCGGATTTGTTTTCCAGTTCCTCGTAAACACCTGGTTGCTGTAACACTTTCAGTGTGGCGATACCTGCTGTGGCCGCAAGGGGGTTGCCTGACAGTGTTCCGGCTTGGTAAACAGGTCCTGAGGGGGCCACCATAGACATAATGCTCTCTTTTCCACCATATGCGCCTACAGGAAGGCCGCCGCCGATGATTTTACCCAGGCAGGTCAGATCAGGTTCGATACCGTATAAAACCTGAGCCCCGCCATAGGCCACTCTGAAACCGGTCATAACTTCATCAAAGATCAATAGAGTACCGTATCGGCGGGTAAGCTCCCTGACACCATCCAAAAACCCGGGAACCGGTGGTACAACACCCATATTACCGGCAACCGGTTCAATAATAACTGCTGCGATGTCTTCTCCCACTTCACAGAATATTTGGCTGAGTGTTTCCAAGTCATTAAACGGGGCAACAATTGTATGCTCAGCAGTCCCAGCCGGCACGCCGGGGCTGGTGGGAATACCCAGTGTCAATGCTCCGGAACCAGCTTTGATTAATAAAAAATCCGCATGCCCGTGATAGCAACCGGTAAATTTGATAATTTTATTCCGACCAGTGTAAGCCCTTGCCAATCTTATAGCGCTCATGGTGGCCTCTGTGCCGGAATTGACGAACCTGACCATATCCATAGCCGGCAAAGCGTCAATGATCATTTTGGCAAGCACTGTTTCCAGCTCAGTGGGTGCTCCGAAACCGGTACCTTTTTCAAGGCACTGCTGCAATGCCTTAATTACCTGCGGGTGCCGGTGTCCCAACACCAGCGGGCCCCAAGAACCTACATAATCAATATAACTATTGCCATCAACATCATATAACAGTGCCCCTTCTCCCTTATCAATGAAAACAGGGGTGGTTCCCACTGCCTTAAAAGCCCGCACCGGGCTGTTGACCCCGCCGGGGATATACTTTTTCGCTTC
>LFTQ01000210.1 GCA_001513545.1 Clostridia bacterium DTU068 | reverse complement strand
CTCCTCCAATACCGCTTAAAATGGCGATAACAAGAAGATCACGGTTGGATAAATAATATCTCCTTTTTACATTGTTCTCTATTCCTGGTTCTGACATGGAACCACCTCCAGTCGGATTACATTCCTAACCCACCTTCCACCAGCTGATTGGTAAAGGTGCCACCCTTGACCTGGAGCAGAGGTCAGAGAGCAGTCTTCATTATCGTAAACTCCATCTTCAGGGAAAAAGGTAATCCGGTAGCCATCAGGCCATTCTGGAACTGATGTGTTGTTGTATTTTACAGCCAGAGCCATCTCCCCTTGGCGCTCTGTCCAACCACAGCTTTCAGGATAAACATTTTCATAGGCAAAGATTTGGGAATAACCATCCAAAGCATAGACCATCAGGTTGTCACCGGGCTCCATACCCCCAACCTTTTCTACCAGATCCCTGATGGGTACAGCGCGGTAAACTCCTTTCCCTTTAAAGTTACCAAACTGGTTTTCAAAGGATAATTCGCCCTCTAATATAGCCATCTCATCAAGCTCGTCCTGAGAGATGATCAAATCACCTTTTTTCCCATTGACAACTAATTCATCAGAACGAGAAGGGGCTTCAATTTTTACAGGTTCAACTTGAAGTCCATCAGCTGCAACCCGGCATAAAGCAAAATGGTAATACCCTCCCTGGTCCGCTGAGGCATAAAGGGATGCACCACCCC
>LFTQ01000064.1 GCA_001513545.1 Clostridia bacterium DTU068 | reverse complement strand
CGGACCAAAATAATATTGTCAAAGGTGGACCCTAATGCAGCCTCAACGGTATCATAGGCATATCCCTCCTCAAGGAAGAGAAACCGCAGTCTTGCCTTAAAGAAATCCATCATTTTGTCCCTAACTTGATCAAAGGAATATGTGAGTTCCATCCCCCTCAAATTCTCATAAGCCTTTGCTACGAGTTCTTCCAGAGAAAAAGCAAACTCCTGGTTGATGATAATGTGGCAAATCCCCAAGGCCTGCCTTCTCAGAGCAAATGGATCCTGGGAACCGGTGGGTTCCAAGCCAAGAGCAAAACAACCGGTCAGGTTATCTATTTTGTCAGCGATCGCCAAAATGGCACCCGGTTTGCTGGCAGGCACCTTGTCACCGGAAAAGCGGGGCATATAATGATCCCTGATGGCACGGCAGACCTCTTTGTTCTCTTTGCTTATCCGGGCGTAATACCCTCCCATGATCCCCTGCAGTTCAGGAAACTCAAAAACCATATCGGTGACCAGATCCGCCTTGGAGAGATAGGCTGCCCTCTCTGCCACTTCTTTTTGGCGCTCGGTCAAGCCCAGAACATCGGCTAGATAACCGCTGAGAGCAACCAGTCGCTTTACTTTATCATAGATAGTACCCAGTCCCTCCATGTGGACAACCTTTTCCAGCTTTTCCACCTTATCCTCCAGAGCTGTTTTTATATCCTCATGGAAGAAGAACTCCGCATCATGGAGGCGGGCACGCAGCACCTTCTCATTCCCCTGTCGTACAATCTCTTTGTTGACCGGGCCGTTGGCACAGGCGATAAATAAAGGCATCAGATTGCCCTCTTCATCCCAAACCGGGAAATAGCGCTGGTGTTCTTTCATCGGGGTGATCACCACTTCTGGGGGGAGTTTTAATAAGCGGGGATCAAAACCGCCGCAAATAGGTGTAGGACTCTCCACAAGGTGGGTAACCTCATTTAACAGTTCATCATCAGGCTGAATCATCCCCCCGGCCTGAGCGGCCTCCTCCCTGACCAACTCCCAGATCTTTTCTTTCCGTTCCTTCTGATCAAGGATCACAGATGCATCCTTTAGCTTCTGAAAATACTCGTCAGGGTTGTGCACCTCTAAGGGTTCTTTGCTGTAATTGCGCAGCCCATAAGTATAATACCCCGGGTGAAGCCCATTGATCTCAAAATCCACAATTCTATCACCGAGCAGGCTGACCAGCCAGCGGATGGGCCGGATAAAACGGAAATCACCGCTGCCCCAGCGCATGGGCCGGGTGAAAGAAAGGCTGCTGATTAATTGGGGAATAAGCTCACTCAATACTTGAGCTGTAGGCTGCCCTTTAATCCGTTTCTCAGCGAAAACATACTCCCCGGCAGGGGTTGATCGCACCATAAGACTCTCTAAGGGCACATTCTGGCTGCGGGCAAAACCTTGAGCTGCCTTGGTAGGCTGTCCGGATTCATCAAATGCCACCTTTTTGGGAGGCCCCTTTACCTCCTCCAGCAGGTCCTCCTGTACTTCAGCGATTCCCTGAACATAGAAAGTCATCCTGCGTGGGGTGGTATAAACAGAAATTTCAGCAAAACCGATCCTATTCTCCTGCAGCATCTTTTCCCCAGACTTCTGCAGCTGATCGATCACCTGATCAGCCAGTCTAGCCGGCAGTTCTTCAACTCCTATTTCCAGCAAATAATCCATCTCTATTTAACCTCCCTTGACGCAGTATCTGCAGCTTTCTTCTGTGAAGAATTTAACAACTGCTCCCGCAGAGCTTCATCTTTGAGCAGCGGGTAACCCAGCTGTTCCCTTTGATCCAGGTATGCTTTAGCACAGAGGCGGGCTAAATGGCGCACCCTCCCGATATATGCTGTGCGTTCAGAAACACTCAAGGCACCCCTGGCATCCAGCAGGTTGAAGGTGTGGGAGCACTTTAGTACATAGTCATAGGCCGGTTGCACCAACCCTTTGGCGCTGATGCGCTCTGCTTCCTTTTCATACATCTCAAAGAGAGTAAAGAGCATTTTGATATCTGCTTCTTCAAAATTGTAATAGGAATAATCCACTTCTGTCTGGTGGTGAATATCCCCATAGGTAATGCCATCGGTCCAGATAACATCGAAGACACTATCCACCCCCTGGATATACATGGCGATCCTTTCGATCCCATAGGTCAGTTCAGCGCTGACCGGGCGGCACTCAAACCCCCCGCACTGCTGAAAATAAGTAAACTGAGTGATCTCCATTCCATCCAGCCAGACCTCCCATCCCAAACCCCAGGCACCTAGGTTTGGTGATTCCCAGTTATCTTCTACAAAACGGATATCATGGGACTGTAAATCTATGCCCAGGTGAACAAGGCTGTTTAAATAGAGGTCGATCACATCATCAGGTGAAGGTTTTAGTATCACCTGGTACTGATAGTAATGCTGCAGCCTGTTGGGGTTTTCCCCATATCTGCCATCTGTAGGCCGGCGTGAAGGCTCCACATAGGCAACATTCCATGGTTCCGGGCCCAATACTCTGAGAGCGGTAGCCGGATTCATGGTTCCAGCGCCAACTTCCAGATCATAAGGCTGCTGAATTACACAGTAGCGGCTCCAGTAAGAGTTGAGCGCCTCAATAATCTCCTGAAAAGTCATTTCAGCCATAACAATAAATCCTCCTTTAGAGCAAAAACTATAAAAACAAACCCGCCCCATGCAGCTTTCATAGCTACAGGGACGGGATACTGCCCGCGGTTCCACCCTGTTTGCGCATCTATTTGCGCCCCTTTGTTCTATTGCAGGTTTTACTCCCCAGGTCTGTGCCGGGTTTCCTCCTGCTGCTCCGGAGCCCCTTTCACCGCCCGGTCCGGCCGGCTCCCACCCTCCCCGGCTCTCTATAGCGGAACAAAAGCGGCTACTCTTCTCCCTCATGGCTTATTTTCTACAATTTATCAATTCTATAGTATACTGTCAAGCTTCTATTTGTATTTCGTTTTCTTCCCTTTCTTCCCCTGCGATCTCCAGGGTACATCTGGTAAGCAGAGCTGTCACTGTACAAGCCGCTCCCAGAATGGCCAACTCATCACTGAGCAGCATCCCCAACACCCCGGCTAAACCCAGCCCGGCGGGAAACTCCAGGATAGTGTGATCTCCCTTCTTGAGACGCAGTTTGGTACTAATCCCCTTTTCCAGGGTCTCCTTCAGTTTTTGACACAAGTGGCATCCCTGCAGTTCCTCTTCCAGCAAAACCAATGCAGCCACAACATCACCTGATGCCCTGTCCAGAGCATCCCTGGCCTCTCTATAACTTACACCCATCCGTTCTCTTATCAGATCAATTTTTTTCAACAGCTGTTCATCCATAAGATCACCCTTCTACCCCTAATCTTCCCTCACCACTGCTTTTTATGCCTTCCAGTTTCACTATCCCGAAAGACATCTAAAAAATAGCGGGACTGCAGCTTAACCTCCCCATGATAGGTTAAGAACCTCTGGAGAAGAACTGCCATCTCCCGGAGTATCTTTGGGCTGATCTTGGCTTTAACAGCCTGTTGTAGCGGGCTGCGCAGGATATAACCCATCACCCCGAGGGCTGCCGGTGAAAGGGGAAGGGCTTCTTTACAATGCTCAGCACAGGCAGGGCAGATCACTCCACCCCGTTCAATACTGAACCATATCTGCTGTGCACCCTCCCTGACAGCAGGGTGATCACCCATCACACAACCGGTTAGGCGCGGTCTGTAACCCAAGATATCTAAAAGTTTGAGTTCGAAAACTCTGGCTAAAAGCTCAGGGTTCCCATCTTTCAATGCCCTGAAGGTGGAGAGGATCAAATAAAACACCCTGGGCTGGGGTTCCCGGTCCGGTGTGAGGCGGTCCACCAATTCTGCACAGTAGCTGGCAGCGGTAAAAAGTTCTAAGTCCTGCTCCAGGTAAGAAAACTGCTCCTCTGCCTCCCCCTGGGATACTGTGTCCAGGGTTTTTCCGGTATAGAGCACCAGGTAGGTATGGTTGAACAACTGCACCGCTCCCCGCAGGCGGCTGGTGGTCTTGCGCACACCCTTAGCGATGGCTGAAACCTTTCCTGCTTCTCTGGTATAAAGAACAAGAATCCGGTCCGCTTCCCCGTAAACCCTGCTCCGGAGAACAATAGATTCCGCTTTATAAATGCCCATAAAAAACCCTCCCCTGCTATTATAATGGGAAGGGAAATAAATTTACACCTTATAATAGTCAGCTCTTATGATAACCACTTCGGTTTGCCCACTGCGGTCACTGTTATTCTCGTTTCCATAAGGATATCCCATCCCGGAATAAATACTTCTTCCTTCTCTGTATTTAATTGATAATGCGTAGCACCCGCTTTTTCTACCTGAGCTGCAGCTTTTTTTGAAGCCTCAGTCTGAGCATAAGCAATAGCTTCATTATAATTATCAAATATCCGCCGTTCCCATGGGGTATGAACAATGAACTGTTCATCATCATTCCTTATTAAAAGCTGAACAACCTCTACAACATTGCCTGATGCTGCTCCGATAGCATTGGCAATTTCCGCGTTAGGAGGTATGATCAAGTCCAGGTTTAATTTACTGGCCACTTCGGGCAAATAAACACTTACAGGGGCACCGATAGCAACTAAGGGCAGATTAAACTCAAGGCTGCACCCCATTAATCTATCATCTTTTTTGGGCTGCAGAAGTTTGTCGACGAAATACATAGCCCCTTTTTCATCCTGAATATCAAAATGTTTGCCCTCAAAATTGACCACACTCTGCATAATGGTCAGAGCTATTTTATTAATAATGGCCTCCATCGCCAAGTCAAGAAACTCCTGATAACTTTTTCCCATTTTGTGAGCCAGCATCTTGACACCTAAAATAGATGCATCCCTATCCCACTGCGTATAACGGCCATTTGCATGTAAGATATCGGTAGGGGTTACAGAAGCTTTATTCAAAACACCCATCTCCACCAAACGGCTCAGATCTAATAAAAAGGTTTTTGTTCCCATCTTATCAGCTAAAAACTGCAGTGTATGGGGCTGCTCTTTCAGCAGTTGAACAGCTTCACTTTCTGTGGTTGTCATTTGCACAGGTATGTTCTGCTGCATTAAAATATAAAAATCAGTTGGCTGCCCATAAAAAGAGTTAAAATTTTCAGTTTCCCAGTGCAGGCTCAATTCTTCCACCAAATTAGGATATCTAGCAGCAGCGAAAGCCAAGGGCCATACCCTATTGGGCCCGATTACCAGATTTTTATCTTTGTCTATCTGAAGGTAACTATCCCCGCCGATTCCATAGGTGTTGATCTCTGCTGCCCTGACACGGGTTGCCCACCCCCCAACAACAGCTCCTTCATCATTGATCTTCGGCACCTCATTGGAAAGAACCGCAATATCAGTGGTAGTTCCACCCATATCCAATACCAGGGCATCCTTTACATTACCGCAGTAAACGGCTCCGTAGATGCTGGCAGCAGGACCTGAGAGCAGTGTTTCGATGGGCCTTAGCCTGGCCACACTCTCGCTCATCAAACTGCCATCACCTTTGACAATCATTAATGGAGCATTAATCCCCTCTTCCTTTAAGACCTTTTTCACTGATTCAATTAATGAAGCTATGATGGGCAGCAGTTTAGCATTTAAAACTGCGGTGACCGCTCGCTCATAAAATCCTAAAGAACTGGAAAGCTCATGGCCGCACACTACCGGCACATCCATCATCTCTCTTACCAGTTCACGTGCCTGCTGTTCATGCTCCGGATTGCGAACACTGAAAAAGCTGGAGATAGCCACAGCTTCGACCTTGCCGCACATCTTCCGGATAGCATTACGAACCTCCTCAACATCCAATTCTGTCTGGGGTTTGCCGGCTGCATCATGTCCGCCCTTGATGATTTCACAAATAGCGGCTGGAAGTTTGTCGATGGGCTCACTGCCGATCAACAAAAGGCCAACTTCACCACCGCGCCCCTCTACTACTGCATTGGTTGCCAGAGTAGTAGATAAGGCTATCATTTTGACATCATGTACAGCATCACATTTTAGTTCCCGAAAACATTCTGTAATACATGTGTTTAAATCATCATGAGTAGTAAGCACTTTAGCTTTAGCGACAACCTTTTGATTGGTCACATCAAGAATAATCCCATCGGTGTAAGTCCCACCTGTGTCTATTCCTAGTACCAGTGACAAGTAAATGCCCCCTATCCTGTGACAATTATTAATTAGATATATACGATATTTTCTGTTTATTTTCCTTGTTAAACACATAAAACCCCATAGGCAGCTATGAGGTTTTATGTGATATTTTAATGATTCAAATCTGAAACCTTCCTTGATCAGGCTTCCAGCCCCAACCCTTTTCTCTTGGCTGTGATGTGCTCTATGATCAATTCTGCAGTCTTTAAGGGATCAGTCTCCACAGCAAAGGCCGCTCCCAGTACATCCTGAGCACCTTTTGTCAGGAGTTC
>LFTQ01000007.1 GCA_001513545.1 Clostridia bacterium DTU068 | reverse complement strand
CGAACCTGAGCTTTTTTATTACTAGTATTTGCGGCGTATGCGGGCTATTCCCTCGATTTTGACACCGCAACTGTCAATCACCTTTTTAGCTGAATCGAGATTTTCTTCGGTCACTAAAAGGGATATCCCGCAAAAACTGCTTGCTTCACGGGGTGTGGGTGCAATGCGGCACTTTACCCCTGCTTTTTTGAGTTCCTTGTGCAGGTGTAATCCTTCATGATGATTGGGAAAGAGTATATAGTAATCAAAAACAGCATTCGCTTCCACTGCTTTATTTACTTTCCCAACATCTCCAGGAAAGCCTGCACACGGGTTCTGATCTGTTCTGAGTCCTGTTCACTGTAGTCGGTCTCCAGATGCATCACAGGTATACCTGCATTTTTAAGAGCCTGCTGGACAAGATAGCTTTCTGTGGAATAAAGGCCACAGAATTGTAAATTGCAGTCGATAACTCCATCTACATTGTATTCCTTGACCAATCGCAGGATGTCATCGATCCTCCCTTGGTTCGGCGTGAAGCAGGCACAGTTGATCTTCATATACCTTTCAGCCAGAGCCTGAATCTGCTCTTCCAGGGTTGTTCCAGCCTCATCCACCTGGTTTTCAAAATAGCGAACCCCTGTACATGTTTCTTCAACAACAACTGGTGCACCGCAGGTCTCGATGATGTGATGGAGTTTCCAGTTAGGAATAGCCATCGGTGTTCCGGTGATCATGATGCGCGGTGCATCTGCCGGGAAAACCCCCTGGACCTCGGCTACTCTTTTCTCAAGTTCATCACATAACTCATTGGTTTTAGTAGCAAAGCGTTCAGGGTCATCATAAAAAGCGATCTGGCTGATAAGCAGCGCATCTTTACCGCTGATGGGTACAGGTGTGTTTTTACGTGTGTTATAGAGCCGCTCTAAGGCCTTGCGTTTGCGGTTGATCAGTTTTATGTTTTCCGCCAAGGCCTCCGGTGTAACTTTATTGCCTGTCACTTCTTCAACTTTTTCGAGCAGCATTTTGATCTCTTCTGCCCAGGCTGTAATATCTTTCTCTCTTTTCATCTGGGGGAGATCCATCACATAAACGGGAACATCTTGATTTAATATCTCCCATGCCTTCTTCTTGCCATCGCAGGTGGTCTCACCTATATAAATGTCAGCCAGGCGGAAAAAGGGGCATGTTTTATCAAGACGTGCACCGACTGAGGCTTTGATCAAAGGGCAGGTATTGGCAGGCAGCACCTTTTCCCCGGCCGGAACCCAAAACTGTGAACCTCCGCATAAACCGGTGGCGATGGCACCGGCAGCAAAAATAATCTCATCAGGTACATAAACACAGAAAGTGCCGAAAACCTTACCGCCTTTTTCCTTGTGCTCAACCAGTTCCGCGGGCCTTACCCCGTGGATTTCTGCGACAACAAAATCATAATAGTCCATCCCTTCGGGACGGTTCTCTTGGGAAATGTAGACTTGGTGAAAGGCATCAGGCAGTGCTTCACATAAGAGGTCATGTCTTTCCAGGTTCATCCCCAGGTTATCCCACATATTGCGATAATCGGCCATTGTTTCTCCTCCTTGTACTATATAGTTAGTTTTTTTAGCTCCAAGCCAACAGACTTGATCCTTGACAAC